>JAGOZU010000080.1 GCA_018058545.1 Promineifilum sp. | reverse complement strand
GGGCCTCGCCTCGGGATTAATTTCGACACCATCAGGGGTCACGCCGGTTCGCAACACGGTCTTGAAGTCATCCAGTGTCCAGTTCGCCAGCGCCCCGGACGGAGTCAGGTTGGCCGCGGGAGTCCCGCCGGGTTCCTGGCTGGGGCCGCCGGCCATGTTGGGATAGTGACAACCCTGGCAGGTAGTCGCCATATAGGCGCCATATTCCACGGAAGCCGAGGGAGGTACAGAAGCGGGATGCGTGGCCGTTTGGTCAATCCCAGCCGCCGGTAGCAGTGGCAATTGTCCCGCCACAAACAACACACGTCCCAACGGGCCTACCTTCGGCTTCGGATGCTCGCGATCGACGGGCGGCACCGTTTGCAGGTAGGCGATCATCTGACCCAGTTGCTCGTCGCTCAGGACCGAAAACTCATTGCTGGGCATGATCATGACACCTTTACCGTTCGGTTTAACGCCATGGCGAATGGCTCGATCCCAGTCCTCAACGGTGTATTGCGCCGTCGCGCTGCCCGCTCCGGAGGTCAGGTTCGCGCTATAGAAAGTGCCCAGCGCAGGATCATCGATCATCACCGTCCCGCCCAAGTCGGGGGTATGGCAACCATTGCAGCCGCGAATCGTGATCAATCGCCCGCCTTCCGCAATACCAGCCGCGTCGGTAGGGATCGTAATCGGTTGAACGGCCACGTCATAACTCTTGTTGAGGCGCGATCCGCTAACGATATAGACGCCGGCCACGGCTACAAGCCCAACAACAACGACTACAGCCAACAGAATACCCAACCATTTCAATAGTTTTTTCACGGTTCTATCTCCAGAATGTGTCGATATCGAATGTCACAATGCATTCCGGCTCCACCGCCCGCGAACAGGATACTTTTTTCGTTTATGTCGTTACATTGATGAATAGTTTGGGGTGCCTCCTGGGGATTTGCCTTCATCCCTCCTGGTCAGCCTGCCTTGAACAAACGATTCGCGCTGTGGGTTTTCCCGGATGGCGTTAAAACGGCTTAAACATCATGAGCCACAGGATGACGGCGATGCCGCCAAAGCCGATAACGGCCATCGATACGGCCGGGGTATTGGCCAGGAGAGCTTCGATCTCCTCGGCCGGAGCCGGCTCAACGGGCGGCTGAACCTTCCCGCGGTCAAACCAGAACATTCCCAGCGCTTTTCGTAGCCGAGTGTAATATTTGCCGCCGATGAGGAACATGGCGGCGATGATGCCAACAAGCAGGAGCAACGAGAGCCAGATCCAGCCGTAACTCCACCATTTGCCCATGAACCCGCCGATAATGCCGCTGAGCAGGAGCACGAGGAGTGAGCCATAGAGTACCTTGTAGACGCCGGGGCTGGCGTATAGCTCCAGCCAGGCCCGCGCCTGGGCCGGGTCGCGTTGATGGCGCAACCGCAAGGAAACGACGCTACTCACACCATGGGTTATCAGGAAGGCGAAGGTCGCCAGAACGTGGATATAGACCATCCAGCTGTACATATATCAAACCCTCTATCGTAATTGGGCGGGACGAAATCAATATTCGTCCTGCGGTTGTCATGATGTACCGGTTCATCAACGTAACCGGCGTCTTCGGTTAGGGTCTGCCAAGTCAGCGCGAACAGGGGTGGCTTGGTGGACGACACCGCCTTTTATGGCGGACGGCGATGTTAGAGTATACATATGAAAATCAGAGGATTGCAACTATTTGTCGAGGCTTTTTAGTCTTGATCGCATCAAGGGAAGAATCGACAAACTTTGGGGCTTTACAGGACCGCCCAGAGCGATTTACTATCCTCATACCTTGCGCTCGTTTCCCCAAACCTCGCGCGCCCGAATCGCCGCCTGCGTCCGGTCGGCGACCTGAAGCTTGTTGAAAATGCTGGAGGAATGATTGCGCACGGTCTTCAGGCTGATGAAAAGCTCTTCGGCGATCTCATGATTGGACCGGCCGCGGGCGATCATCGCCAATATTTCCCGCTCGCGCTCGGTGAGGTCGGGGAAATCCTCAGCGTAGGGAGACGCTCGCGTCGCCGCGAAGTAGCCCATCAGACGCGAGGCAATGGTCGGGCTGAAGATAGCCTCCCCACGGGCTACAGCCTGAATGGCGCGCACCATTTCCAACTCGTCAGCATCCTTGAGCACGTAGCCGCGCGCTCCGGCCTTCAGGGCGGCGAACACCGACTCATCGTCTTCGAATAGAGTGACCACCAGAATGCGGGCATCGGGCATCTCCCGGGTAAGCTGGCCGATGGCCGCAAGCCCGCCCCCCTCCGGCATCTTCAAATCCATCAGGACAATATCCGGCATGAGCGCCAAAGCCAGTTCGACCGCCTCTTTCCCGGTCGTCGCCTCGCCGACCACAACCGTCTCCGGCATGGAATCGAGCAACGTGCGCATCCCCTTGCGAAAGAGCGGATGATCATCGGCGATGAGGACGTTGATCGGATCCATATCAGCCGGCCCCTCCAATGGGCAATGTTGCCGACACCAGTGTCCCGCCCTCTGGCCGGCGACTGACGATCAGGCTACCTCCCAATTCTGCGGCTCGCTCGCGCATGGAATGCAGACCCACTCCCTCATCCCGGCTGCCGTTGAATCCAATACCGTCATCGGCGATCTCAATGTGGAGTTCCCGATCAAGCCGCAAGCGGATGCAAGCGTGGCGCGCTCGGGCGTGATGAGTCACATTCGTCAGGGCTTCCTGAATGATTCGGTAGGCCGCCACTTCGACCGCCGCGGGCAGGGACGGCGGCGCCTCCAATGCCTCTACCTGAATGACCGTCCCCGCAGCCCCGTCACCCCGTGGGCGGCCGAACTTGTCCGCCATCATCTGAATCGCGGGCACAAGCCCCAGATCATCCAACGCGGGAGGGCGCAGTTCGTTGACTACGCGGCGAACGTCGTCGATTGTCTCCCGAATGTCGCCCTGCATCTCATCTGCGAGTCGTTCGGCCGCCGCCGGATCGTCGCGGATCATCCGCCGCAACACTCGCGCCTCCAGCAGCAGTGAAGCCAGAGACGGCCCCAGCCCGTCATGGAGGTCGCGGCGCAGGCGGCGACGCTCTTCCTCACGACCAGCCACGATCTGTTGCCGGGAACGTTGCAGGTCGGCCGTCAGTTGGGCATTGTGCACGGCCGCGCCCGCCTGTCGGGCTATGTTTTGCAGCAGGCGTTCGTCGGCCGGATTAAATGCCTCATCCGGCGCGCGACGGCCGACCTGCAGCCAGCCCACGATTTCACCCTGGTGGGTCAGTTCATACGACACCGGATCGCCGCCGGGAATGCCGTACGCGCCGGCCGTCCAGCGTTGGCCGCCCCGCGGAATTTGAATGGCAACATAGGGCAGACGCATGGCCTGGGCCACCGTTTCCACAATGGTGGGATAGGCCGAATCGGGCGTGATTGTCTGTTCCAGGCTTTGCCCCAACCGGGCCATCACTTCAAACGGCTCGTCGCGCTGCCCGTAGAGAAGGTGGTTCACGCCGCGCTGCAAGCGATCGCGGATAGGTTGAAAAAGAACAGCCACCAACCCGGTGGCCACCAACGTCAGGAGCCAGTTGCCGCTTGAACCGAAGAAGACGCTCGCCGTGCCGACGACGATGCTGTAAATCAGGATAATGACGCCGGTCATCACGCTGTACACCAGCGTCCGGTTAATGATGACATCAATATCGTACAACCGGTAGCCCACAATGGCGATCGTCACTGCGACGGCAATCCCCAGGGTCACCAAATTCGTCAGAACGATGCTCAACTCCAGGGCCAGACCGCCTGCCAAATTTCCCGTGAGCCAATACGGCAGAGTGAAAGCGCCGGCAATCAGGATGAGGATGGCGGCATAGACCAGCCATTTCATCCGGGCGCGCTCGATTCCCTCCGATCGCCGGAAACGCACGGCAATAGCAAACATCGAACCAAAAACGCCGATAGCCAGCAAAACACTGCCTACCGTCATCAGGCTATCGAGGACGCGTTCCGCACCGGCAATGCCGAAGGGGTTGGGTTGTGATGCCCAATCGGCTATGGGGCCGGGGTGGGCAGCCAGACCCAGCATTAATGACAACAGGCCTAGCCCGGCCGCCCAACCAATTATTCGCCAGCGCGGTGAAAGCAAACGACCGTCGGGAAAAAGAAGAAAGACAAAGGTCAGCGGCAAAAGTTGAGCCGGCAGCCATGCCCAATTGCCCAGCCAGGTCGCCAGGTCGAGCAGAAGCGAGTCGAGGGGAGCAGGAAGAATCGAGGTGTAAAGCAACGCCCCGGCGACCAGCGCGCTGAGGACGTAGGACGAACTCACGATCAGAAAGATCCAGCCGATAGGGTTCCGGGGCCTATGGTTGATGATGACAACCCCAAGGCCGGTATAGATGATCGACAGGAAAGGCGTCATCATCTGGTGTGACAAAAAGCTCGTCGTGTCACCTGTGCGAACCACATACCAGACGACCATCACAAAGTTCAGTGCCATCACGATGATGACGGCCGCTGCCCATACGCGCGCCAGCCACATGGAACGAGGCGTCGAATCATCCGCATTCACCGCGCTTTTCGGGCGTATGGTAGGTGTGAGTTGTTCAGTTTCGCCCATGATTCGAGAACATTATAACATAGCTTCTCAGCCTGGGAGCGCGCCGTCGTTCCACCGCGTTAAAATGGCTTGAACATCATGAGCCAAAGAATGACGGCGATCCCGCCGAAACCGATAACGGTCAGGGTGATGGCCGGCGAGTTCGCCAACAAAACCACGATCTCCTCATCCGGCGCGGGAGGTTCGGCAGGGTGCCCCTTTCGCCCGTCGAAATAAGGCATGCCCAGCGCCTTGCGTATTTTGCTGTAATGTCTTGAGCCGATCAGACCCATGGCCACGATGATGAGGATGAGCAGTATCAATGAGACCCATATCCACCACTGACCCCACCATTTCCCCATGAAGCCGTTGATTACCCCGCTAATCAGCAGGATGAGCAACGAACCATAGAGCACGGCAATGACGCTACCACTGGCATTGAGTTCCAGCCAGGCCCGCGCCACAGCCGGATCGCGCTGCCTGCGCAAGCGCAAGGAGACCACGCTACTGACACCGTGCGTCAGCAGGAAAGCGAACGTCGCCAGAACGTGAATATAGACCAACCATTCATACATTATGTCAATCTCCTGACCGGGTCTTAATTCCCGGTTGCCACCGGCGGCAGGCTTTGAAAATATAGCCACAATGCCTCTAACTCCACGTCAGTCATTTGCGACGTCACCGGCCAGGGCATGTTTTGCGGATCCAGCTGTCTGCCTTCCGGCGTCATGCCGGTGCGCAACGTGGTTTTGAACTGCTCCAACGTCCAGTTAGCCAAATCGCCGCCTTGTGTCAGGTTCGCCGCCTTGGGCTTGTCGGGCGGGCTGAACGGCACCGGGCCACCGCCCAGGTTCTTGCCGTGGCAGCCGGTGCAAGTCGTCGCCTGATATGCTCCATACTCCGCCGACGCTTCCGGAACCAGACTCCTGGGCGGTCGGTGGGATTGGTCGATCACTTCGGCCGAGAGGAGCGGCGGCGGCTGATTGGTAACCAGCATGGCGCGAGTCATCGGCCCCAGGCTGGATTCCGGCAGTGCGCGATCGACCGGCGGCGCGGAGCGCAGGTAGGCGATGATTCGGCCGACATCCTCGTCGCTCAATCCCGAATATTCGAGGCTGGGCATCACCAATAGAGCACGGCCGTTCGGGGCAACACCGTTGCGGATCGCTCTGGCCCAATCTTCAGCCGACCACTCGGCGGTGGCGCTGCCCTGGCCTGTCGTCAGATTAGCGCCATAGATACGACCAATGAGAGGGTCTTCGAGCATGGTCGTCCCGCCGTAATCTGTGCCATGACAATCTATACAGCCACGAATGACGGTCAGCCGATGGCCCTCCTCAATGTCGGCCGCGTCAGTCGGCACGGTCAGTGGCTCAACCGCAATCACGTAGGCCTTGTTGATCCGGCGTTCGCTGACGAAATAACCCACCAGGGCAATGATTACAATGACCCCAACCAGTCCGGCCAGCAGGATTCCAATCCACTTGAGTACTTTTTTCATAATGTTTCTCATCCTTCCTCAATCGTTCTATCGTTCTAAAGAACCAGCAACGACAACCCGCCGCCCAAATCGAATGGCAAGCGCTGCCAGGAATCGCCATAGTCGGCCGTGTGCCATACGTCGCCATAGGTCGTCCCAACAAAGAGTTGGCCCGGCGCATCCGGCAGGGTGACCAGCGCTCGCGGCATCCGGCGCATTGGCTGAGGTTCCCAGCCGATGGGCTGCCAGTCGGCTCCGGCCGAGGCTCGGTATAGATAGGCCTCCGCGTTTTCCCCATAAGCCTTGCCCGGGCCGGGAGCCACGGCCACGTACCAGACCTCCGGCCGCGCCGGGTCGGCGGCACAGACCACGCCATACTTCTTGGCCAGGCCGCTTTTAGGCTGTTTCCAGGTGCGGCCACCATCGCGGCTGACGGCCGCCCCACCGCCCGTTCCTCCGGCCTCATAGACCCACCGCCCGTCTCGATGATGAAATCCCAGAGAGTGACAGTCGCGCATCGCGCCGGGACGATGTCTCGACCAGGTGCGGCCGCCGTCCTCGCTGCGCACCACCGCGCCGAACTCGATTCCCGCCAGGACGACGTACGGTTCGGCGGGTGAAACAGCCAGGGCGTTGACATAGGCCCGGAAGGGCGGCTCGGCCGGCGAGAACCACCACCAGCGATTGGGAACGCGCCGGAAGCCTTCCAATTCGACCCAGTGTTGGCCGCCATCATTGGTCTTGTAGACGAGGGCCGGTTTCACTCCGGCATAGATCACGTCGGGGTCGTGGGGGCTGACGGCGAGCGACTTAACGATCCGCCCGGCCATTCCCAAGGAGGCCCAGTTACGGCCGCGATCGGCCGAGCGATAAACGCCATTGCCCTGAGTCCCGGCATACACGACGTCGGGATGGTTGGGATCGCCGGCCAGCGTCACCGGCGACGGCCCGTCCAGAACGGTTGCGACCTGCCAACTACCATCATTGCAGCACGTGGCGCGGACGACCCGGCGGTTGGCGACGGCCAGGAAAGTGCGTGAACCGAGATCGACTTGCTCGTTGGTCATGGTGATTTCCTCTTCGTTCCGGTCATCGGCTCAATCACCGATAGCGCTATCCGGTTGCAACGGCTGGGTGGCGGGCGTTTCCCCGATCCGAAGAATCACTCCCACCTGTCGGGCCAGCATCAGTCCCAGCGCGAAATCGATCAACGCCAGCACGGGGTGCAGGGCCGACAAGATCGGGGCGGACGTCCGCAAGAAAATAAGCACATCGGCCTGCAGCACGTAGACGAGGAACAGGAGCCAGGTCAGCCGTTTCATCCGCCCCGGCAACTTGCCGACGTACATCGTGATCAACATGACCAGCAACGGCAAGGCTAACAAATGGCCGAGGGAAATATGATTCGTCCACGGCCATCGCCCGGCCACAACGGCCATGCCGGCGAAGAAGACCTGCACGGCAACTCCGATTACAAACAGCCAGGCAAACACCAGGTAGACCGCGCGCGAAGCTTTCATCTTGAACCTCCGTAAGGTGTGAAATGTATGGCCAACTCTCAGGATACGCTGAGCGCTCCAACGGCAAGGCCCAACCGGCCCAACGTAAACAATCGACCCAACGCAATGAACCAGATCGGCAGCCCGGCATAACTGATGAACCCCAACAGGAATACCACCATAATGGGTAAACTCATTTGGAAGCCGGTTGTCTGGCCGGTCATTCCAGTCAGCCCATTGGCGATGCTCTCCAGCCTGAACACCGCGAGCAAGGCCATCGACGGCGTGACCGCCAGCAAGATGCCCACCCAGGCGAGGCCACGCGGTAACGCGCCGCTTCTCAGCCCTATGATCGAGTTGATTAGCACCCACAGGCCGATCAAGCCAAATCCGCCTATACCGGGCAGGAGCGAGAGCTGAAAATCGATGCGATTGGTGAGCAGCAGGATTGACCCGGTGATCGTCGTCAGGAAACCGGCGATGCCCGCAAGCAAGGCCAACAGGCCCGGCAGAGGATATTCGCCGGCCAGGAGCCGGTAGAGGGTCACAACCATCGGTAACATCAAGAGACCCGTCGGAATGCTGAGAAAGTCATTGACCGTGCCGAACGGTTCGCCGACGATGAACATCAGCAGCAGTGAAATGAAGCCGATGACTCCAATGACGCCGCCAAGGATAGCCACCCAACCGACAAACTGATCACTTGATTCATTCATGATTGCCTCTTTACTTCGTCGTGGAACGATGGATGACGCATTGTCACTCAAATCGTTTAGGATATGACAGAGTATAGAGGCGCGGGCGTGTCCTCGTCATGAGGCGCGAGATTCAACCCGACCGGGAAGTTTGCCCGGGTGAGGATCGGGACGTATTCCCGGATGGTTGGCATACTTTATGGGCGGGAGTAGCGGAAACGAAAACGGCCCGCACATGGCGGGCCGCTTGAAAAGGTTCAAGGCAAGATGGTGAATGCTCCTAGCTGCTCAGGAGCGTCATCAGTTCGGAAACAGGAAGGACCTGCCGCTCGCTCTCGCTGCGCCGCTTCACTTCCACCCCGCCCTGCTCCAGGCTGCGCGCTGAAAGGGTGACGCGGGTGGGAATGCCCATCAGATCGGCATCCTTGAACTTGACGCCCGCGCCCAGACCGTCGCGGTCGTCGTAGAGCACCTCGACGCCGGCGGCCGTCAGATCGGCGTAGATCGCCTCGGCCTTTTCCTTCGTGCCGTCGCCCTCCTTGCCGATGTGGACCAGATGCACCTGATAGGGGGCGACACTGTCGGGCCAGATGATGCCGTCCTTGTCGTTGTGGAGTTCCACGATCGTGGCCATCAGCCGGTCGAGGCCGATGCCGTAGCTGCCCATGTAGATGAGTTGCGGCTGGCCGTTTTCATCCAGATAGGTGGCGTTGACGGCCGCGCTGTAGCGCGTGCCCAGCTTGAAGCAGTGGCCGACCTCGATGGCTCGCCTGGCCTCGATAAGCCCGCCACAGGACGGACATTTGTGCCCGGTAGTGGCCTGAGCGATGTCGGCGATCCGGCTGACTTCGAAATCGCGACCCAAATTCGCGCCGGTGTAGTGGTAGGGGTCCTCGTTGGCGCCGACGACATAGTTACCGCCATTATTAATCGATTCATCGGCGACGATCATGACGCCCGGCGAGGCCATATCCCGGGCCGGAGCCATGCCGATGGCCGAGGCGTAGCCGGGCACAGCGCCGATGGAGCGAACCTCATCCTCGGTCGCCTGGCGGATGAAGCCGCCGCCGATGGCGTTGACCAGCTTGGTGTCGTTGATGGTCAGATCGCCGCGCGTCATGGCAAACACCAGGCGGCCTTCGCCCGGCTTTTCGACGAAGTTCGGCCGCCACCAGTAGAAGATGCACTTCAGCGTGTCGGTGGTCGGCACGCCGATGAAGACCGCCACGTCGGCGATAGTCTTGCAATCGGGCGTCTCGACCTTGACCAGCTCGGCCAGGGCGGCCGGACGCTCTCCCTCGCGAACGAACTCGGCCGCCTCGACGTTAGCCGCGTAATCGCAATTGGCGCAAGCGATGAATTCATCCTCCCCTTGCGGATGGGGCACGGTGAATTCCTGCGACGTCTTGCCGCCCATCGCGCCGACATCGGCATTGATGGCGACGGTGGGCACCCCACAGCGATCGAAGATGTTGAAGTAGGCCTGGAGCATGCTCGGATAGTAGTCGTCAAGCTCCTGTTCGCTGCGGTCAAGCGTATAGGCGTCCTTCATGATGAATTCGCGCAGGCGCATCAAACCGCCGCGCGGCCGTGGCTCATCGCGAAACTTCTTGCTGATGTGATAGACCATGCGCGGCAGATCGCGATAGCTCTCAATGTCGCGCAGGGCCAGATCGACGACGATCTCCTCGTGGGTGGCCGACAGGGCGTACTCGCGGTTGCCACTGCCCTTCAGCTTGAAGAGGACATCGACCCGATCCCAGCGGCCGGTGGCCTGCCACAATATCGCCGGATGCAGGTTGGGCATCCACATCTCCTGGCCGCTGATGGCGTCCATCTCTTCGGCCATGATGTCCCAGATTTTGCGGATGACCCGGTAGCCGAGAGGCATGAAGGTGTAAATGCCCGCGCCAACAGGACGAATGAAATTGGCGCGAATGAGCAGTTGGTGACTGGTGAGTTCAGCCTCAGCCGGGGCCTCACGCAAGGTTTTACCGAAGGATCGTGAAAGTCGCATAAGGGGTGAGTATATCTTTGGGGCCTTGGAGCGTCAAAGGCCCGGGCGACAAGGTAATACGAGGTCCGGCCATATCCAAAACCATCGATATTTGCTATAATGCATCGCGTCACAAACAGATAACCTTGGCGATTCTCCCCGCCCTGACCAATTGCGAGGAAGTTCAATATGTCCAGACTATTAAGTCCCAGGCTATGGTATTTGATCGGGATCGGCGCGGTCGCGCCGGCACTTGACGGCGCGCGACGACTGGTTAATACCAACGTGCGGACATTTGCCTTAAGATAGGTAAACAGATACTATGCTGCCGAAATTTTCACAGGAGTAATATAGAAAGCGATGTTCGAAGTCAATGGCGTCTATCGAAATCGCATAGGTGAATACACTGTGCTGGCCGTCGACGGCCGGCGCATGACCGTGCGCTACAATGACGGCTCAGAAGCCGAATTAAACATCAATATTCAGGCCCGAATCTGGGAAAACATCGTGGCCGAGCAAGAGGCGCGCGCCGCCAGCAGCCGGCACATGCGCCAATCCAACAAGGACACGACCCATTACATCAAGGCCGTAAGCATCCCGCCCGGCGAGGAACTGGCCTTCCCGGGTTGGCAGGAGCGCGTGGTCATGGTGCCGTCGCCCGAACTGGCCCAGCGCATGAAGCCCGGCGATCGCTTCATCTACTATGCCATCGAAGCCCAGACCTTCTTTGCCGTCGTCACCATCACCGGCGAGATGTCCGAGGCCGACCCAAAGCAACATACCTACACCACCGATCTGGAGAAGGCCGCCTTCTTCCCCACCGATGTCGACGCAGCCTCGCCCGATCTGAGCCATGGCGTCAGCGTCGATTCAATCGACCTGGAGAGCTATCCGGATTTCGGCAAGCTCCATATCGAATCCGAGACTTTCTTCCGCATCAGCGAAGACGACTTTGAGCTGTTGGCCGAGGCCCTGACGGAGATCACTGAGGACGAGGAAGAGGAAGTCGAAGAGTACGAAGAATACGAAGAGGACGAAGTCGAATAAGATCATGGCTCAGTACGTGCTGGTCAGCATCGCCTGGCCCTACGCCAACTCGGATATCCACCAGGGAAACGTCACCGGCTCCCATCTGCCCGGCGACGTCTTTGCCCGCTACCATCGCCTGCGGGGCAACCATGTCGTGATGGTCTCCGGCTCCGATAGCCACGGCACGCCGGTGACGGTCAAGGCCGAGGAGATGGGGCTGAGCACCCTGGAAGTGTATGAGCACTTTCACAGCCGCTTCCTGACGTTGTTCCGGCGATTGGGCATCAGCTACGACCTCTACACGAGCACCCACACCGAGAACCATTTTCGGGTGTCGCAGGATATGTTCAGCCAACTGCTGAAGAATAATTATCTCTATCGCAAGGTGACGCCCCAGATGTATTCGCCGGAGGCCGGCAAATTCCTGCCTGACCGCTACGTGGAAGGGACCTGCCCCAACTGCGGCTTTACCGGCGCGCGCGGCGATCAATGCGACAACTGCAATACACTCTTCGAGAGCGCGGCTCAGCTTATCAACCCGCGCAGCAAGCGGGATAACAGTTCGCTGGTCCTGCGCGACACCGAACATTTCTTCCTCGATCTGCCGGCCATTGCCGAGGATTCCCTGTCGGCATGGATTCATGACGACAAGGAGCAGTGGCGGCCGCAGGTCATCAACTTCGCCCGGAATTTCATCGACCAGGGGTTGATCGGCCGCGCCGTCACCCGCGATATGGATTGGGGCATCCCCGTGCCGGTCGAGGACGGCTTCGAGGGCAAGGTGCTCTACGTCTGGTTCGAGGCGGTCATCGGCTATCTGTCGGCGACCATCGAATGGGCTAATAACCGGGGCGAACCGGAGGCCTGGCGCAACTGGTGGGACAACGCCGGGGCGCGCACGATGTACTTCATCGGCAAGGACAACGTGCCCTTCCACACCGTGTTCTGGCCGGCGCAGCTTCTGGGGTCGCGCGGTCTCTATAGCGACGACCCGCAAGCGTTGCTTAATCTGCCCGACGACGTGCCCGCCAACGAATTCATGAACATGGAGGGCCGGAAGATTAGCGGCAGCCGTAATTGGGGCGTGTGGATGCTCGACGCGCTTGACCGCTACGATCCCGACCCGCTGCGCTACTACCTGACCACCAACATGCCGGAGACGCGCGACAGCGACTGGAGTTGGGCCGGGTTCATCGAGCGCAACAACAACGAACTGGTGGCCAACTGGGGCAACCTGGTGAACCGGGTGCTGAACATGACCCAGCGCTACTTCGGCGGGGTCGTGCAGGAGCCGGGCGAATTGACTGCGGCCGATGCGGCCTTGCTGGCAACCATTGATGAGGGCTTCGACAACGTGGGCGATCTCTACGATGCCTGCAAGTTCCGCGCCGCCGTGCAGGAAGTGCTGCGCCTCTCTACGCTGGTCAACCAGTATCTGGAAGAGGCCAGCCCGTGGACCGTCTTCAAGACCGACCCAACGGCCGCCGGTCGCGCCCTCTACGTCGCCTTGCAGGCCATCAGCAGCCTGCGGATCCTATGGGCGCCCGTGTTGCCCTTCACCGCTCAGGCACTCCACGAGATGCTCGGCGAGCCGGGGACGATCTTCGGCGAACAGACCATCCGGCAATACGACGAGATGACGCGCAGCCACCTGGGATTGACCTACGACGGGGCGAATGCCGTCGGCCGCTGGGAGCCAACCACGATCCCCGCCGGGCGAGCGTTGCCCAAGCCGCAACCGCTCTTCAAGAAACTGGAGCCGGAACTGGTTGAGGCAGAGCTGGCGCGCCTCGGCCCCAAGCCGGACATCCAATAGCGACTATTATGACCGACAACAAAGTAATCTATTCCATGGTGGGCGTGGGCAAGATCATCCCGCCCAACCGCACCATCCTGCGCGACATCTACCTGTCCTACTTCTACGGCGCGAAGATCGGCGTGCTGGGCCTCAACGGTTCCGGCAAGAGCACGCTGCTCAAGATCATGGCCGGCGTCGACACGGATCACCTCGGCGAGACGATCCTCTCTCCCGGCTACACCATCGGCTATCTGGAGCAGGAACCGCTCGTGGACGAATCGCGCACCGTGCGCGAGGTCGTCGAGGAAGGCGTGCAGGAAATCGTCGATGCCTTGCGCGCGTTTGACGAACTCAACGCCCGCTTCGGCGAGGATCTCTCGGCCGACGAGATGGACAAGCTCATCGAAGACCAGGGCAAGCTCCAGGACAAGCTCGACCACATGGACGCCTGGAACCTCGACAGCCGCCTCGAACTGGCGATGGACGCCCTGCGCTGCCCGCCGGGCGAGACGCCGGTGGCCATCCTCTCCGGCGGCGAGCGGCGGCGCGTGGCCCTCGTCCGGCTGTTGCTCAAGCAACCCGACATCCTGCTGCTCGACGAGCCGACCAACCACCTCGACGCCGAGTCCGTGGCCTGGCTGGAGAAGCATCTTCAGCAATACGCCGGGACGGTCATCGCCGTCACCCACGACCGCTACTTCCTCGACAACGTAGCCGGATGGATTCTGGAGCTGGATCGCGGCCACGGCATCCCCTGGAAGGGCAACTATTCGTCGTGGCTGGAGCAGAAGCAGCAGCGGTTGGCCAAGGAGGAACGCTCCGAGGCCCAGCGCATGAAGACGCTGGAGCGCGAGCTGGAGTGGATCCACATGTCGCCGCGCGGCCGCACCACCAAGAGCAAGGCGCGCATCAGCCAGTACAATGAACTGCTGGAGGCGGGCGGCGAGAAGGCTCGCGAAGAGCTGGAGATCTACGTCCCGCCCGGCCCGCGCCTGGGCGATATCGTCATCCGGGCCGAAAAGGTGGACAAGGGCTTCGGCGACCGGCTGCTGGTGGATGACATGACCTTCGACATCCCGCCGGGGGCCATCGTCGGCGTCATCGGGCCGAACGGCGCGGGCAAGACGACGCTCTTCCGCATGGTCGTCGGCCAGGAGCAGCCCGACGACGGCGCTCTGACCGTCGGCCAGACGGTGAAGCTCGGCTACGTCGATCAGAGCCGCGATTCGCTGGACGACGAGAAGACCGTCTGGCAGGAGATCAGCGGCGGCGAGGAGACGCTGGAACTGGGCAAGCGCAAAGTGAACTCGCGGGCCTATGTGTCGCGCTTCAACTTCGCCGGATCGGATCAGCAGAAGCTGGTCGGCACACTGTCCGGCGGCGAGCGCAACCGGGTACATCTGGCGAAGGTGCTGAAGAGCGGAGCCAACGTGCTGCTGCTGGACGAGCCGACCAACGACCTGGACGTGAACACGCTGCGGGCGTTGGAGGAGGCGCTGCTCAGCTTCGCCGGATCGGCCGTGGTCATCAGCCACGACCGCTGGTTCCTCGACCGCGTGGCCAACCACATCATGGCCTTCGAGGGCGACAGCCAGGTCTTCTGGTTCCCCGGCAACTACAGCGAGTACGAAGAGGACAAGAAGCGGCGGCTGGGCGCGGCGGCCGAGCGGCCGCACCGGATTACGTATCGCAAGCTGACGCGGGTGTAGGCAGCCCGTAGAACGGACTGCTCCGGTTTCTTAACCAGCTATAGGTTAAGTACCGGATCCGGATCGCGTATTTCAAGCTAATGCTGCAGTCGTGATCCTGATGAAAAAACGGCCCGATGGCTAACCCGTCGGGCCTTGTCGTTTAATTGAATCCCGTAGAGTCTCTATCCTGGCTCATCGGTCGGTGGCGGCGTCGGCGGCGGTGGGGTCGCCGTGGTGGTCGGTTCAACTTCTAACGTTGGCGTCGGCGGGATAACCGGTGTCAAGACAGTATCTAGAACGAGTGGCATGTACTCGTTGTATGGCCCAATTGGAGGGGCTGTCGGAGGAGGGGACAGCAATGGTTCCGCAGGGGTGAACGTTATCGCGTTGTCAAGCAGGAAAGCTTGTTGATTCGGCGTGATAGCCGCCAGGATGATACCCCCTACTAGAACAAGACACCCAATTATAAGGGTAATGCGATTATTCATCATTCTCCTCCGACTTAGTTAACTAACTCCGGTGTTGCGGGCGGAGGTTCGGGTGGTTGATAGTAGGGCATTTCTTCGGTCACCCAAGGGGCTTGCTCAAGGCGGTCGTCTTCAAAATTGAGTCGCTTGGCGACGATTCGATAAGAAAACTCTGAATCCTTGTCAATAGACCCCTCTTTAGCAACTACTTGGAAGAAGCTACTGCCACGCTCAGTGACATACAACTCGACATCACCCTACGCCTGCAAGAACACGTGGTATGGCTCTTTTAGATTGACGGTTTCGGCGAAAACAGGGTCAATCCTTATCAGTACCTGTCCATCTTGCAGCTCCCCAAAACCATAGTCGCTGAACCAGACCTCCGTTGATTCTTCGCTATATAACAGGCGATCTCCATCTGAGGTGGGTACAGCAGCATTCTTACTACCGCCACTCACAACTAGACCGACCTTGCCGGTTGTAGAGTAGATTTGAACACCGTTACCAACAGTAGAAACGAATTGTCCTCCCCAACCATTAGGCGAGAGGTTTTGAGCTGACTGAAGAGCAGGTTAAGGCGCTGGAGAAGAACAATCCTTCCTTCCGGGAACGACATGTGGAGAGTTCCCAGCCGGGTGAACTGCTCAGCGCCGATACTTATAGCGTTGGAGTCATCA
>JAGOZU010000002.1 GCA_018058545.1 Promineifilum sp. | reverse complement strand
ATCCCGCGCGCGATACCCCAAACCGTGCCGCCAACTCCTTAATCTGCCGTCCGTTGAGTTCTCGCTTGCCGCTGAGTACCTCCGAGACCACTCCCTGCGAGCCGACTTCAGGCAAATCGGACTGTCGTAGGCCGTGTTCTTCCATCAGATAGGCCAGCACGGCGTCGCCGTCAGTTCGGTCAGTCACTACGAAGGCGCGACGCTGGTTGACGGCCGCGGTGGGGATTGGAACTCGTTTATCTTTTTTGATGATCCTGATAGGAATGCGTGGGTGGTGCAGGAGCATCCCAGGCGTGATTGAGTCAGTTATCTTCCTGGCTTGGTTCATCATTTTCTACGTTTCCATCAAATATCACTAAATAATGATATACTTCTATTAGGTATACCGATGATTACTTATCAGGATATTATAGTTGCCGTCAGGCAACTACCGAATGAAAAACGGCTGACATTAATGGAAGAGCTGGTCCATTTGATGGCTGCAGAGTGGCAGCCACCACAAACCGGTGAGTCGTCGCTGGCTCGTGTTCGTGGAATGCTCAAGCCGGATGGCCCGCTTCCCTCGGAGCACGAATTGCGCGAGGGGTATACCGATTACTTGATCGAAAAGTATAATTGATGCGCGTACTGCTGGATACGGACGTTATTCTCGATCTGCTTCTGGATCGCGCGCCGTTTGCCGATGCGGCCGCTGCTCTCTGGCTGGCTCATGAGCGTGAACAACTCAACGCTTACATCGCCGCCATCACGCCGATTAACCTTTTCTATATTGCCCGCAAGCTGCGAGACGAAGAAACAGCCAGGAAAGCAATCATTGAGTTGTTGGCTGCGTTAAATGTTTGCGCGATAGATCAAGAGACGTTGCACTCGGCACTCCTGCTCCCTTTTCGTGATTATGAGGACGCGGTACAACATGCAGCGGCCAACACCGCAGGATTGGATGCGATTATTACTCGCAACACAAAAGACTTCTCCGCCGCAACCCTGCCCGTATTTACTCCCAGCGAGTTCATCCAACAATACTTGCCAACAATGGAATAGCGGCGCTCGGTCAAGGGGCAGGCCCCGTTGAGCATTGCGCCATGGGTCCTCTACGCGTTAGCCGCCTTGCGGCCGCGATAGTCCAGAAAAGCCTACGCCGCCGCCGCCCGGTTGGCCGCCTGGCCGACCGTCAACGCGGCCGACTGGTCATGTAGGGTCAAAGCCTGGTCAGTCATGTTGCTAACTCTCAGTTAGAACTGGCCGCTTAAAGACTAAATTAAAAATGTCCCTCCAACTCACAAGTTCCCATCCGTCACGGCCTAGTTCGTTCATGTACTCTACAAGCTCCGGTCGCGGTTTTGGTACGTTTGCGAAGTTTATTTGTACCACCTCAAGGGCTGCGTCTGTCCAACCCTTGTCTCGGGAACGAGCTTTCAAAAACAAATATTCCCACTTTTGCATGTCATCCTCCCAAGTCCTGATAAGTATAAATTATCAGTACTCGTTATCGCCAATAATGTATTGAAAAGGCAAGGGCGACCCTGCTAAATAAACGGATCGCCCCCGAGAAACTCCATACCAGGTTGTCTACTAGATATAAATTGCCTGCTCTCCACCTCATGCACCGCCTCCATGATCGCCTCACTCAGCGCCCTGTGGTGTAGACACGTCTTCAAACAAACACCGCCGGTGACACCCCAAACCGTGCCGCCAACTCCCGAATCTGCCGTACGTTGAGTTCTCGCTTGCCGCTGAGTACCTCCGAGACAACTCCCTGCGAGCCGACTTCCGGCAAATCGGACTGTCGTAGGCCGTGTTCTTCCATCAGATAGGCCAGCACTTCGCCGCCGCCGGCTTCTGCCAGCGTCAGATTGTCTGCCTCATAAGCAGCGATCACCGTTCCCAACGTATCCAACAAGCCATAGAGGGGATGCTTCTCGTTCGCCCCGACATCATCAAGCAATTCATTTAAGGTCGCCACGGCACGAGTGTATTCATCCTCATTCCGAATCGTCAGGATAGGCTGAATAGCCAGCCAATGAACTCTCGTTTCTGCCGCCACCTTAAACATGAATCGGCATCCCCTCTACCCCATGAGCCGCTTCCATGAGCGCCTCGCTGAGCGTCGGGTGGGCGTGGACGTTGCG
Source organism: Promineifilum sp. (assembly GCA_018058545.1). GTDB lineage: Bacteria > Chloroflexota > Anaerolineae > Promineifilales > Promineifilaceae > Promineifilum. Next base: position 87,489 of record JAGOZU010000002.1, on the reverse strand, counting down.
GGCGATCTCTTCGGCCGTCAGTTCGTTGTTGCGGGCCAGCGTTAGCTCCGGCAACAGCTCGGTCACGTCCGGGCCGACGAGGTGCGCGCCCAGGATTTCCCCATAGCGCGCGTCGGCGATGATCTTGATGAAGCCGTTGCCTTCGCCCAGCCCCAGCGCCTTGCCGTTGGCCTGGAACGGGAACTGGCCGACCTTGACCTCATAACCCGCCTCTTTGGCCGCCGCCTCGGTGTAACCGAAGCTGGCCACCTGTGGCTGGCTGTAGGTGCAGCGCGGCATCATGCGGTAGTCGATCGACATCGTCGGATGCCCGGCGATCGTTTCGGCCGCCACCATGGCCATGGCCGAGGCCACATGAGCCAGCCGGTGGTCCGTGGCCACGTCGCCGATGGCGTAGATGTGGGGCACGTTGGTGCGCATATTGCCGTCGATGGCGATATTCTTGCGCTCCGTCAGTTGCACCCCGGCCGCCTCCAGGCCAATGTCCTCGGTGTTGGGCATGAAGTTGATCGCCACCAGGCACTTGTCGGCCTCCAGCGGCTCGCCGCCTTCGACGCTGACGCGGACGCCCTTGTCCGTCTTCTCGATGCCCGTGACCTTGGCCCCGGTCTGGAACTTGACGCCCAGCTTCTTGTAGGCCCTCTCCAGCGTATTGCTGACGTCCGGCTCCTCGTTGGGCAGCAAATGAGGCATCATCTCCAGGATGGTCACGTCCACGCCGTAGTTGACCCAGGCATAGGCGAACTCGACGCCGATGGCTCCGCCGCCGATGATGACCACCGACTTGGGCAGATTCTCGGTCAGGATGGCCGGGACGTAGGAGATGATCTTGTCATCATCGAAGGGCACGCCGGGGAACGGCCGCGGTCGCGCGCCGGTGGCGATGATGATGTTCCGGGCCTCCAGCGTTGCGTCTTTGCCGTCGTTGAGCTTGACCGCCAGGCTATGGGGTCCGGTCAGCTTGCCCGTGCCGTCATAGACGTCGATCTTGTTCTTCTTCATCAGGAAGCCGACGCCCTTCACCAGCCGGTCGGACACCTGCCGGCTGCGCTTGAAGGCCACGCCGTAGTCGAGAGTCAGGTTATCGAAGCTGAAGCCGAACTCCTTGGCCCGGTGCTGCAGCGTATGGGCCACTTCGGCGTTTTTCAGCAGCGCCTTGGTGGGGATACAGCCGATGTTGAGGCACACCCCGCCCATGTATTGCTTCTCGATGATGGCCGTCTTCAGGCCTAACTGTGACGCGCGAATGGCCGCCACGTATCCGCCCGGCCCCGCCCCCAGAACCACGACGTCGTATTGATCTGACATTAAAATACTCCAGTTTTATTGATGAAGTGACGAATGACGAGTGACGGGTGACGAATGATATATGCACCCGTCACTTGTCGGTCGTTACTCGTTGCTCAACTGATACAGCTCGATCAGAACTCCCCCCGTGCTCTTGGGATGGACAAAGGCATAGCGATAGCCACCGTGGCCCGTCAGGGGTTCCTCATTGATCAGCTGGATATTGCGTTCGCGCAGGCGGGCTAACATGGCGTCGATATCATCGACCTCAAAGCACATATGGTGGATGCCCGGCCCGCGCTTCTCCAGATAGCGGGCGACGCCGGAATCGGCCGTGGTGGGCCGCATCAGTTCGACGTTGCTGTCGCCGACCGGCAGGAAAGCCACATCGACGGCCTCGCTCGGCACCGATTGCGTCCGCGCCAGAGTCAGGCCCAGCGCTCCTTCCCAAAAGTCCAGCGCGCCCTCCAGGTCGGGCACAATGATGGCGATATGGTTGATGTTCTTGATCATAATGTAACTTGTAGCGCGGTCATTCCTGACCGCGATAAGATTCAGCCAGGAATGGCTGAGCTACTTCAGCAGGTCGGCGATGACCGCCTTCTCCTCGCGCAGTTCGTCTTGCGTGACGGCGATCTTGCCCTTGGCGAAGTCGCTCAGGGGCAAGCCCTGGACGATGCTCCAGCCGCCCTGGCCGTCGCTGACCAGCGGGAAGGAGAACATCAGCCCCTCGTCGATGCCGTAGCTGCCGTCGGAGCGCACCACGGCCGAGAACCAGTCGCCATCGGGCGTCTTGTTGACGAAACTGCGCACGTGGTCGAGGGCGGCATTGGCGGCCGACATGGCCGAGGAGAGGCCGCGCGCGGCGATGATGGCCGCACCGCGTTTCTGGACGGTCTCGATGAACGGTCCGCGCAGCCAGTCATGGTCGGTGATGACCTGCATCGCCGGCCGGCCGTTGATTTTGGCGTTCTCAAAGTCGGGGTATTGCGTGGCGCTGTGGTTGCCCCAGATAGCCACATTACTGACATCAGTGACGCGCACATTGGCCTTCTGCGCCAGTTGGGCATAAGCGCGATTCTGGTCCAGACGAGTCAGGGCGCTGAACCGCTCGGCGGGGACATCCCCGGCGTTATTCATGGCGATGAGGGCGTTGGTGTTGGCCGGGTTGCCGACCACAGCCACGCGTACGTCATCGGCCGCCACCTCGCTGATGGCCTGGCCCTGGCCGACGAAGATGGGGCCATTGACCTTGATCAGGTCGCCGCGCTCCATCCCCTTCGAACGCGGCCGCGAGCCAATGAGCAGCGCCCAGTTGACGCCGTCGAAGGCCACGCGCGGATCGTCGCTGATGACGATATTGTCGAGCAGGGGGAAGGCGCAGTCATCAAGCTCCATGACGACCCCCTCCAGAGCCTGCAGCGCCGGGGTGATCTCCAGCAAATGCAGGGCGACGCGGGTGTCGGGGCCGAAGACCTCGCCATTGGCGATTCGGGGCAGAATGGAGTAGCCGATCTGGCCGGCCGCTCCCGTGACCGCAACTTTTACAAGCTTGGACATGTGTGTACTCCTTAATCTAATGCCGGAGCGCGGTTCCGTGATCCGCGTTTATCATCCGCCGCCAGGACGGTTGGTCGGGCAAAGGAATCCGCGCTGCAATGGGAAATTTAAAAGATAGTCGGGTGTGCCGCGTCAATCGCGAGACGATCAATGGCGACACGCTTAATTATCGCTGATTAGGCGTAATGGGCAACGTCAACCGCCGGACGGCCGCATTCTCTGGCGCACGACTTCGTACATCATCAACGCGGCCGACGCCGACAGGTTCAGACTATCCACCGATCCCGCCATGGGGATGCGCACCCGCCGGTCGGCCGCCGCCAGCCAGGCCTCGCTCAACCCCCACGCCTCGCTGCCGACGACCACGGCCAGCGGGTCGGTCAGGTCGGTCTCGGTATAGAGGGCCTCGGCCGCGGGGGTGGCGGCGACGATGGCGATGCCTCGCTCGCGCAGCCAGGCGATGGCTTGTTCGTTGCTGGTGGCGACAGTCGGCACAGTGAAGTAGGCGCCCAGGCTGGCCCGAATGACGTTGGGGTTGTGGAGGTCTGTCCCCCGCCCGTCGGCCGGTGAGGGAGCGATCACCGCATCAACCCCGGCGGCGTCGGCCGTGCGCAGCACCGCGCCCAGATTGCCCGGCTTCTCGGCTTCCTCGATGACGACGAGAAAGGGCGCGCGGCGAAACTGCAGCTCATCCAGCGCAAGCGACCGGTAGGCGATGACTATCAGCAACCCCCCGCTTTGGCCGCGATAGGCCATTTTGGCGAAGACCTCGGGCGTGACGATGAACAATTCGGTCATGCCCGTCGCGGCGATGGCCCGCAGATGTCGCGCGGCCGTCTCCGCCTCCGGGCCGTCGATCAGCTCCGGGCACAGGTAGACCTCCACCGGCACGACACCCCGCCCGAGCGCCACCGATATCTCGCGCACGCCCTCGACGACGGTTTGCCCTGCCTCATCGCGGGCGCGTCGGTCATTGAGTTTACTGATGCGCTTGATGCGCGGGTTCTGGGGGCTGGTGATGGTGATCATGGGAGGTTTTCCTCAATACTTCCCTTCCCGATACGCCTCTTTACGAGCCATATAGTTGCCCACGGCGCGTGGCCCGGCCGAACGCTGGGCATTCGTCAGCGGGCCGACGACCCTGGCCGGCACGCCCAGCGCCAGCATCTCCGGCGGGACGTGCATCCCCGGCGGCACCACGGCCCCGGCCCCCACCACCGCCCCCCGGCCGATGACCGCCCCGTCGAGCACCGTGGCCCGGATGCCGATGAGCGCGCCGTCCTCGACTGTGCAGCCGTGGACGACCGCGCCGTGGCCGATGGTGACCTCCCGGCCGACCACGCAGGGAAATCCGGCCGAGACGTGCAGCACCGCGCCGTCCTGAATATTGGTTCGGTCGCCGATGATGATAGGGGCCTCGTCGCCGCGTAACACGGCCGCAAACCACACGCTGACATCCTCGCCCAGCGTCACGTCGCCGCGCACGACGGCCGTATCGGCCACCCAGACCCCGGGCGCGAGGGTCGGTTCTATTCGTCCTTCATCAGTATTGGTCATCGTTCACTGTCCGGAACAGGCCGGGCAGGCCGGTCAGGCCGCCCGATATGTGCCGGATTTTAGCAAGCGCTGAAGACCGGGCAACGAGATCGCCCCATGTTCCTGGCGGATGGACGAAACGCCGGGAAAGGGTTAGTGCGCCTTGCTCAACCATCCTTCCTCGCGGGTATGCTCCTCATCGATCCGGCGGCGTCTGGCCCGCAGGATGCCTCCGCGGCTCAGATAGCCGACGATGCGGCGCGGATCCACGCGGCTGACCACCGGCAGGCGGCCGATGTCGTTGTGAACCATCTTGTTGAGCGCGTCGTGGATCATCTCGTCCGGATAGGCGACGATGATCGAGGTCGTCCCCGCATGCAGGACGGACAGGTCGCCGCCGGCCGGTTCTTCGAGCGCCACCAGCAGGTCACCCCGCGTGATGATGCCCGCCAGGCGATCATCCTCATCGACGATGAGAAAGGCCTGGTGGCGCACGTAGTCCGGCTCACCGCGAGCGATGTGATCGGCCAGGTCCTTCACGCGCATGTCGCTGGGCAGGTTAAGCGTCGTCGTGACCATCATGTCACCGACGGTTATCTGCTGCAGCGGGTCGGCATCGTATTCGGCCGGCACGCGCAACCCGCGCCGGGCCAGCTTTTCGGTCATCACTGTGTTGCGCATGAGGATCAGCCCCACGGCATCGGCGATGACGCACACCAGCATCAGCGGCAGAATGGCGTTGTAGTCCTGGGTGATCTCGAAGCCAAAGATGATGAAGGCGAACGTGGAGCGGGAGGCCGCGCCGAAGACGGCCGCCATCGCCGCCAGGGCGAACGCGCCCGGCTCCAGGTGCAGCCCCGGCATGGCCGAGTTGAGCAGGATGGCCATCGCGCCGCCCATGGCCGCGCTGGCCATGAACAACGGCGCGAGCAAACCGCCCGATGTGCCCGAACCCAACGACACCAGCAACGCCAGCGTCTTGAAGATCATGACCGTCAGCAGGACGCTGAGCGTGAGCTGATTGTTGAGGATTCCGGAGATCGTGCCGTAGCCCACGCCCAGAACGCGCGGCACGAAGTACCCGATGATGCCCAGGCCGAAGCCACCGATGACCGGCAGCCAGAACTTGTTGACCGGCAGTTTGTCGAACAAGTCTTCCGTCCAATAGAGAGTCTTTGTAAATCCGACGGCCACCAGCCCGCATAGCAACCCCAGCAGGACATAGAACGGCAGGGCGCGGGGGATGCCGAAATCGGTGATCGACACCTGGAACAGCGGGCCGCGGCCCAGGAACGGCATGCGCACGGTCGTGGCCACGACGGTGGCGATGACCAGGGGAATGAACGAGCGCGACTTGAACTCAAAGAGCAGCAGTTCAATGGCGATGATCACCGCCGCGATGGGGGTGTTGAAGGTCGCCGCCATGCCCGCCGCCGCGCCACAGGCCAGCAGCACCTTGCGCTCCACGGCCGTCGCCGGCAGGATTTGCCCCAGGAGTGACCCCATCGCGCCACCGGTCTGGATGATCGGCCCTTCCGCGCCGAACGGGCCGCCTGTGCCGATGGCCACGGCCGTGGCGATGGGCTTGAAGATGGCCACGCGCGGACTGACCCGGCTGCGGTTCTCCAGCACGGCCTCCATCGCTTCGGGGATGCCGTGGCCCTTGATCTTCTCCGTCCCGTACTTGGCCATCAGGGCCACAATCAGCCCGCCGATGGCCGGCACGACCAGCATCCACAAGCCGATGGGGTTCGTCTCCAGGTCGGTCAGCTCCGTGGCCACGCGCTGGAAAAACACCAAATTCCACAGCAGGCCGATGAGCGAAAAGAGCAGATACGCCAGCAGGCCGGAAATGACGCCAATGACGGCCGCCAGGAGGCTGACGTAGATCATGCGGAATGATTTGGATGGTTTGATGCCCATGTCTTCCTGCAAGTTCAGGCTGGGTTGTTCGATCATGATTACCTCGTTTTCTGTTGAATGATTTGAAAGACGGGATATTATATCGTAATGCGATATAATTCAACAGATCTATTTGACGAATTCGTGCCCGATGAGGGAGCGATTGGGGTAAAATCGGGTCGCGCGACATGATCACGCGCGAGGACGGAGAGTGTATGGCTCAACCTGTCAGCAAGGCGGAATATGAGAAGCTGGCGACATTCCGGTACGCACTGCGTCAGTTTTTGCGTTTCAGTGAGACGGCCGCCCGCGAGGAAGGCATCACTCCCCAGCAACACCAGGGGCTGCTGACCATTGCCGGTTTTCCCGCCCGCGAACGGATCGTGATCGGCGAATTGGCCGAACGGTTGCAATTGCGCCACCACAGCACCGTCGAGTTGATCAACCGGCTGGAGGCCCACGGGCTGGTGGCCCGCGAGCAAGGCACGGTCGACCGGCGGCAGGTGTTCATCTCCATGACGCCGAAGGGCAACGAGGTCCTGTCGCGCCTCTCTCTGGCTCATCGCGAGGAGCTGCGGCGCATCGGCCCGCAGCTTAATCTCCTGTTACATGAATTGTCCATGATGGAGGAGTCGGACGCATGACGCAGCAAGCCGCGCCGATCACCTATATCTCGACCATTTCCAACGTGCGCGAAGTGGCCTTGCGAGGCACGGCCGACCTGGCTTTTTGGCGCGAGCGTTTGCATCCGTTACACATCGCCCCCCATGATGACAACGGCCGCGCCGCGTTGCTGCTGACATCCATCGAGGCGGATTTTCACGGCATCCCCTTCCGCGAACTGTCCATATCCGTCGTCGTCGCGGGCGGCGGTGGCGCTTTTCTGGCCCATGCCTTCAATTCTTCGCGCTTGCTGGCCTTTGCCGAGCGCCTGTTTTTCCAGACCCCCTATCACCTGGCTGAATTGACGATTGATGAGAGGGTTCCCGCGCGCATGGCTGTCTCGACCGGCGGCCATACGCCATTCAGCGCGCGGATGGGCCAGGAGGCGGCTGGACGACGTCCGGTCGATGAAACCATCGAGGGGCCTATTTATCTGCCGGACGGGAAACATGTCTTCCACGCGCGGCTAAGCGGCGCGGGTTTTGTCTATCCGTTCACCACCGCCGATATCCTAGAGATTCATCCGGCGACCAGCGCACCGATCTTCTCCCAATTGCTTGAATCAGGTTTCATCGGGCAGGAATGGCTGGTTCGCGCCGGGGCGGTTCATGCTCGTTCCAAGACCTATTCCAGAACAGGCTCATGAAAGCCGTCGTGTACTCCATCTATGCTGAGATTGTCCACTCGCTGCCCTGTCATTAGCCTGGTGCTTACCCGTTACACTATTTCTCCCTGCCACAACCGCTGCATCTCGGCCGAGGTCTCCAGCAGATCGTCGAGCGCGCCCTGGGCGACGACGCGGCCGCCTTCCAGCACGATGATATGGTCGGCGCGGCGCAAGGCCGGACGGCGATGGCTGACGACCAGGCAAGTCGGCCGCGCCTCTCCTGTCTCGTCAACCAGTCGCTCCCACAGCAGTTGCTCCGTCTCCACATCGAGCGCGCTGGACAGGTCATCAAAGACCAGCAGTTCAGCATTGCGAACGAGCATGCGCGCCGCGGCCGAGCGCTGCACCTGCCCACCGGAAAGACGCAACCCGCGCGGCCCGACAAGTGTGTCCAGCCCGGCTTCCAGCATGGCGATATCGGGCTCCATGACGGTCGTGTGCAGCGCGGCAGTCAGATTCGCCCCGTCTTCCGGCAAGCCCATGAGGATGTTATCGCGCAGCGACTCGCTGAACAGCCGCGGCACTTGCGGTGTGTAGGCCGAGCGCGGCGGGATGAAGAATACACCCGGATCGGCCACCGCTACGCCATTCCAGCGCACCTCACCACTGCCCGGTGGCAGCAGCCCCAGTAGCGCCCGCAGCAGCGTCGTCTTGCCGCTGCCCACCCGGCCGGTTACGACGGTGAACGAGCCACGCGGGAGATCAAAGGAGATGTCGGCGATGCCGGAGACGGGAGGCGGGGGAGCAGAGGTGCCGGGGAGCAGGGGCGCGCCCTCTCTCCTCTGCTCCTCTGCTCCTCCGCTCCTTTCATGGAGATACGTCAACCCGACCACCTCCAGCCGCTCCAGCCGATCGGCGGCCGTCCTGAGCGGCATGACCAGCGCCGGGACGTCCCCCTGCTCATAGATCGGCCGATGGACGACGATGCTCTCCGGCGGCGCTTCGGGGTGCATCTCCTGCAGCCGGTCGAGCACCACCCGCTGCTGGGCGATCTCCGAGATGAAGCCGCCCAGATTGGACGGGAAGCGAACGGCGATGGTCAGGTAACTGACGAAAAGGGTGAAGTCGCCGACGGTCATCGCCCCCGATTGGAGGGTTTGGCCGACCAGCAGGATGACAATCGCGATGGCGATGTCGCCCATGCTCTGCCCGGCAGAGTTGAACAACGCCAGGAAGGTGTTTTGTCGCACGCCCGCCTTGCGCCTGGCCTCATTCAGCGTATCGAAGTAACCCAGCGCGCCGCTTTCGGCATCGGCGATCTTGATCGCCTGGACGCCGCCGAGAATCTCGCCCAGAAAGGCGGTGACATGGCTGCCGGCGACGCGAGTCGCCCGCTCATAGAGTAAAAAACGCCTCCAGGCCATGCGACTGATGAAGAACACAGCCATGAGCGGCATGATCGCCACCAGGGTGATCCACGGGTTGATGCGGGCCATGATGGTGACCGCGAACAGAAAGAAGATCGTGTCCCCGATCTCCTGGGGTATCCAGGTCGGGAAGTCGGAGTAGTCGCCCACGTCCCGTTGCAGGCGATGGATGGCGTCGCCCGGCTCGACCGGCATCGGCCGCGCCGCCGGCTTGGCCAGGATGTTGTGCATGAAGTTGACGCGCATGAGCACGCCGTTGACGGCGCGCAAGGCCCAGCCGCTCCATTCATAGCCGACATTGACCGCCATGCGGCCGAACTGGACGGCCACGAGCATCCCCAGCAAGGTCGCGATACCGTAAGTCGCCGTCGCTTCGCCGGTCAATTCGTCGAAAAACTGCCGGGTGATCAGGCCGGGAATCAGTTGGGTGACGGTGAGGACCACGCCGAAAATCAGGTTCAGGATGAAGTACCGCGGCCGAAAGCGGATCAGCGCCCACATCCCGCGGAAGACAGGGAGCCTGGCCTGTGTGGCGGGAGCCGTTGTCATGGCAGGGCCTCTTTCATGGCCGGGGAGCAGAGGGGCAGAGGTGCAGAGGAGGTGCTTCTTTTCACCCCCGCTCCTCCGCTCCTCCGCTCCCACGCTCCTCCGCGCTGTACCTGCATATCGAGGGTCATGCCAGCATCTCCTCCAGACCGGTCTGCAGCAACCCGTAGAAGCGCGAGCCGGGATCGGCGGCCAGCGCCGCGCGGGGGCCAAACTCGACCACACGGCCGTTCTCAAGGATGAGGATGTCGTCGGCGCGGCCGACAGTGCGCAGGCGGTGGGCGATGATGATGCCCGTGCGCCCTTCCAGCAGCCGGTCGATGGCTCGCTCCAACAGGTGCTCGGTCCCGGGATCGAGCCGCGACGAGGCTTCGTCGAGCACCACCAGTTGGGGATTGCGCAAAAAGACGCGAGTGAAGGCCAGCAGTTGAGCCTCCCCGGCCGAGAGGCCCTTGCCGCCGCTCTCCAGCACCGTGTCCAGCCCGGCCGGCAAGCCGGGATACCAGTCCATCAGGCCGAGGGTCTCCAGCGCGGCCAGGATACGGCCGTCGTCGGCGGACAGGGGTCCGCTCCGCGGGTGGGCCGGGTCGTAATGATCAAACAGCGTCAGGTTATCGCGCACCGATGCGGCAAAGAGCTGGACGTCTTGCGTGACCAGGCCTATGTGGCGACGGAGATCCGCCAGGGCCACATCCCGGATATCCGCGCCGCCGTCATCGCCCAGGCGGATGGTCCCGCTGTCGACATCATAGAGCCGGAAGATCAACCGGGTAAGCGTCGTCTTGCCGCTCCCCGTGCGCCCCAACACCCCCAGCACCCGGCCCGGCGCGACGGCGAAAGAGACATCATGCAGCACAACCGGAGTATCGAGTGAGGAGTGACGATTGACGAGTAACGGATCAGGCAGCGCCTCCCCTTCTTCATTCGTAATTCGTACTTCGTCATTCGTAATTCGTACCTCGTCATTCGTCATTCGCCGGTCCTTATAGGCGAACGATACCCCCTCAAATGTCAGGCCCGGCGCCTTCTCCGGCAAGGCAATTGTCCCGCCGGTTGTATCCCCTACTTCCGGCCGCAATTCAAATAACTCTCGCGTTCGGTTGACGCCGGCCAGCGCGCGCTGGATGGAACTGAGTTCGCGGCGCACCGAGTCGAGCGGCAACTCCAGCAATCCGACGTAGAAGATCACAGTGAACACGGTGCCGATGGTCATGGCTCCGGCGCGAAAGGCGGAGGCGGCAATGCCCATCGATGCCGCCAGGGCGATGACGAAAAGCACCGTGCTGGCGGCGCCGATGGTGGTGCTGAGCGTGAAGGTGCGCGCGCGCAAGGTGGCGAAGGTGTTCAGGAGTGGATAGAGCCGGGCCAGAACATAGCCCGACCCGCCATTGGGCACGACGTCTTCCGTGCCGGTGATATGTTCTTCCAAAAAGCCCAGCATCTCGGCCGAGGACTGGCTGATGCGCGTGTAGAGCTTCACCATGCGATTCTGGATCGTCCGCATCAGGGTGATCATGATGACGGCATAGGCCAGCGAGACCAGCCCGATGCGCCAATCCTTGAGGAATACGAGCACGAGGATCCCGGCCACCAGCAAGCCGTTGCCGATGAGATTGACGACGATCTCCGAGAAATAATCGGCCAATTGATCCACGTCGCCGTCGATGCGGTCGATTAGCTCGCCGGGGGTGCGCAGCTTGTGGAAACCCATGTCGAGCCGCAGGACGTGGGCGGTCAGGTCGGCGCGCAATCTGTTCGTCGTCGCCCAGCCGAGGTCCTCCGTCAGATAGACGGTGATGAGGGACAGGATCTTTTGGGCCAGCACGACGACGAAGAACAGGACCGCGATCAGGGTGAGATGATTCGGCGAGTTGCCCGCGCTTTTGCCCGCGGCCGCGTCGACAAAGCGGCCGATCAGTTGCGGCGCGATCAGTTGCAGGCCGATCCCGGTCAGCAGCAGGATGATCATCAGCGCCACCCGACCGCGAAACGGCCGCAGGTAGTGCCCCATCATGGGTACAGGTTTGGTCGGAACCGGTTGATTCATAGGATTGAATTTGATCCGCAGCTCGCAAATTTAGCGGATAGTGAATTGTAAAATCGGCCGACCTTTATTGTCAAAACCGGCTGATTAACGTGATGCCCCCCCAAACGACAAGAGGCCCGGATCACAGACCCGAGCCTCTCGCTCACATCGGCTGAAAGCGCTGTTACTTCTTCGAGCCGAGGACTGACTGCAGCAGGCAGCGACCGGTGATGCTCATGAAGATCGGCACCAGACCAATGATAGCAACGATGTAGCCGACCCAATTACCCTTCATCACGAACAGGCCCACATAAATCAATACCAGCCCCAGAACGAAACGCACAACGCGCCCGACTGTGCTGCCCATGAAACTCAACAAACCGTCCATTGCATACCCCCTTTGAAGTGATAATTGTGGGTCGAGATTGACCACACTCGGATGATAGTTAAACGGATGTTAGCACCGCGGATGGCCGGGATCAAGGCGGGGCCTCCCCTCGCCGGCGGCGATCATCACAACTCCATCGATCGCGAGGCAATCAACCGTTTGACGTTTCCGACAAAATCGACGAGCGGCTGCGCGCCGCGATCCTCGTTGTCGCGTGTGCGCACGGCAACCGCTCTCGTCTCGGCCTCCTTGTCGCCGACAACGAGCATGTAGGGCGTCTTCTGCAATTGCGCCTCGCGGATCTTCTTGTTCATCCGCTCACTGCTCTCGTCCACCGTGACGCGGATGCCGGCGGCTTTCAGTTCGGCCGCCACCTCGCGGGCGTAGTCGACATGGCGGTCGGCGATGGGGATCACCGTGGCCTGCACCGGCGACAGCCACAGCGGGAAGGCGCCGTTGAAATGCTCGATCAGGATGCCGACGAAACGCTCCATGCTGCCGAATGGCGCGCGATGGATCATCACCGGCCGGTGCTTGCGGCCGTCCTCGGCTGTATATTCCAGGTCGAATCGCTCCGGCAGCAGGAAATCGACCTGCACCGTGCCCAATTGCCATTCGCGCTTCAGCACGTCGCGAAAGATGAAGTCCAGCTTGGGGCCATAGAAGGCGGCCTCGCCCTCTTCAACCGTGTAGTTCAAGCCCAGCTTGTCGGCCGCGTTGCGGATGGCGGCGATACCTCGCTCCCACATCTCCGGCTCGCCGGCGTACTTGTCGCTGGCGGGGTCGTTCGTGCCCAGTCGCGCTCGGAAGTCCTGGAAACCCATCGTCTCGAAGACGTACTTGATGAGGTCGACGACGGCGATGAACTCCTCTTCCAGTTGCTCCGGGGCCACAAACAGGTGCGAATCATCGACCGTGAAGCCGCGCACGCGCGTCAGGCCCGTCAGCTCGCCGCTCTTTTCGTAGCGGTAGACCGTGCCGAATTCGGCCAGCCGGTAAGGCAGATCGCGATAGCTGCGCGGCTGGCTGCGATAGATCTCGATATGATGCGGGCAGTTCATCGGCTTGAGCAGGAACTCCTCCTCGTCTACCTTGATCGGCGTGTACTGGCTGTCCTTGTAGTAAGGGTAGTGGCCGCTGGTCTTGTAAAGCTCCAGATTGCCGATATGGGGCGTGATGACCGGCAGATAGCCGCGCTCCAGTTGCGCCTGGCGCAGGAAGCTCTCCAGCGCCTCGCGCAAGACCGCGCCATTGGGCAGCCACAGCGGCAGGCCGGACCCGACCAGCGGCGAAATGTGGAACAATTCAAGTTGCTTGCCCAACCGGCGATGGTCGCGCAGCCGGGCCTCTTCCAGACGATGGAGGTAGTCGTCCAGCTCGGCCTTGTTGTTCCAGGCCGTGCCGTAGATGCGCTGGAGTTGCGGGTTCTTCTCGTCGCCCCGCCAGTAAGCGCCGCTCGTGCGCAGCAGCTTGATGGCGTTGGACTTGATGTCGCGCGTGCGGTCGACATGCGGCCCGCGGCACAGATCCACAAAGTCGCGCTGGCGGAAGATACCCACCTCGGCCGCCGGTTCCGTCGTCGGGTTGCCCATCTCATCCACCTTGCCCGCGGCCAGGTCCTTGATCAGTTCCACCTTGTACGGCTGCCCGGCAAAGAAGGCCAGCGCCTCGTCCACGCTCATCGTCGAGTGCTGGAACTCGGCGTTGTCACGCAGAAGCTCCTTCATGCGCTCCTCGATGCGCTCCAGGTCCTCGGGCGAGAACGTGCGCGGTTTGCCGCGCTCATCCTTGCCCAGGTCGAAGTCATAGTAGAAGCCATCTTCGACGGGCGGGCCGATGGCCAGCAGCGTCTCCGGGAACAGATCGACGACCGCCTCGGCCATGACATGGGCGGCCGAGTGCCGAATGCGATACAGGAGCGTTTGGTTATAGGGAATATTTCCGTTGTCTGACATGATATGCCTCCGCGTGATATGCCTGCAAATAAAAACGCCGCCGCCCCGTATTGGGGCGACGGCGGTCGCGGTTCCACCCAATTTCGCCGGATGCGAACAGCCGGCGCACTTGATTCGGCCGATAACGGGGCCAACCGGGCCGACTTATTGGGGTGGGCAGACAAAAAGTCTGCCCTGGGAGGCAAAACCGTGGGTTCGCCTCAACCGTTCGGACGGCCGCTCCCGGGTGGTTTTTGTCGCCTTCGTCCGCGGCGGATCCTTTCAGCCTGTGGTGATCCGCTCTCTGACGCGCGTCTGGCGATTACTCGTCCCGGTCAACGCATTTGGCTATACGGGGTGTGATGCCACAAAGCGCATCGCACCTGCATTGGAATCTTTATTATAATCCGGGGTATCCCGTTGTCAAGACGCGCCGTGGCAAGGAACGAATCGACCGGGGACAGCATCCGGGTCAATTTGCCAAACAAGTACCCCCCTCCATAATAATAACTTTATTTACTTGATTAACTTTCATAACCCCTCGATCCGGAGATATATAAGAAAGTAAATAAAGTAAATAAAGTAAAGATAGGGGTGGGGGGTCAGATCATTATGAACGCCACCGGTAGGGTTCGGGCACGGGAAAAACTCCCTCCCAAACCACATTGCGGAAATAGTCCGGGTCGGTGTTGCCCTCGGTGTTGATCAGCAGCACGCGCGAGCTTTCATTGAGTTGAAGCTGCTGCCTGAGTTCGGCCGCGCCTTCGAATCCCATGATGAACGGCAACACCCCCAGGGTGACGGCCCCCGATTCGCCGGAGATCACCACCGGGTCGCCTTTCAGGGGCACGCCGTACATGCGCATCCCCTTGGCGGCCACATAATCGGGGGCGGTGATGAAGAAGTCGGCGCAATCGTGGAGGATTTGCCAGGCCAGCGGGCTGGGTTCGCCGCAGGCCAGCCCGGCCATGATGGTGTCCAGATCGCCCGAAACCGAATGCGGCCGCCCGTCGTCGATCTTCAACGATTGATAGAGGCAGTCGGCATTCCGCGGTTCCACGACGACCGAAATCGGCGCGCCGTCGCCAAACAGCTTCTTGTAGAAGGCGATCATGGCTGCCGCAAACGCGCCCACGCCCGCCTGCACAAAGATATGGGTTGGTTTCACAATCCCTTGCGCCCCCAGCTGTTCCTGCGTCTCGGCCAGCAGCGTGGTGTAGCCCTGCATCACCCATTTGGGGATATCCTCGTAGCCGGGCCAGGACGTGTCGGAGACGACCTGCCAGCCATGCGCCTGCGCATCCCGCTCGCATTGGCGCACGGCGTCGTCATAGTTGCCGTCCACCACGCGCACCTCCGCGCCGAATTCGGCGATGGCGTCGATTCGCGCCTGCGAGGTGTTTTTGTGAACGTAAATGATGCACGGGAAGCCAAACTTGCGCGTCGCCCAGGCCAGCCCCTTGCCATGATTGCCGTCGGTGGCGCTGGTGAAAGTAATCTCGCCCAGGGAGGCGCGGACTTCCCCGGACATCAGGTCGGCATAGGACAGGTTGTGCCGGTTGACCTTTTGACAGATGAGCCGGTAAATGGCGAAGGAGCCGCCCAGCGCCTTGAAAGCATTGAGTCGAAATCGCGCCGATTCATCTTTCACCCAGATACTGCCCAATCCAAGGCGCGAAGCCAGATTGGACAGGCGCTTGAGGGGCGTCATCTCAAAGCCTGTCATCTGCATATGGAAGGCGCGGGCCTCATCCGTTATTCCGTCCGGCAGCAGATGATCGACGGCCTCTGCCCCCGCTTGGGTTCCCGCATGGCGATTTTTTAACCAGGTAATGGGCGCTTCATCAATAGTGTTCATAATCAACCTTGTATCGTTTTATGGCTCGGGCGTGCCGAGCGCAGTGTCAATGATTGTAGCATAGTCCACTCAGGAACCACGATGTTATTCCCTCCCGGGATTCCGGACGTATAATCAATGCCATGTCAAAACCCAAACCGTCACCCTGGCGCGATGCCGTCCGCGCCGCCATGTATGAAGCCACCCTGGCCGAACTGCGCGGCCGCCATGGCACGGCCGACGTCTCCTTCAACTATCGCTGGGAACATGTCACGGCGGTTGTCGCCCTGTCGCTGAAGCTGGCCGAGTTGACCGGCGCGGATGCGGAGATAGCCGAGGCGGCCGCCTGGCTCCACGACATCTGCAAGTTCACCGACCGGGAGCGCCATCCCGTCGCCGGGGCGGCTTATGCCCGCGCCTTCCTGCCCGTCACCGATTTCCCGCCACACAAGATCGAGGCCGTGGCCGCGGCCATCGCCGACCACATGGGCCTTTGGCGCGACGAACCGTTGACCGTGCTGGAGTCGCAGGTGCTATGGGATGCCGACAAGCTGGCCAAGATCGGGCTGACGGCCGCGTTCCACTGGATGGGCGGCGACCTGGCCGGCCACAAGATGCGCTCGCTGCGTTACCTGATCGATCGCGCCCGAACGGCCGACTGGCAGGCCAAGACCGTCGCCAGCATGCACACCGAGCCGGCAAAACGCGCGGCCGCGGCCCGACTGGCGGCCTATCATCACCTCTACGATGCCCTCGAGGCGGAACTCAGCGGCGCGGACCTTCTGCCCCCGGGTTCCTGAGCGACTCTCCCCGCTCGCCACATGACAACAAAAAGGCCGAAGCGTTTGCTTCGGCCTGTCCAAATCCTGTCGCTACCCCGGCGACGATCGGCGGTCGGTCGCCTAAATCGCGATCTCGTCCGCCGGCAAGGTACCCAATACGTTGTCCACCTTGTCGGGATCAAGCCCATCGCCGGTCGCGCCACCGGTCGGCGCGTTCGATTGTCGCCGGCGCGGGAACGGCTTCATGCCGAACTGCGTCAGCGCCACCGCGCCCAGACCGATGCAGGAGATGAAGAATGTCAGCACCCCACCGGCGATCCCGGCCGTCAGCATGCCGGCGATGCCGGTGATGAAGGTCAACAAGCCGGTGCCCAGCGCGGCCGACAGCACGATGCGATCGCTCTTGCCGCGGCCGAACAAACGCACACCCAGCCAGGTGCCCACGGCGATCCAGCCCAGGAATCCGCCGACCACCAGCCCCAGCCCCAGCAGGAACATGATCGGGAAGCCGAGCAGCCCGATGCAGACGAAGGTCAGGATGATCGACACCGGAATGAGCAGAATGATGAGCGAGGGCACGGCCACGGCCGTCAGCGCCCCGGCCATCCCGCTGACAACGGTCTTGTCGCGGGCCGTGCCGACGATCTGCCGCAAGTTGTTGGGAATGATGGCCCCGGTCAGAAGGCCCAGAAAGCCAAACAACAGGCTGCCGGCAAGGATGCCGAAGCTTCGGGCCACCATGCCGCCCCGCGAGTCAGGCATCCGCGGCACGACCGGCGGTTCCGGCGCGGCGGGCATATCCGGTATCGCGGGCACAGTAGGCACGGGCGCAAGATCGGGCAGGTTCTCAAAGTTTTTGAACATGCCCGGGGCCAATCCGGCCAGAGGCGCCAGCTCCATATTGGAGATGGCGGTGCAGGCGCTTTGTCTCGACGTCGCGCCGTCCCCGGTCACTTCGCCGTTCAGCAACACACATTCACCGGAGATAGCGGCGTTGCTTCCGGCCACCAGATCGCCGTTAAACAGCGTCATGCTGCCATTGATCTGGCCGTCGATGATGGCGTCGCCGTTGAACACGGCCACGTCGCCGTTGACCACGGCCCCTTCCCGGACTTCCAGATCGCCGTCGAACACCACGACGTCGTTATTGACGACCTCGTTTTCGCCGACGATCGTATCGGCCAATGGGGCGGCAAGCACCACGGGGGTTAGCGCCGTGATAAACAACAGCACCGCCACCAATGATATCAGGACACGTTTACTCATTTCACTGCTCCTTGCAGATCATGTTTCCATTACTCCTGCGTCCTGTAATCAGTTACGTGAGGAGGCGTCCAAAGGTTGCACAAGCAGCCGCTGGAAAACGCCGCCCCACAGGAATACAAGACCTGCCAGGACGATAAACCAGCCGATCACGGCCGGTTGCTCAATAACAAGATGGCCCGCGCCGGCGAACAACGCCCCGATAACCGTGGCAAAGGCCCGGCCGATGCCGGAAACAGAGGCCCAGATGCCGCCCAACAGCGCCGGTTGGCTCAGGATAGGCGCGTAGCGAATCGCCAGGAAGACGCCGATGAGCAACGGGAATATGCCGCTCAACAGCAGGATGGTATATATCGCCCCCAGGGCCATGCGGCGTGTCCGGCGATTGGGCAGGCGGGCCAGCGTGCGCTCGGCAAAGTCCACCGCCGGCATCAGCATCGGCGTCTGTCGAAACAGCATTTCGATGGCCACCAGAGCGCGCCACTCCTGGGTGCAGTCCGTGCACGTGCGCAGGTGAGCTTCCAGCTCGGTCTGTTCGCCGGGCGCCAGCTTGTCGTCGAGCGCGTCCATCATCATCGTATAGAATCGTTCTTCATGCTCCATGGCATCTCTCCATCGAAACCCTTCTCATCCTTTCGCTCGCTCTCAATCAGGCGGGCACGGCCACCTCAGCCGGGGCGACCATGCCTCTTTCGAGTCCGGCATCGGCCAGCAACCGGCGGGCACGAAACAGGCGCGATTTCACGGCGCTGACCGTCGTCGCCTGCACGTCGGCGATCTCCTCATAGGACATGTCGTACCAGTAGCGCAGAACGACCGCGTGCCGGTATTCCTCGGGCAGCGTGTTCAGCAAGCCTTGCACCAGTTCTTCCCGTTCCTGAGCCATATATTCCGCTTCCGGCCCCTTACTGTTGTCGCTATGCAGCGCCGGGTGGGGCGGCAGCGGCTCGTCGATGGACAACAGGACGGCCCGTCGCTTGCGAATCTGGTCGATGCAGTAGTTCGACGTGATCGATAAAACCCAGGTGCTGAACTTGTGCTCAGGGTCATAGCTGTCCAGCCGGGTATAGACCCGGATGAACGCTTCCTGAGCGGCTTCTTCAGCTTCTCCCGAATTTCCCAACATACGATAGGCAAGGTTATAGACCGGGCCCATATAGGCCTGAATCAGCTGACCGAATGCGTTTTTGTCGCCGCGCCTGGCTTGTTCAAGCCAGGCCTGCTCATCATTCAACGTTCCAATCTCCTGTGTCTTCACCATTCTATACGGAGAACATGACCGAAGGTTTCGCAGCCCTGTTCCAACTTGTGAGTATGAAGGTCGATTGTTAGAAAAACGTTTATGCCAAGAGTATGACCGGCGGCCGACATGCTGATAAAATCACCCCAGGTATAGAATCGGTACAGGCCGTGGCGCCATGCCCGACGGCCTCGGCGATAGAGAATCCATGAGTGAAACAGAAAGAAAGTCCTTGCCGTCCTCGCTCTATACGGAAGAATACTTCCTGACGGCGTGCGAGGGTTATGACGTATTCATCGAATCGGAAGGCGCGCATCTGTCGCGCCGCTTGCACGATGCCTTCGCGCTGGCCGACGTCCGGCCGGGCATGCGCGTGCTCGATGTGGGCTGCGGCCGCGGCGAAATCCTGCGCCACTGCATGCGCCTCGGCGTGGAGGCCCACGGCATGGACTACGCCGTCGCCGCCGCCCGGATGTCGCGCGATGTCGTCGCCGCGGAGTTGCAGCGATCGGAATCCGGAGACGAGCGGCCGTCGATGCAACCCGGCGTGCTGCAGGCCGACGCCAAGAGCCTGCCCTTCCCCAGCAACTATTTTGACCGTGCGCTGATGTTCGACGTGGTGGAGCACCTCTTCCCGTGGGAGCTGCACCAGGCCTATCTGGAGATCGGCCGCGTGCTGAAGCCGGGCGGCCGCCTGATCATCCATACCGCCCCCAATCGCTGGTACGACGCCTACGCCTACCCCTGGGTGCGCCGCGTGCGCATGCTCATGGGACAGGGCGACGCCTATCCCAAGGACCCGCGCGCCATCACCCCGGTGAACCAGGACGTTCATGTCAACGAGCAAGACCTGATTCGCATGCGGCAGGGGCTGAAGCAGGCGGGCTACACCGGCATCAAGGTCTGGCTTGATTCGCCGCCGCAGAACCGCGACGAGTCGGCTCTGATGGCCGGGTTACGACGTCTGGCTTTCGACGTACCGCCGTTCCGCTGGTTCTTCGAGCGCGAGGTATTTGCTGTGGCAACCACTCGGAAATGACGCATGGGGCGCGGAGGGAAAGCGGTGAAGGGAGAAAAGGGAGAGCAGTTAGTTCCTCTCTCCTCCGTTCCCCTGCTCCTCTGCTCCTCATCATTCTTCTCGTCGCCTTCGCCCTGCGCGTCTGGAACCTGACCGGAATCCCGCCGGGGCTGACCCACGACGAGGCCAACCACGGCCGCGAGGCCATCGGCATCCTCAACGGCGTCCTCCTCTACTTCTTCCCGCTCAACTACGGCAGCGAGCCGCTCTACAGCTATACCGTGGCCCTGTTCATGGCTCTGTTCGGCCGTGGCTTGTTCGCCCTGCGGCTGGTCAACGTCGCCTTCGGCACGCTGGCCATCGCTCTGACCTGTGCCTGGGCCTCCCCGCGGTTCGGCCGCGCCACGGCTCTGTTGGCTTCGGCGCTGATGGCTGTCTCCTTCTGGCCGCTGGCTTCCAGCCGCGAGGCGCTGCGGGTCGGCATGTTGCCGTTCTTCACCCTGTTGGCGGTGTGGGCCTTTTGGAAAATTCTCGGAATGACGAATGAGCGCGGGAGCAGGGGAGCGGAGGAGCAGGGGAGCATTTCCACACCCCGTTCCCCGCTCGTCACTCGTCGCTCGTCATTCGTCATCCTCTTTGGCCTGGCCGTCGCCCTGACGTTCCACACCTATCTGGCGGCGCGGGTGAGCTGGCTGATGTTTCCGGCGTTCATGGCCTATCTGGCGCTGTTCCATCGATCGGCCTTCCGTCGGTCATGGCGGCCGGTGCTGGCGGGGCTGTTGCTGGCCGGGCTGCTGGTCGCGCCGATGTTCCTTTACCTGCGCGCCCATCCGGAGATGCAGACGCGGCTGGACATGTTCGACGGCCCGCTGGGAGCCGTCCGCGCGGGCAACTTCGTCCCCATCCTGCTCAATGTCCGCGACGCGCTGCTGGCCTTCGTCTGGCCCGGCTTTGGCGATACGTTCCTGGCCTACAATATCCCCGGGCGGCCGGTGCTGGATATCGTCTCGGCCGTCTTCTTCGTCATCGGGCTGGTCGTTTGCCTCGTGCGCCTGCGGCAGCCGGCCCATGCCTTTCTGCTGCTGTGGTTTCTGGCGGGCATCGTCCCGTCGCTCGTCACCGGCCCGACGGCCAACACCACGCGTAACATGGCCGCGCTGCCGGCGGTGTATTTAATCGTCGCTGCAGGAGTGATGAGGGGCTGGGGAGCAGAGGAGCAGAGGGGCAGGGGCGCTCCTCCGCTCCCCCGCTCCCCAGCTCCCCGTCTCCCCGTCTCCCTCTCTCTCCTCCTGGTTCTTTGGGTCGCTTTTGTCTCCGGGCGCGATTATTTCATACGCTGGGGCGAGTCGCCCGAGGTTCGCGGGGCCTACCAGCACACACTGGTTGAGTCGATCCGGCATGTGACGGCCAACTACTCCGACGCCGACCCTGTCCTCTTCTCCACCGTCTATCCCGGCCCGGCCCACGACTCATCCATCGCCCTGGTCACGGCCGCCGACCATCCGCCCGTCGGCGAGACAGCCCGCTGGGTCGATGGTCGCTACGCGCTGGTATTGCCGCCGGCGCGAACGCTGGCCGTCATCCCCGCCTCCACGCCGCCGCATCCGGCGTTCATCCCCCTGCTGCAAGCCATCGAAACCGTCGATCTGCGGCCGGACGATCTCGATCCGCGCTTCACACTCTACCGGCTCGACGGCTCGCCGGCGGCGACGACATTAACGGCCGGGAGTGCGCTGGCCCAACCGGTCGATTTCAACGGGGCGATTGAACTGACGGCCGCGCGCTGGCTGTCGGATAGCGTCCGCCCGGGGGAGACGGCCGAACTGCTGACCGTCTGGCGCGTGCTCGACCCGACACGAGCCGGGCCGGTCGTGCCCCCCAGCTTCACCACCGACGCGGTGATGTTCGCCCACGTGCTCGACGGCGCGGGCGGCATCCTGGCCCAGAGCGACCGGCTGGACGCGCCGTCATGGGCCTGGCGTACGGGCGAGCTGATCGCCCAGATTCACCCGATGCGCGTGCCGGAATCGGCCGCGCCCGGCGATTACGCCGTCATTGTCGGCCTGTATGACCGCGCCTCGGAGGTGCGATTGCCGGTAGCAAACGGCAGTGAAACCTCGGCGCCATCACCGCCGCTGGTTGTCGTGCCCTAAGGGAACGTGGTTTCATCCGGGCCTTCCGACAACTAGGACCTGGAACCTTGCGAGAAGATGACCCCGCTGTATGGCCCCAGGGAGACCTTGCCGTGGGCGGGCAGGCCGTCGTATTCGCCCGCCCTGGCCACCACATCCACGCTGACCTGTCCCTCATAATCGGCGCTATAGGCGGTCGCGTGGCTGTCGAAGCGCAACGACCACAGTCCCTCGGCCGGAAAGCCGACGGTGTAATTCGTTATCGTCCGGTTAGCCATGTTCATCACGACCACGACGCTATCGTTGGGACCGCCGTCATACCAGCGTTGGAAGGCCAGCGCCTTGTTGGCCTGATCGACGTGGTAGACCCTGATATGTTGGCCGGTCAGCCCGCGCGTCGTCCCCTCCAAATTGCGCCGCAGGCGCATCAGGTCGCGGTAGAGATAGAGGATGCCCTCCTGCGCCTTGGCTTCCTCCCAGTCCAGCGGGTCGGTGTCGCTGAACCATTTGCCCTCCAGAAACTCCTGCCCCTGGAAGATCATGGGGATGCCCGGCGCGGTGAAGACCAGCACGGCCCCCATCGTGGAGCGCTTCTTGGCGAACCAGTGGCGGCTGTTGCCTGGCCATATCTCCTCCGGAACGCGCGCCTTGCCGTTGGCCACCTCGTCATGGGATTCGGTATAGATTACGCGCTTGAAGGCGTCGCCGTTGTACCGAAAGGTCAGCGCGTCCCGCACGGCCTCCATATCACGGCTTTGATCATCATTGGTGATGATCGCCGTCCGCACCGGATGGACGAAGTTGGCGTCCCACTGCGAGCCAAAGCCCGCCCCGCCCACGCTATCGTCCTTCACCAGCCATTCGTTGTTCTTCAGGTCTTCGGCAATGGTCAGATGATTGGGGGCGAACTCGCTGACCTCGGCATTGATCCACTGCATCAGGCTCCAGCCGTCGGGCAGATCGTTGGCCGGTTCGTTATCGTTGCCGAGGACGTTGCGGATGTAGGCCGTAGCGTCCCAGCGCAACCCGTCGATGTGATACTCGTGGAGCCATGACAGGGCGTTATCCCGCAACATCTGGCGGACTTCGGGGCGGCCGTAGTCGGGTCGCGTGTGTCCCCAGGGAGTCTCGCTGCGCCGGTCGTTATAGAAGTAGATGCCGCCCCCGTCGTTCTCCCACCAGCCGTCGAAACGCCACAAGTCCAGATCGCCCGGCCCCAAATGGTTATAGACCACATCGAGGATGACGGCGATGCCGTGCTTGTGGGCCGTCTTCACAAACTGCTTCAGACCCAGCATCCCGCCGTAGTCCGTCTCCACGGCAAAGGGCAGCGCCGGGTTATAGCCCCATGAGCGGCCGCCGGGGAACTCCATGGGCGGCATGATCTGCACCGCGTTCACCCCCAGCGCTCGCAAGTAGGACAGCTTCCGGGCCGCGCGCTGGAACGTGCCCACCTGGCCGTCGGCCGCCGGGTTAAACGTGCCGATATGCATCTCATAGATGATCAGCTCGTTCCAGTTGGGACTGCGGAAGCTGTCATCGTCGCCCCAATCGAAATTTGGGTCGTGGATGAGGCTGTTGCCCACCGTGCTCGTCACCTGTCGCGAATAGGGATCGAGCCGGTAGAGCTTCTGCTTGCCGTTGACGATGAGGTATTTATATTCATGGCCCGGCCGCGCCCCGGCCACGTCGGTCGACCAGTAGCCGTCGACCTCGTGCGCCAGCGGGTTGGCCCGCTCGTTCCACTCGTTGAAGGTTCCCACGACGTGCACCGCATCGGCATGGGGCGCCCACACCCGGAACGTCGTCCCTCGCTCGTGGGCGATCGGGCCCATGCCGGCCTTGAGCGACGGCCGCTTGCTGCGATCGTAGGCCTTGAAGCGGCCGCTCAGGACTTTCCTGATGTTCTCACCGATTTCCTTCAACATGTCGCCACCACGATGCTGCCGATCGCTCAACCCCACACCCGCCGCAACAAATTCACCCAGTTGCCGCCCATGATCCCGGCCGTATCCTCATCGGTATAGCCCTTTTCCCGCAATCCGGCGGCGATAAGCGGCAGGTCGGCGATGCTGTCCATCGGGTCCGGTATGTCGCGCATGCCGAAGCCGCCGTCCAGATCGCTTCCGATACCGGCGTGACGGGCGTCGCCGATGACCTGGCAGACGTGGTCGATATGGGCCACCAGTTGCGCCACGGGCACGCTCTCCTTGCGGCCGCGCTCATAATCCGCCTTCAGGAAAAAGTTGGCCAGCACCGCGCCGACTATCCCGTCCCGCTCGCCGATGAGCCGGATCTGCCGGTCGTTCAGCTGTCGCTCGCGGGGCACGATGGCCCGGGCGTTGGCATGGGTGGCCACGATCGCCCCGGGGTAAGCATCGAGCGCCTGAAAGGTGCCGACCTCGCTCATGTGCGTCAGGTCGAGGATCATCCCCAGCCCGGCCATCACCTCCAGCAGCGCGTAGCCTTCTTTGGTTAGTCCTTGCTTGCTGTCGCGCCAGGCCCCGGCGCAATAGCGGGTGTCGTCCCAAGCCGGGCCGATGAGCCGCACGCCGCGCTCGTACCACAGCGCCGCTTCCTCCGGCTTGCGGATGTAATCGGCCCCCTCCATCAGTATCACGATGCCCAGCAGCGGGTCGTTGCCCTCTTCGTGGCTCTTCACGACTTCATCCAGCTCGGCCGTGTTCGTCACCAGCCGCAGGTCTTCCTCTTCATCGACCAGCCGCCGGTAATAGTCGACCTGCTCCATGCCCAGCTTGTGCGCCTTGTCCGGGGTGTCGTAGGCGAATTCAGGCGGATCGGGATCGAACAAAGCCGTCGCCGGGGAGACAAAAACGGTGCCGAAGATGAGGCCGACGCCCGCCCGCCGCATCTCCGGCAGGCCAACCGTGGCCAAGTTCTTGGCCGTGGGTCCTTCCGCGGCGCGGATTTTGGCCACGCCCAGACGTGGATCGCGCCCCTTAACGATGGCGTTATAAGCGAGGTCGAGATGAGAATCAACGATGAACATGGATCAACTCCTGGTGGCCGGTCATCTGATCGGTCGGTGTGGGTTTGGCCGGCCGCCTGTCGCACAGCCAATCCGGCTGCGGGCGGCCCGGGATAAATTTCCGGCGTTATGTCAAATTCCGGAAGCTCGTTGGATTTGTCGAAGCACAGCCAACCGCCCTAGGCGCGCATCAACGATCGCAAGGTCGCCAGATTGATCTGATTCATATCGATCGTCGTCCCGTCCTCGGCCTCTTCGGTCGGCAGCGTCTCCAGATGGGCGGGAAAGTCAGCCCAGCGCGGGTCATTGACGAAGTTGGCAAAGCCCTCCAGCCCGATCCGGCCCTGGCCGATATGCTCGTGGCGGTCCTTGCCTTCGCCCAGATCGTGTTTGCTGTCGTTGAAATGAAAACAGCGGATTTTGTCGAGGCCGACTACCCGGTCGAACTCAGCCATCGTGGCCGCGTAAGTCTCCGGGGTGCGGATGTCATAGCCGGCGGCGAAGACATGGCAGGTGTCGAAGCAGACCCGCAGCCGCTCGTCCGGCCCGACCTGCCGGATGATATGGGCCAGATGCTCAAAGCGGCCGCCCAGGTTCGTGCCCTGCCCGGCCATCGTCTCCAGACACACGGCCGTGTCGGGAGCGCTCGCGGCCGTCTCGTCCAGCAGGCGACGCATGGCCCGGGCGATGGCATCCAGCCCGGTTGTCTCGTCGCCGGCCATGTAGGAGCCGGGATGGAAGGTGACCATGCCGATGCCCAGAGCGGCCGCGCGCTCGATCTCATCCTTCAGCGCCAAATATGACTTCTCCCAAAGCGTCTCATCCGGCGAGGCCACATTGATCAGATAGGCGGCATGAACCGCCACCGGATACAGGTCGGCATTTTCGGCCGCGGCCTCTTTGTAGAGCGCGATATCCTCGTCGCTCAGCGGCTTGGCCGCCCATTGTCGATTGCTTTTGGTGAAGATGAGAAAAGAGTCACAAGTGGCCTCGCGGGCGCGCTGAAAAGCCTTATACGCCCCACCGGCCGCGCTAATGTGTGCGCCAAGTCGCATGAGTCATTACCTCTTGTTGCTTCAACGTTAGATTTGCTCGTTGAAACAGGCGAAGGGGACGATTCCCCATCGCCTGCTCGTTTCGATGGCGGCGCAGATCGTTACCGATCGTACTCGTCGATCCGCGCGCCGGTCATATAGCCGATGGTCTCCATGCCGTTCAGGGAGTAGAGGCCGTCGCCGACGATTCGCCAAACGGGGTTGCCGGCCATATCAACCACAACCTCGCCCCGGATACGGCCGCTGGGTTCGTCATCCAGCGTGTAGAGCGTGTCGCCGATGATGTAGCCGAACTGTTCGCCCTTGGGGCTGACTATTCCGCGCATGGTTTCACCTCCATTGCCGTTTGTCATGTCAAGCACATTACCACTATACCAGAGCCGGATTGGAGACAAATGAGAAAGGCCGCGAGGCGACGAGGATCCCGTTTCTCGCCTGCCTGCGGTCAAGCGTGAACGCGAGCTTCTAGGGGACAACAAACGTGGCGACCACCTGCCCGGCCGCGTCCCAAAGCGTCAACATCTCGCCGCTGCGCCAGGCCGCTTCGCCCAGCCCCCAATGCAATTCGCCGGAGGTATCAGCGCCCGCCCGGGTGAGTAGCCGGATGCCCGCCCCCTCGCCAAAGACCGTGACGTTGCCGAAGGTGTAGACATTGCTGTCCTCGTCGCGTATCTTCCAGCCCGCCAGCGATTGCTGCTCGGTCCCGCTGTTGACCAGCTCCACGACTTCCGTCTCCAGGATGCCGGGATCGAGGACGGCCGCGACGCCGATTCGCCCGCTGCCGCCGGCGGCCGCCGGTTCGGTGGGGATGGGCGACGGCAAGGCCACGGTCGTCTCGGTGGGAGCGGCCGTCGGTTCGGGGATGCCGCCCACGGGAATGGTCAACGATTGGCCGACGGCGATGAAGTTCGGATTGTCCATTCCGTTGACCTGCATGATGTCTTCGACGCTGACGTCATACCGTTGGCTGATGATGTTGAGCGTCTCGCCCGCCTGGACGACATGGGTGACCGGCTCCTCGCCGCCCGATTGGGCCTCGGGCGCGGCGGGGATCGTGCCGGAGGGCGGCGCGGCGATGTTGGGCGTCGGCAGCCCGCCATCGGTGATAGCGGCCGCTGTAGGCCCGGCCGCCAACTCGCCTCGCCGGTCGCGGTTTTCCCACCAGAACAGGATGGACAGCACGACCAGGGCGGAGACGACCACGTTCAGAAACAGGAAGGGGAGCATCTGGCGAAACGACATGGCCTGATTGTACCGTTATACGTTTGCTTTGTCAGCAGAGCGGGAACAGCAATTGGGGGTCAGGTGTCGGCCGAAAGGTCAATCCCTGCTGTCGATCAGATAGACCAGCGCCAATCCCAACAATGGTCCTTGCGCCAGCCGCCCGGCAGGCAGCGTCAGGCCAAACTGATAGTCGCCTGTCTCTTTCTCGATGAGGCCAATCGGTTCGGGCAGATCGGCCGATTCGGGGTCAACAGTCACGGACAGGTCGGCCGCGTCCGCGTCATACAGGGTCAATAACGGCCCTTCTTCCCCACCGATCCCGCGCAAGGCCAGCCAGCGGTTGCCCTCCACCTCGATCGACAGCCGATCGAACTTGCCGGTCGTCGACGGTTGCGGGATCAGCGGACTTGTGCCGCTGGACAGATCCATTGCCGTGATCAGCGCGTAGACGGCATGCTCAAAGATGATGGCGAAATTCTGCTTCTTGCCCTGGCGATGGTCCCCCGAGCGCGGCAGGTCCATCGAGGCGCGACGTGTGCCGCCCGGCCCGGAGAAACGCACTTGCGGCGCTTCGCCGTCGGGCAGCCAGGCGCTGCCCTGATCGGCCACCAGCAACAATTGGTCCGAACGGTCGAACAGATGATACCGCCGGGCATCTTCATCCTCGGCCGTCGGCAGTCGCCGTACTCGATAGGTCAACATAGGCGGCAATTGTAACCAATTTCGAAAATGTGTCGAAAATTGAATAGCACAAATGTTCTGTTTCCATATACAATGTTTATTGAAATTTTTCGAAGTGGGTGCTTCAAATGGCGATGAACTATATGGACCACATGGATGATACCAACGATGACGGGACCGATGCCTGGATTCAGTTCCTGCTCGATCTCGATATCCCCGGCAATCTGTCGCCCGACAGACGCCTGTTGCTGGCCATCCTTCGCCAGTCGGTCATCGACTATTTCGGCGACGATCCGTCGGAACAAATGAGCGCCGCCCTCTACTTCGCTCGCTCCCCCGTCTATCGCACGACGCTACAGGTGTTTAACTTGCCGGACGATCTGCTGCCGGTGGGCGTCGACCTGAGCGCCTATCGCAAGGAAAGACGATTGAACAACGAATACGAACCGGATCCCCTGAAACTGGAGACGCTGGTTCGCCGGCTGTCGGGCACACAACTCAAGGTCGTGCTGACGATGGGGTTGCTGCCCCTGCCGGCGGTGACGCGGAAGATCAGTCTCAAGAGCGGACTGACCCGTTCCACGGTCCTTGTGGCGCTGGACCAGCTGTCCTCCCAGGGGCTGGTCATGCGCGATGAGCAAGGCGCTCATGTCGCCTGGTCATTGCCGGAAGCGGTGCAGAAGATGTTGGAAGATGTGTGGGGCGCGGAGGGGCGCTAATTCATCAAGCGATATAATCCACAAGCGAGACGGCTACATCGGGGAACTGGGCCGGAATTCGTTTATCAACCGTGACCATCGAGACGCCAAGGTCCTGAGCCAGAGCTACGAACTCACAATCATAGGCAGAGCAATTGCTCCGGGCTACCAGTTCAAGCACCGAACGCGATGACAACGTGTATTCTCGCCCGTCCAGGAGCGCATCCGCCCTGTCGAATATCTGAATTGCCTGACCAACGGTCAGGCTTTTTTTTCGTATGTAGAGAGCAAGCACGTTGCGAAACTCGCTGCGCCAGAGTATCGGCGCGGCCCAGACAGGGTCTAATCGGAGCGCCTTTTCAGCTTGGGCCGAGTATTCGCCTGTGAGCAACAGATAGGCGATAACGTTTGTGTCGGTGATGATCATGGCCTGCCCGTGTTTTTGGCCTCGGTCAACTTGTCGTCGGTGATAACGTAGTCAGCCGTTAACTCTCGCAGTTCGCGGGCGCGTTCGAGGAACTCATCGATATCAACCGGCCTCGCCCTGACGCTACGCTCGAGGCAGGCGATGATCTCGCTGTTGATGCTGCGGCGATTGGCCGCGGCAGTTTCTTTTAGGAGCATATAAAGATCTTCAGGGATATTTTTTACCGTGATTGTAGTCATCTGTATCTCCGACGTGGTTCCATATTGGAACCATTATGCAACTAATACTCCAGCCCGTCAAGGGAAAATAAAACGCGGGGCAGACAACCCCGCGTTCAAGAATTCGAATTTCTCAGGATATTCCTGCTTTCAGCAATCCCCGGACATACTGGACAAAGTTGAATAAGCCTACTCAACCATGATCTGAATCTGGTGCGGTTCGCCCACGTAATTGCTGTCCTCAATGACGATCAGCCGCAGGTAATAAACCCCCGGCGCCAGGCCACCCGACTGCAACACCTCCAGCACCCCATTGACCACGGGCGTGTTGTGCGTCTCCCCCAGCGTCAGCCACTGAATTTCCCCACCGTTGGGGATGCCCAACTCGACCTTGTAGAACTCCACCACGGCTGGGTCAAAGCTGGCCGTGCCGATGATGGGCACGTCACCGCTGACGGTATCGCCGTTGGCTGGAGAGGTGATGCGCCACACGGCCGTCTGCCCTTCCCCCACCCCTTGCGCCAGCAACTCCTCGGTGCAGATCGAGGCCGGCAGGATGGCGATGTTGTTGGCCTGCGCCCATTCATGGGCCGATTTCAGGCTCTCCTCGTTGCGCGGCGGGACCAGAAAGATCTGCGGCACGGCCTCCGGCGGCAACAGTTCCAGCGCCGTGCCCTCGGCAAAGTGGCAGAAGAGCTGCGGCGGCAATTGGTCCTCCAGCTGTTCCGGCGAGATGAGCGCTATCTGTTCCGGCGTGGGCGGCGGCAGCGGCACGGCCACGGCGCGCCACATGGCCGGGTCGAGCTTCTCCCAAAAAGCCGACGGCCGATCGACGGTCGGCACCGGCGTGGGGGCCGCAGCACTCTCCAGAAACAGCTCATTGCCTCCGGGTTGGCAGTCAAATGAGCCGACGGTCGCGCTGGTCAGCGCACAAAGCGGCCGTTCGACGACGCCTGCCGGACGGACGAACTCCGTCGGCGGCACCAGCCCGTTCACCTCCAGCCGCGCCACCAAGCCGCCATTGCTGTACACCCCCTGCATATAACTGCCCCACAACGGCGCCGCTCCCTCCAGACCGCTAACCCCGACCATGGGACTGTTGTCGGTGTTACCCGTCCACACGCCGACGACCAGCCCCGGCGTGTAGCCCATCGTCCAGTTATCGCGGAAGTCGTTGGTCGTGCCCGTCTTGGCCGCGGCCGGGAAGGGCAGCTCCATCGGATTGGGCGACCCCATAGCCGGGATGCGCGCCCGGTCGTCATCGAGGATATTGCCGATCAGATAGGCCACGCGCTCGTCGATGACCCGTTGCGATTCGGCCGGTTGGTACTCATAGAGCACCTCGCCGTTGGTGCGTTCCACGCGCAGGATGGCGACCGGCGCGACCTTCATGCCGCCGTTGGCCAGGGCCGCGTAAGCCGTCGTCAGCTCCAGCGGCGTCACCTCGCCGCCACCCAGCGTCAGCGACAGGCCATATTGACTGGAGTCGCCGGTCCAGGAGTCGAGACCCAGCGAGCGGCCGAACTCCAGCAGGCGCGGCACGCCGATGTCTTGCAGCAGCAGCACGGCCGGGATGTTGTAGCTGTTGGCCAGCGCCGCGCGCAGCCGCACCGGGCCGTGGAAGACGCCGTCGTAATTGACCGGCGCATAGCTCTCCCCGTTGAACTGCTTGTACTCCACCGGCACGTCCCACAGAATATCGCCCGCCGTCCAGCGCGGTTCGCCGCCGGCGGGACCGGCCGGGTCCGTGGGCGACAGCGCCGCGGCATAGGTCAGGGGTTTGATGGCGCTGCCCGGTTGCTGGGGGGACAAGGTCACGTTCACATGGCCGTCGATGGCCTCGTTGCGATAATCCACGCTGCCCAGCATGGCCAGAATCTCGCCGCTGCCCGGCTTCATGGCCACCAGCGCGGCGTTGTTCAAATTTTTGGCCGGGTCAACCGCGCCGACATGCTGCCGCGCCAGATCTTCGGCCAGACGCTGGAAACCCATGTCCAGCGAGGTCGTCACCCGCAAGCCGCCGTTGGCCACCATCTCCGCCCCGTACTGCTCCTCCAGCAGCTGGCGCACGTAAATGGCGAAATGCGGCGCGTCCAGGCTGACCTCCTGGGCCGCGAAACGAAGCGGCTCCAGATAGGCGGCTTCGGCCTGCGCCCGATCGATGTAGCCTTCGCTGATCATCAGATTGAGCACCAGCCACTGGCGCTCCTTGGCCCCCTCAAGATTGGTGAACGGGTCCAGCTCGACGGGGCTTTGCGGCAGCCCGGCCAGCAGGCTCGCCTCACCCAACGTCAGGTCTCGCGCGCTCTTGCCGAAGTAGGTGTTGGCGGCCGCCTCGATGCCATAGGCCAGGTTGCCGTAATAGATCTCGTTCAGGTACATCTCCAGGATCTCGTCCTTGGTGAAATCCCGGTTCATCATCCAGGCCAGCACGATCTCCTTGATCTTGCGCTCATAGGAGACGGAGGTGCGCTCCTCATAATCAAAGGCGATATGGCGGACGATTTGCTGGGTGATGGTGCTGCCGCCGACCGGCCGGCTGTCGGAGTTACGGAGGTTGGCCAGGATGGCCGCTGCCAGCGAGGGGGCGTCGAGACCGATATTCTCGTAGAAGGTGTCGTCTTCCACAGAGACGGTGGCGGCAATGAGATGGGCCGGAATCTGGTCGAGAGGCACGGCCGTGCGCTTGCCCTCCCCGAATATCTCCCACAACAATTCGCCGTTGCGGTCGGTGATCCGGGTCGTCTCGAAGGTTTCGCGGTCGCGAGCCGTGTCGAGAGCGGCGATGCCGGACTCGATCTCGCGCGACCAGTTGGCATAGACCAGACCGCCGGCGGCCGCCGCGCCACCGACCACGACGATCAGGATCAGGGCGATGATGCCCAGAATCGCGCCGCCTACGCAGCCGCAGCCGCGCTTCGGACGCGCCGGTGGCGGCGTGGCGGGGATATATTGAACGGGAGGTTGAGGATTATTCTGCATCATGATAGAGACGAATTAAGCAAGTCAATTGGTTCCATCTTCCAGTGTAGAAGATAGCATGAAGTGCTGCTATGCGCCGGGGAAACGTTTAGTCGATGCTAAGGCGATGAAATGACCGGTTTGTAATTTCATCGCTGAATTTGGGTAAATAAAAAGAGGAGCCTCGAAGGCTCCCCTTTGAATCGATCCGGCTAATAGCGCAAAACCAACTCACCCGCGACGCAGCAACACCACGCCGATCACCGCCAGCACCACAAGTACGACCACCACGCCCAGGATGATTAGCCCCAGATTGCCGGGCAAACCGCCGCTCGCGGCCGGAGCCGCCTCCCCGGTCGGGGCCGTTTGGCCGGGATCGGCCGCGTCGGTCGGGGCTGCATCGGCCGGAGCCTGGACATCGCTCAACCCGAACAGGACCGTGTAGGACTCGCCATTGGCGATGGAGACGGCCCAGTTATCCTCGGTGGTCGCCGTGAAGCCCGCGGGCGGATACAGTTGCAATTGATACGAGTCGGCCTCGGTCAGCTCGAAGCAGAACGGCTCGCTCTCGCCATCGGTGATATAGGTGGAGACAGTCGCGCCCGTGCGGGAGATGGCGATGGCGGCGTCGGCCACCAGCGCCTCGTCCTGATTGCGCTGGCCGTCACCGTTGGCGTCATGGAATGCGCCCACGCAAATGGTCCCGGCGATTTGCTCCGTGGGCGGGGGTTCGGTGGGCACCTCGGTGGGGGGCGCCACGGTCGGCTCGGGGGTTGCTTCTCCCCCGCTGGCCTCCGTCGGGGTGGCGGGGTTGCCCGCGCGGATGAGGATCTCATCCCCCGGATTGATGAACGCCGGGTTGTTGTTCAGTTCCTGCAGGTAGGGCAGCGCGTCCTCGGCCGACATACCCAACACCTCGGCATACTGGATGGCGATCAACCACAGGGATTCGCCCTCCTTCACGACGTGGACGATCGATCCGTCGGGTCGCGTCCCCGGCACTGCGGTGGGGGCCGGCTGGTCCTGAGCCTGGGCAGGCCCGGCAAAAGTGATCAGGCCGGCTAACAGCAGGCCAAGCGCAGCCAAAAGCGGCAGGTATGTCTTGCGCATTTTACTACCTAATCTCCTAGATAAGGACCACCACCCCTTGGTCAACAGACGGGCGGCGGGCCGGATGGGTCGTTCTGAACGCCCGAATAAGCAACACGCTATGGTAGCAGCAGTTAGGAGCTAATACCAAAATTCGCGCGGAGCATGAGAGAGGGCTTAATCGGCGACGATAAGCCTAGTCCACCTCGACCTTTTCGGGGAGGTGAACATGCTCGATAGGCAGATCCATCCACACCGGGTGGGCTTCGCCGGTGATGAGCCGGGCGCCCTGCCGTCGCGTCAGGTAGCTCCAGGCCCACTGGGTCATCACCTTCAGCTTGTTGTCATACTCGATCAGGAAGTGGATATGGACGAAAACCCAGATGAGCCAGGCCGGGAAGCCGGAGAAATGCAGATCGCCGATGTCGGCCACCGCCTTGTTGCGGCCGATGACCGCCAGCAGCCCCCTGTCCCGATAATGGAACGGCCGGATGTTCCTCCCCAAGCGCCGCCGCCGCAAGACATCGGCCACATACTCGCCCATCTGCATCGCCACCTGGGCCACGCCCGGCAGCGGTTCGCCCGTCTGGTGGGCATAATGGGCCAGGTCGCCGATGACGAAGATATTGGGATGATCGGGCAGGGTCAGATCGGGCTGGACGATGACGCGCCCCATGCGATCCTGCTCGGCGTTCGCCTGCCGCGCCAGCACTCCGGCCAGCGGCGACGCCTTGACGCCCGCGCCCCACAGCACCGTTCGCGTGGGGATGAGCGTCCGCTCCTCCGAGCGCGTATCCTTCACAATGACGTAATCCTCGGTGACGTCGGTGACCAGCGTGTTGGTTTTGACCGTCACGCCCAGCCCGACCAGCGCCTTCGTGGCCGCGGCCGACAGATCCTCGGGGTACGCCGTCAGGATGCGATCCATCCCCTCTACCAGAAATATCTGCGCCTCGGCCGGATCGAACGTACGGAACTCGCCGGGCAAGGTCGTGCGCGACAGCTCGCCCATCGCGCCGGCCAGCTCGACGCCCGTCGGCCCGCCGCCGACGATGACGAAAGTCAGCAAGGCCCGCCGTCGATCGGGATCAGGCTCGCGCTCGGCCGCCTCAAACGCCAGCAATACCTGACGGCGAATGCGGACAGCGTCCTCGATGGTCTTCAGGCCGGGGGCCAGCCCCTCCCACTCGGCATCGCGGCCGAAGTAGTGGTGACTCGATCCCGTGGCCACGATCAGGTCATCGTAGGCGATCTCATCGCCATCCTCAAGCACCACAACCTGTCGCGCCGGATCGATATCGACCACCTGGCCGGTCAGCACGCGGGTGTTCTTCGCCTTCTTCAACACGGCGCGCAGGGGGGAGGCGATATCCTCGGGGGACAGGCCTCCGGTCGCCACCTGATAAAGCAGGGGCTGGAACAAATGGAAGTTTCGCCGGTCAATGAGCGTCACATTCACCGGCGCATGGCGCATGGCGTGGGCCGTATACAGACCGCCGAAGCCCCCGCCGATAATCACGACTTCATCTTTTCGTTTCGCACTCATCTCTCTTCTGCCTCGGCGACCCCGCCGAATGGGCCGGGTCGCGATGATCTCATCATTACCTCTATCCGCTTGATGTTTCGCCCTGGGCGAATCTTACCCCGATTGTGCAATTATTCACAAATCCTTGCCCTTGGTCGGGACGGGCTTATAATCTGCTACCGGCTTGATTCCCGGCCGAAACTTATTTAAGATTTGAGGCGGCGATGGCAGAATCAACTCTCCATTGCCGATAATCGTTTTACACAATTAAGGAGAATGCTCGTTATGGCTATTCGTTATGCAGAAGCCCGTTGGGAAGGCTCGTTAAAAGAAGGTGGCGGCTACCTGAGCCTGGAGAGCGGCGTCTATTCCGGTCCCTACACCTGGGCCGGCCGTTTCGCCGACGGCCGGGGCACGAACCCCGAAGAACTGGTCGGCGCGGCCCATGCCGGCTGCTATGCCATGTTCCTGTCGGCCATTCTGACCAAGGATAACATCACGCCGACGCGCATCGACGCCAAATCGTCTGTCCATCTGGGCGACGGCCCCACCATCACCAAGATCGACCTTGAGGTTGAGGCGAACATCCCCGGGCTGGACGATGCCGCGTTCCAGGAGTATGCTAACCGGGCCAAGATGAACTGCCCGGTGTCGAAGGCCCTGGCGGCCGTCTCGGAGATCACCCTGAACGCCAGGCTGGTCAAGTAACAACCATTATGTCGGTCCTTTCTCGTATCCGCCGTAACCACGGCCTGGAACACGCCACCATCCACGTCCTGTCGGAGGGCCAAAAGCGCTTCAGCGCCCAGGGCAACTCCGATCATCGCGGCTTCCATCTGAACGTCTACGGCGATGTGACCGAGGCGGAAGTGGCCGCGGCCGTCGCCGAAGCCCATCGTCGCCTGAACGCGGGCGAGCATCATCTGGCCGTGCACCCCAACTGCGGCACAGTGCTGGTGACGACGGCCGCGCTGGCCACACTGGCGGCGCAGACCGTCCTGGCCGTCGAGAATTGGCGCGAACCCAAAGCGGGACGAGTGGGACCGGCGTCTTTCCTCAATGCCATGCCCGGCGCGATCGTGGCCGTCGTCGTCGCTCTCATCGTGGGACGGCCGTTGGGCGTCCAACTGCAGGAACGCTACACCGTCGACGGCGATCTGCGCGATCTGGAGGTCGTCTCTGTGCGCCGGATCCCGCCCTCGCCCATCACCCGCCTTTTTCATCTGCTGCTGACCGGCGGCAACTCTGAGCTACAGGCCAAATCGTACTTCGTCCAGACCGCCGGCGGCGACGGCTGAACCGGGCCATTCCCCATCGCCATGTTCCACCTCTTCCACGGCCCGGACGGATACTCGCAGCGGGAGACGTTGGCCGGACTGCTGGCCAAGGAGGGGGACGCCGACATGCTGTCGCTCAATACGACCCGGCTGGACGCCAGGGTCACCTTCTCCGAGCTGCAAGGCGCCTGCGATGCCATGCCGTTCCTGGCCCGGGTCCGCGTCGTGCTGGTGGAAAATCTGTTCACGAGCATCCCCGACAAGGCGTTCATGGACAAACTGGAGGCCTATCTGCCCCAGTTGCCGGGGACGACGCGCCTGATCTTCCTGGAGTCGCAAGCGCTGTCGGACTCGCATCGCATCATCCGGCTGGCCGAAAAAGAGCGCATCGGCTATGTGCGAAAGTTCGAGCTGCCGCAGGGGAACGAGCTGGAGCGATGGGTGCGCGATCACGTGGCCGAGCGCGGCGGCCGCATCACCCCTCAGGCGGTCAATATGCTGGCCGTCAACGTCGGCGGCAATCTGCCGGCGATGACCAACGAGATCGAGAAACTGGTGCTCTACAAGGGCGAGGAAGGGACCATCGAGGCGGCCGACGTCGAGTTGCTCTCCCCCTACGCCGCCGAGAGCAGTATCTTTGATCTGGTCGATGCGCTCGGCAACCGCCAGGCCGCTCGCGCCGCCGAACTGTTCCACAAGAAAATCAACGAGGGTGTCGACCCGTTTTACCTGTTCTCGATGTTCATTCGCCAGTTCCGGCTGCTGCTCCAGACCAAGTCGCTGCTGGAAACGGGCGAGCGTCCGGCAAGGATCGCCGAGCAGCTGAAGCAGCGGCCGTTTGTGGCCGACAAGCTGGTGCGGCAAGCCCGCAACTACACCCTGCCGCAACTGGAACAAATCTACGGCCGCCTGCTGGACATCGACGTCGACGCCAAAACAGGCAAGGCCGACCTGCTGACCGCGCTCTATTTACTGGTGGCCGGGCTGACGGTGGAGTGACGGCCGCGGATGAGCGACAACATCATCCTCACCGGCTTCATGGCCACCGGCAAGACGGCCGTCGGGCGCGAGCTGGCCCAACGGCTCGGTCGTAACTTCGTCGACACCGACACGCTGATCGTCGCGCGTGACGGCCGCTCCATCGCCGCCATCTTCCGCGAGGACGGCGAGGCGCGCTTCCGGGAACTGGAGCGGCAAACGGCGGCCGAACTGGCGCAGCGGCGTGGACTGGTCATCGCCACCGGCGGGGGGCTGATGCTTGACCCGGCTAACGTCACCGTATTAGGCGCGACCGGCCCCGTGTTCTGTCTGTCGGCCGATCCGGCCGATATCCTCCAGCGAGCAGCCGCCGGGGAGGAACCGCGACCGCTGCTTGCCGTGGGCGACGCGGCGGCGAATATCGCGACCTTGCTGCGACAACGCGCTCCCGCTTACGCCCGCTTCCGCGCCATCGATACC
Organism: Promineifilum sp.; assembly: GCA_018058545.1. GTDB lineage: Bacteria > Chloroflexota > Anaerolineae > Promineifilales > Promineifilaceae > Promineifilum. Next base: position 49,739 of record JAGOZU010000002.1, on the reverse strand, counting down.
GGCGGGCTGGCGGCGGGCGACGTGGCCCAGACCATCCTCGACGCGCTGGCGGGCGGGCTACGCGACACGCTTCCGGTGCGCCATCCGGAGGGCCAATACGACGTCGTCGTCGGTGAAGGATTGCTGGAGCGCGTCCTGGAGCGGGCGGGCGTCGACGGGCCGGTGGCGATCATCACCGACAGCGAGGTCGGGCCGCTGCACGCGGCACGCATCCGGCGAGGGGACAACGCCGGGCCGCCCGTCCTGACCTTTCCCGCCGGCGAAGGCCACAAGCATCTCGACACCGTTCGCGCGCTCTATGACGGGCTGCTGCAAGCCGGGATCGGCCGCGACGGGACGATCATCGCCCTGGGCGGCGGAGTGGCCGGCGACGTGGCCGGTTTTGTGGCCGCCACCTTCCTGCGCGGCGTCGACTTCGTGCTTTGCCCCACCACCCTGCTGTCGATGGTCGATTCCAGCATCGGCGGCAAGACCGGCGTCGACCTGCCGCAAGGCAAGAACCTGGTGGGCGCGTTCAAGCAGCCGCGGCTGGTAGTGGCCGACATCGCCACACTGGCGACGCTGCCGGCCGTTGAGTTCACCGCGGGCATGGCCGAAGTGGCCAAACACGGCTTCATCGCCGATCCCGTCCTGTGGCAGCGATTGACGGCCGAGGATTGGGCCATCGACCCGCGCCGGCTTGCCGACGACCGGCTGCTGCGCGCCGACGTGCAATCGCTGGTGACCCGCGCCATCCGCGTCAAGCGCGACGTGGTGGAGGAAGACCCGTTCGAGGCCGGGCGACGGGCCGTGCTGAATCTGGGCCACACCTTCGGCCACGCCATCGAGCAGGTTTCGGGCTATGTCGTCCGGCACGGGGAGGCGGTGGCGATGGGACTGGTCGTCGCGGCCCATCTGTCGGCCGCGCTGGGGGAGTCGTCCCCCGCCGTGCCGGGCGAGGTGGAGGCGGTTTTGTCCCGCCTGGGCCTGCCGGTGCGTATCCCTCGCGCGCTCGACCCGATGGCGCTCCACGCGGCGATGAGCACGGACAAGAAGCGGCAGTCGGGCCGCCTGCGGTTCGTCCTCATCCGCAATATCGGCGAGGTATTCGTGCGCGGCGACGTGCCCGATGAATTGGTGATGGCGACGCTAGAGGCCACGCGAGCCACGGCCGATCGCTGACCGCAATTAAGGAGATACATGATGCGCATCCTTGTCCTGCATGGCCCCAACCTGAACCTGCTGGGCCGCCGCGAGCCGGAGATCTACGGCCGCTGGACGCTGGCGGAGATCGACGACATGCTACTGGAGCAGGCCCGGGCCGCCGGCGCTGAGATGCGGTTCCTGCAATCGAACAGCGAGGGCGCGCTCATCGACGCCATACAGGACGCACAGAGCTGGGGCGACGGCATTCTCATCAACCCCGGCGCGCTGACGCACTACAGCTACGCCCTGCGCGACGCCATCGCCGCGGTCGGGCTGCCGGCGGTCGAGGTACATCTGTCCAATATCCACGCCCGCGAGGAGTTTCGGCGCAACTCTGTCATCGCGCCGGTCTGCCTGGGGCAGATCAGCGGCTTCGGCCGCCACAGCTACCGGCTGGGCCTGATGGCCCTGCTCGATCATCTGGTGGCGTAGCGGGGGGCGGGACCAGATCGGAAAATAAAAAGGCCGGGTTATGCCCGGTCTTCTTATATCTCGTGTGCGCTCTGGTTGGCGTCTATGATGCTGTGTTGATGCTGCTATGTTGGCCTTGATGTGACTTCGTTGTTGGTTGCTATGGCCAAAATCCACAACAAGATACAGAGCAATTTATAGATCGGAATGGGCATTTTGTATATCCGCAAAATCCGTCATTTATCTTGAGTATTATTACTCATAGACCCATTCCGCGAACATCGGACCCAAATCGCAGCCGCAATGCTCCTCGGCCAGCGCGCGAAACGCCTCCGTATCGACGATTTGCCACCGGTAGCGGCGACTGTAATCTCTCAGGAAGGCATCAAAGACGTCGCGTCCCATGAACTCCTCCAGCGTGCGCAGAAAGACCGGCCCACGGCCGTAGACAAACGCGCCATATTCGCCGCCGCGATAGGCGGCCACCGGCAGGCCGATGGGCAACTCCTCGCTCGCCTGGGCAAAACGATCGTAGTACCGCCGGAAGTAGCTATCGGCCACACTCGCCCCATAGCGTGACAGAAAGTAGCGATAGGTGGAGTAGGAAACCAGCGACTCATCCAGCCACGGCTCGTCGAGTTGGTCGTTACCCACGAGGTTATAGAACCATTGATGCGCCACCTCATGAGCGGTGGTCGATTCCAGATTGGTCACATAGGGTCGGCCGTCCGCCGTCGCGCCATCCAGATCGTACATCCTTAACGTACCCACGATGAGGCCGGGATACTCGATACCCAGGGCGCTCGTAGGCGTGGTGACGATGTCGAGTTCGGTGTAAGGATAAGGAGCCACGCGCTCGCTGAAGTCCGACAGGGCCGCCGAAGCCACGTCGAGGGCCGCGGCCGCGCCCTCGGCCAGAGCGGCCGGCGCGTAGCTGTTGATCGTCGTCTCACCCACCCGGCCGCTGGTGACGGCGAAGTCGCCCGCGGCCAGGAAGAAGTCGCGGGCCGGGCCGAGAGCGTAGGTGATGGTCTGCCGGTCGCCGTCGCTCTCCTCGGCCACGGCCACGCCGGAGCCGACCAGGACAAGCTCCGCCGGAGCCGTGACGCGCACCAGATAGAAAGCGGCGTCGCTGTAGGTCAGATCGCCCTGAATGTCCGGCGGAGTGAGATTCCAGCCCTCGTCATCGTAGACGGCCAACATGGGGTAGAAATGGGCCAGGGCCAGGATATCGTCGAAATAGGCCAGAACGCCATAGTTACGGCCGATCTCCGTGGGCACGGTCGTCTGAAACCGCATGGCGATGTCGATCGTCTCGCCCGGCGGCAGCGGCGCAGGCAGCGGCACGCGCAAGACGGTATCCTCCACCGCGGCCTCAAACACCTGACCATCGACGGTGACATCGCTGACGGCCATCGCCCCGCCCAGCGTCTTGGGATGCAGATGGAAGTAGACCTCCTCCAGAGTCACATCTTCCCGATTGGTGTAGTTCACTGTCTGTCGCCCTTCGAGTGCGTCGAGGGAGTCGGCGATGGTAAACTCCAGATGATAGACCGGCGCGCCCGGCAACGCCTCCAGCACGCCCCGCTCGGCGGTGACCAGCCCGGAGGCGTAGACGCTGCGGTCGTCGGGCGATGCGTCGAGGGGGGATGCCTGCGCGGTCGGCTGCTGCGGCCGGTCGGCCGTGGGCAGGGCCGGGACGGCCGTGGCCGTTTGGGTCGCAGGGGTGGTCTTCGGTCCGGCCGGTAAGGCGGGAGCGGCTCGTCGACAGGCCGGCAGGATGGCCAACATGATGATCAGGAGAAGGAAGAGACGTTTCATCGGGTGGGATTGTCGCGTGGCGGCCGTCGGAGTTAGGGATGGCGATGAGGAGGATATGAAGAACCAGGTCGCAATATCTTGCCGCGTTCAGCCACGGGCCGCCTCCAATTGTTCGGCTGACCAGGGAGGGGGAAAGGGGAAATCGACGAGTTACGGCCGAGCAACAGGCATCTCGGCCAATCACATGACGAGCCGCAATGCCTCGTTCACCGATTCCTCTGTTGGAAATGCCTTTGCCACATCAGGGGCCAGGAGTACGAGGTTCGTACCTCGAGCATAGGCGTCAGCATATTTGCCGCGAACTCCACCCGCCAGCAAAATGGTCAAGTCGTATTCGGGAAGCAAATCATCATCGATGTCAGAAGTTTCCGTGTACATATGCACTTCGATCGGTCGCGGTTAATTCCCGCGCACTAATGAGCCGAATACTCAAGTCGCGCTCCGTGTGGGCCACAATGAGCAAGCGTTGATTGGCTGATAGACCAACCGTAATGTATCGATCTTCTTCACTCGAATGACCCGGGTCAGGGACTGTAATCGATAATGGGTCCGACAAAACCGTCGCGGCTTTATCAAAAGAAACGCCATGCTTGTGCAAATCCGCGGCTGCCTTGTTGGTATCCCATTCATACTCCATTCTCAAAGTATAGCGCTTTTCTCGATGCGGAGCGAAGCGGCTTCATAGAAATTCAAGGAGAAAATAGTTTGATCGTCCGACCGTACCGCCTGTCGAGGATTATCGCTCATGGAGTTCGTTGCAGCTAACGTCGATCTGTCCTTCCATGCCAAGATCGTCGGCATGCTCCAGTCGGGTCAAGTAATATTGCCGGGCGCGGCCGTATATCTCATGGATATAGAGTCATATTTTAAGGTTGCCGCCTCTTGTTTTTTGCGTATGTGCTACACTGTGAGTTTGATAGTTAGAGCCGCCTTGACCCCGGTCGGGGCAGTTTCATATGATCCACGTCGTCAACTCGACAAGTCTTTGGTGAACCGGTCAAAACGGAGGGTGATCAGCGTGAGACAAATATGGTTTGCATTTCTAATCGCATTGAGCTTTATAATGATGGGCTGCGGGAGTTCGCAAATCGATCCGGCTGCGACGGAAGTTGCCGCCGTCACTCAAACGACCACCGCCCAGACCGCCGCCGCGCCGACAGCCACCGCTACGGCCGAACCGACGGCGACACCGACACCAACTCCCATCCCAACCGACACGGCGACGCCGACCCTGACGCCGATGCCGACGGCCACGGAGACGCCATCGCCTACGCCGACGCCGATGGGGGGAGGGAACGGAATTGTTATCTTTTCCATAAACCCATGGCGCGGAAAACCAGAAAGCGATATTGACGGCGTGTGGAGCGTTCACTCCGATGGTTCCCAACTGACACAGATTCTATCACGAACACAGTTGAAGGAGATTCTGGGTGATCACTATGACTGGTTTGCCAGCTACCAAGTGAACAACAATCAAGGCTTTCTGATGACCCTTAATGGACTTCACGCCGTTACCGAAGACTGGCAGATCACGCGAAGCATTAACACGGGGGATCTATACTTCGAGAGTTTCTCACCCGACGGGAATTTGATACTCCTCAGGAGTTCTAGTGGAACACTTGGATTTCAACCGATCAATGGGGAAGATCCTGTAGTGATCAGCGCTGGTTTTGATGGGCGAGACATCGGCTTTTCTGCGGATGGCTCAAAAGTTTACTACACACGGCGAGATGGTAGAGATCAGTGGATGGCGAACATAGATGGAACCAGCATAAAGCCACTCAATCTAGAGGCGTTTGGTGCATATACACCGAGCGAAGACAGACCATTGGGGAGACGAGAAGCCAGCAGGCAGTATACACCCAATCTTGATTCCTTCTCCGCTTCTCCCGATCAAAGCTTGATGGCCTTAAACTGGAAAGATCTACTGTTTGTGACCGATGCAGAGGACAGTGAAATAACGTCACCCAGGCTTGTCAGTCGTTTGCCCCATTTTCATACTGATGATGAACTAGCCAATTCCATGGATTGGAGTCTCCGTGGTGACGCGATTTACTGGAATCCTGAAGGTACCCACGTTGCCGTTATATTAGCGGAGTCTATTGACAATGGAAACCTAACTGTAACTGACGATTATGTCACTCTTGTGCGAATTTCAGATGGGGTAGCTGTGAGCACTGCCCCTCTCAATAGGGGAGATGAGGTCTGCGGTTTCACGCCTGATGGCGCGCATCTGCTGGTGACTGACTATGAGGGAATCTATTTGGTCAGCTTTGATGACGGTATGCGAAAAAAAGTAGTAGATCTCTCTGAAGCCGTTGGTCTGGATTCGAACAACCAATGGACGAACTGTTATCATATAATTATGGAATAACGATACCCGAAAATAACTTGACTGAGCCGAAACCTCAAGACCCTCGAAGAACCTGATTTTCAGGTATAATCTGAAATCAGGAGCGTGTGTTATGTTGCAAACTTTCGAAGGCATCATTGATCCGGATGGTAAACTCCGGCTGCTTGATCAGGTCAAGTTCTCCAAATCACGCCGGGTACTCATTACAATTCTGGATGAAGAACCGGAAGATGAAGCCCACTATTTTACTCTATTGAGCGAACCGGCCCTGGCACGGGACTGGGATCTGCCCGAGGAGGATGAAGCATGGTCACACTTGGTCCAGCTTCCATCGTTGTGATACCGTTTCCGTTCTCTGATTTGTCGGCCACAAAACTCCGGCCGGCCGTTGTCTTGGCTGCCACGGGGCAAGATGATTGGCTCTTGTGTCAAATTACAAGTCGAGCGCCCATCGATCTAACTGTTGTACGATTGACGAATGCTAACTTGAAAGAAGGTTCATTGAACGTCGATAGTTTTGCGCGTCCCATGAAACTGTTTACGGCCAATATCGATCTGATTGTCCGCCGTGTCGCCATACTGGATAACGACACATTCAAAGCAATTTTGACTGTGACAATCGAATCTCTGCGGCGCAACATGCCCAATTAATTCAGCCACAAAAATTAAGACCTCTGAGGTTTGCCGAAAACCCCAGAGGTCTTTTTTCTTTCAAACGGCAAGCTGGAAATCTTGCCCCAAATAATTACATATTCCCCACAATCGCCTTCGCAAACCCCGAGCAGCCCACCTTCGTCGCCCCTTCGATCTGCCGGTGCAGGTCATACGTCACGACCTTGTCCTGGATGGTCTTGGCCATTGCCTCGGCCACCAGGTCGGCCGCTTCCTGCCAGCCCATGTACTCCAGCATCATCGCCCCGCTCAGGATGAGGCTGCCGGGGTTGACCATGTCCTTGCCGGCGTACTTGGGGGCCGTGCCGTGGGTGGCCTCGAACAGGGCCACGCCGTCGCCGATGTTGCCGCCGGGAGCCATGCCCAGCCCGCCCACCTGCGCCGCGGCCGCGTCGCTGATGTAGTCGCCGTTCAGGTTCAGCGTGGCCAGCACGCTGTACTCGTCGGTGCGGGTCAACATCTGCTGCAGCATGTTGTCGGCGATGCGGTCGTTGATGACGATCTTGCCCTCGGGCGCCTTGCCGTCATACTTGTTCCAGAGGTCGTCCTCGGTCACGGTGTAGTCGCCAAATTCCTGCGCCGCCACCTCATAGCCCCAGTTCTTGAACGCCCCCTCGGTGAACTTCATGATGTTGCCCTTGTGGACGAACGTCACCGACGGCCGCTGGTGGTCGACGGCGTACTGAATCGCCTGGCGCACCAGCCGCTTGCTGCCGAACTCAGAGACCGGCTTGATGCCGATGGCCGAGCCTTCGCGAATGTTCTTGCCCAGTTTGCCGTTGATGAACTCGATGACCGCCTTGGCCCCGTCGGACTCGGCTTCCCACTCGATGCCGGAATAGACGTCCTCGGTGTTCTCGCGGTAGATGACGATATCCATCTTCTCCGGATGCTTCACCGGGCTGGGCGTGCCGGGGATGTAGCGCACCGGCCGCACGCAGGCGTAGAGATCAAGCACCTGGCGCAGGGTCACATTGAGGCTGCGGAAGCCGCCGCCGATGGGCGTGGTCAGCGGCCCCTTGATGCCGACGATATACTCCCGCATGGCGTCGAAGGTCTCTTCGGGCATATAGTTGCCGTCATACTTGTCAGCCGCCTTCTCCCCGGCATAGATCTCCATCCAGGCGATCTGGCGCTTGCCGCCGTAAGCTTTCTCGACAGCGGCGTCCCATACCATGATGGAAGCGGGTGTGATGTCAACGCCTATGCCGTCGCCCTCGATAAAGGCGACGATCGGATGATCCGGCACATGGATCCGGCCATTCTCATAAGTTATTTTTTCGCCGGCAGGCACTTGAATATTCTTAAACGGCATGGTTCAAAGGTCTCCTGACTATTTTGTTGTTGAGCGTACTTTTTGGGCGCAACAAGTGTTATATATGCAAGCGTGGTGATTATACGCCAGTTTGGCCGGTTTGGGTAAAGACAAGCAACCTCCTGTTGCTTAATAAACAGTGAACATCCCATTCCCCTGCAACGGCGGCCGATCGTTGGCGTATAGAATATTGAGGGTTGAGTAAGGAACTGATTGCCGTTGAGTAGTACCGACAACAACCAGTTACCATCGAGCGCGATGCACCGGATCACGCTCGTCGTCCTGGCCATGATCACCTTGGGGCTGGTTGCTTGCAACGGCTCGACCGCCGCGACTTCTCCCCCCGCCGTCGCGACGGCCGTCCCCGTTTCCGTCCTCCCGGCGGCCGAGGCCGTTCCCCCCACCGACCCGGCCACCGTGCCCGCCCTGCCCACCGATACCCAGCCTCCGCCACCCAGTCCGGAATCCTTGCCGACGATTCCGCCCGACCCAACGGATGCCGCCGACCTGTCGCTGAATCATACCGACGTCGTCCTGTACCCCGTGCCCGTCATCTACGCCGGGGACAAAGTAACCTTCCAGCTCCTGCCGTTCGTGCCCGCGGGCGTCCAGGTCAGCGACGTGACCGCCACCATCCTAGTCGACGGGGTGCAAGTGGCCGGCGGGCCGCTCGATCGCCGCAACTGGAACGGCCAGGCCGAAGGCATCTATGAATGGGCCTGGGACACCACCGGCCTGTCGGGCGACTATCGCATCGAGGTCGTCCTCGATCCGTTCGACACCATCCAGGCCGGTGACGACGACCCGGCCAACAACGCCACCGTCATCACCGCCACGGTGAACATCCCCACCGGACAGGCGGCCCGCGACGCCGCCGCCGGCTGGCAGACCAGGGAGATCGACTGCTGCTTCATCCACGTCGTCAGCGACACGGCCGCGGCCCGCGATCTGCCGTCGCTGGCTCCGCTGCTGGAGTCGGCCGTGCAGCAGGCGGCCAACCGGCTCTCGGTGCAGCCCAGCCAGAAGCTCCACGTCTACTTCATCGACCGCGTCGTGGGCCAGGGCGGTTTTGCCGGCACGGACATCGTCGTCTCCTACGTCGACCGACGCTATGCGGGCGGCGGCATCTATGAACTGCTCGTCCATGAGGCCACCCACATCCTCGACCAGCAGTTTGCCCCGCGCCGTCTGTCGTTTTTGGCCGAAGGGCTGGCGGTGTGGGTCAGTGGCGGCCATTACAAGCCGGAAGACCTGACCAAACGTTCGGCCGCGCTGGTGGCCTTGAACCAATATGTGCCGCTGGCCACGCTCATCAACGACTTCTACCCCATCCAGCACGAGATCGGCTATCTGGAGGCGGCGGGGTTCATCACCTATCTCATCGACCGATCCGGCTGGAACACCTTCAGGGAGTTCTACAGCGACATCTCGGCCGGAGACGGACCTACATTGGCCGATGCCGTCGATGTCAACCTGCAGCATTACTACGGGGCATCGCTAGCCCAACTCGAGGCCGAATGGCTGAACATGCTGCAAAGCGCCCCGCCCGATCCGGCCGTGGTGGAGGACTTGCGGACGACGATCCGCTACTACAATGTGGCTCGGCGCTATCAGGAGATGTACGACCCGACGGCCCACTACCTGAGCGCCTGGCTGCCCCATCCGACGCAAGTGCGCGAGTTCGGCAACCCGGCCGACCTGACGCGGCGACCGGAGGAAGAGATCAACATCATGCTGGAAGTGATGCTGGCCGCGGCCGACGCCGCCCTGCGACAGGGCCGCTACGACAAGGCCAACGTCATTCTCGACAGCGTCGCCAATATTCTCGACAACAACGGCGCGATCATCGACCCGATGGCCACGAGCTATTTGGGGATCGTGCGGGCGGCGGCCGAATACGGCTATGTGCTGCAACAGGTCGATCTGATGGGCGACAAAGCCCAGGCCGTCGCTACCCAACCCCCGCAGAACCGGCTGACCAGTCTGGTGCTGGAAATGCGCGGGCCGACCTGGGTTATCCTGTCACACTAGGGAAATTACGAATTACGAATGACGAATGACGAATGGGGAGCGCGCCTCTATCGTCTTCTTGGCTTTTGCTTGCCCTTTCCGCGATAGCTGGGGGCCTCCAGTACGAAGAACGTGCAGCGGCGGCCGTCCAGCATCCGTGACGCCAGACGCGGATCGATCTGCTCAATCGGCACGGCCGTGGTGATCACCGTCGGCAGTTGCGCGTTATAGCGATAGTTAAAGAGCTGGTAGAGCTTCTCGCGCGCCCAGGCCGTGGCGCTCTCCGTGCCCAAATCGTCCAGCACCAGCAGCGGCGCGCGCTTCACCTCATCGAACCGCTTGTCCAGCCGGCTCTGGCTGCTGGGGCTGAAGGACGCCCGCAGATAGTCCAGCAGGTCGGGCACAACCACAAACAGCACCGGCTCGCCGTCATCGGCCACATAGTTGGCGATGGCCGCCGCCAGATGAGTCTTGCCGTTGGCATAGGCCACACTGTTAAACACCAGCCAACCTTCCGGCTGGTCGGCAAAAGCCACCGCCAGCTCCAGCGCTCGCCGCAGATTATCGGCCTGCGCCTTCGGCAGCTCGGTCTCGCGAAGGTCGAACGTATTGAAGGTCTTGTCGGCATGGAGATTCAGCGTCGACAGGTCGGACAGATGCGTGCCGTGACGGAAATCGCGCGAGCTGATCTCCACCAGTTTCACCACGCCCTGATTGCCGACATGCCCCAGGCGCGAGCGCAAACGTGGCTCGAAATCCTCTTCATCGAGATTGGTGGTGATGACTGTCGGCAGGCGCAGGACATAGCGATGGTTGATGATCTGATAGAATTTTTCGTCGGCCCAGGCGGTGTTGCTCTGTGCGCCAAAGTCGTCGAGGATAAGCAGCGGCGCGTTGCGAACCTGTTCAAATCGATCGTCATAGCTGACGGCCGAATCGGGGCCGAACGTAGCCCGCAGATGGTCGAGCAAATCGGGCGCGGTCAGGAAGAGCACCACCTGACCATGTTGCAGGCGATAGTTGGCGACGGCCGCCGCCAAATGGGTCTTGCCGCAGCCGTAGCCGCCACGCAATAGCAACCAGCCCGCCGGGTTCTCGGCGAAGGCCTCGGCCTCGCGTCGGGCCATCTTCAGACTGTTTTTTTCGGCCGCCGTCAGACCGCCGGGATCGGTCATGAAGCTATCGAAAGTCATCTCCTCCAGCATGCCCGCCTGGGTGACGCCAATGACATCCCGGAGGCGCTTGCTCTCCAGATCGGCCGCGCGGCAGACACAGACCACGGCACGACCAAAGCCCGGGTCATCCGGCCCCACGGCGGGCAGGACGTAACCCAGGCCGCCGCAGTGGGGGCAGTCCGGCCGGCCGATGCCGCCATCGTTGCGATGGTCGCCATCGTTGCGATGGTCGCCATCGTTGCGATGGCCGCCGTCGTCCCGACGGCCACCATCGGGGTTAGCGTTTGACGATGTCGTCATATTCGGGCGGGACTTGCCGTTTGAGGTCCCGTTGAGAATCTCGTTGGCCGAGCGCATCTTGCTTTCCTTCCTGCCGCCAGCGCTCCAGAATGCTCTGGACATAACGCCAGCGACGCACGTTGTTGGTGACCGCCAGCCGGATGGCTTCCTCAATCCATTGGGGCGAGTAGGTTTGCTCCGCCTCGCGCAGCTCTTCGGCGATCATCGGCGTCAGTGCGCCGATGTTTTGTTCATAAAGGACGAATATATTGGGCCGCTCCACCAGCAGGGTGATCGGCTCCTCGTCGTCGGGCGACGGCCGCCACTCGCCACGGCTGATGCCTTCGACGGCCGCCCGGCCCCGCTCTGTATTCAGGAAATACAGCTCCATCTGCCCGCCGGCCCCCTCTATCGTAACCTGCAGAAACGTGCCGCGAGCCACGGCGCGCTCGATGCCGTCCAGCAGCATCTCGACGCCCGACTGGATGTTCGCCTCGCCCATCGCCTTCAGCAGAACGGGATCGTTCATGAAGTCCGGCAACCGCAGGTAGCGCAGATCTCCCTCGCGCCGCCCCAACGCCCAGAAGGCATAGAGCGTCACCTTCAGTTCGGCCAGATTGTCGATCGCGGGCAGCAGGTCGCTGAAGAACAGATTCGGGACAAGCGTGAGCCGTTGCTTTCCATCGGGGAAGCCGGCAAAACCCTGCATTGCTAGTGAACCGGACATATCATGACTTCCCAATGACGAATGACGAATGTCGAATTTCGAATGAAGAACCTATGAACCTCGATTCGATTTATAGTTCAACTTCCTGCCGGTGCAAATTACGGAAGGTCGCCAGCTGGCCGTGCCAAAACAGGTCGATGGCCCCCGTCGGGCCGTTACGATGCTTGGCCACGTTGACCTCGGCGACATTCGGCCGTTCCGATGTCTCCGGATTATAGTAATCATCGCGGTAGATGAACATGACCACGTCGGCGTCCTGTTCGATACTTCCCGAATCACGCAGGTCAGACAACACCGGCCGCTTGTTCTGCCGCGACTCCACCGCTCGACTGAGCTGCGCCGCGGCCACCACCGGCACATTCAGCTCGCGGGCCAACCCCTTCAGCTCGCGCGAAATCTCGCTGACTTCCTGCACCCGATTGCTGGTCGGATGCTCGGCCTGCATCAACTGCAAGTAGTCGATCATCACCAAATCAAGCCCGTGCTCGGCATACAGCCGGCGGCACTTCGTCCGCAGCTGCATGGGGGTGATCGACGGGGTATCATCGATGAAGATCTTCGACTCGCTCAGACGGCCGAGCGCCTCCAGGAAGATGGCCCACTCATGATCGGCCAGATCACCCCGCCGCAAGCGCTGGGAATCGATGCGCGTCTCGGCGGCGATCATGCGCTGCACCAGCTGCTCGCCGCTCATCTCCAGATTGAACATGGCCACCCGCTTGTCGTAGCGTCGCGCCGCGTGAAGGGCCACCGCGTTCTGCAGCGCCGTCTTGCCCATACCCGGCCGCGCGGCGATGATAATCAGATCGGATTTGTTCAGGCCGCTCAGCATCCGGTCCAGTTCGATGAAGCCCGTGGGAATGCCGATAAACTCGTCGCCCCGCTCCCGCAACAGCTCGATGCGCTCCAGATACTCCCCGGCGATCTCCTTCACCGGCTTCAGAGCGCGGTCGGTGCGCTGCTCGCTGATGCTGAATAGCGCCTGCTCCGACCGATCGAGTACGACGTTGATATCCTCAGCCTCGTCGTAGGCCAGCCGGGCGATGGACCCGGCCGCCAGGAGGAGCTTGCGCCGGATGCCGGCCGCGTCCACCATCCTGCCGTAGGCCTCGACGTTGATCGACGTCGGCACGGCGTTCAGCAGGTTGATCACCGTCGGCTCGCCGCCGATCTCGTTCAGTTGCTCGCGGCGGCGCAGTTCCTCGATTAGCGTAACCACGTCGAGGGGGACCCGTCGCTCGTTCAGGGCCAGGATCGATTCATAGATCCAGCGGTTTTGGGCGCGATAGAAGGCCTCCGGCTTCAGAAAACCGGATACCTCGAATATCGCATCGGGATCGATGATCAGGGAACCCAGGACGGCTTCCTCGGCCTCGACGCTATGGGGGGGCAGGCGTTCTTCTATCGTATCCATCAGAGAAAAACAAGACGTGGAACGCGCGGGCCAAATGGGGCGCGTTTCACGTCACAGACCGCATAACAACAGGCGGCGGCACGCATCCGCCGATGATTCCGGCCGGTCGCTCAGAGCGGGTCGTCGCCCGGCTCGTCCGGTTCGCCGCCAAAGTCGCCGAAATCCAGTGTGTTAAGGAAGTCACTGAAGGCATCCAGGTCGGCGGCATCGATCAGTTCCTCGCCCGATTCATCTCCGGCTGTCTGAATATCCGGCTCCGGCTCCACGCCGGCCACATTCATGACCTCCTCGGAGATGAAGATCGGCACCTTGGCCCGCACGGCCAGGGCGATGGCATCCGACGGACGGCAATCGATCTCGCGCGGCTCGTCCTCGTCCTCCATATTGATGAACAGGCGAGCATGGAAGACGCTCTCGTTCAGTTCCTTAATCAGCACATGGGAGAGCGTGCCGCCCAATTCGGTGATGACGATCTTGAGTAAATCCTGGGTCAATGGACGCGCCACCTTGACGTCCTGCAATTCGATGGTGATGGCGTCCGCCTCACAAGGCCCGATCCAAATGGGAAGTTGTCGGTCGCTGTCCATCTCGCGCAGGAGCACAATCCGATGCTGGGACACCAGGCTGACGCGTATGCTGTCGATTATAACCTCGATCATGAGACCCCTCGATGACTTGCTGTTTCCGGCGCACTATTGCAGCCTCGCAATAATGCGGCCATTGTAACACAAATGAGCGGATACGAAATAAGAGATCGAATAAACGGCGCTAATCAAATGTCGGCAGGCCCAGGTCGGCCATCTCCCCGCCCGCCAGAAATGCTTCCAGCGCCGTCACCGTCGCCTGCCGGTCGTCCCAGGGATATTCCACCACGCCAAAGCACATCGACTGCTCGTGTCCCTTGCCGCAGATGAGCACCACATCCCCCGGCCGCGCCAGCCCCAGCGCGAAATGAATCGCCCGCCCCCGGTCGCGAACCCGCCAGAATGTCTCACCTTCGACGCCCCCCGTCGCCTCGGCCGCCCCGGCCATCATCGCCAGAATCTCGTCCAGCGACTCCGTGCGCGGGTCCTCGGCCGTCAGCACCGACAAGTCGGCCGTTCGCGCCGACGCCTCGGCCATCAAACGTCGCTTGGCCACGTCCCGCTTGCCCGCGCTGCCGAACACGGCGATGACCCGGCCGCCATCGATCATCCCCCGCGCCGCCCCAATCGCCCGTTCCAGCGCGTTGGGGGTGTGGGCAAAATCCACCACCACCAGAAACGGCTGCCCACGGTCGATGCGCTCCATGCGGCCGCTCAGTGTCCCCATTCCTTCCAGCCCCTCGCGGATCGTCTCCGGCGCGACGCCCAACGCCGACGCCGCGGCCGACGCCGCCAGCATGTTATGAACGTTGAAAGATCCCGGCAGTGGCGCGCGCACCAGCAGCGACTTCCCGTCCACGCGCACCGTCAGCGCCGTCTCATACGGCCCATACACGATGTCGCTCGCCGTCACGTTTGCCTCGGCATCCAGGCCGTAGGTGACCACCTCCACCGGTAGGCCCGCCAGGAACTCATCCAATGGCCCAAAAGAGCGGTCGTCGCGGTTCAGGATGGCCGTTCGCCTCAGCTCGATCTTGTCTCTGTTGTGCGTGGGGACATGGATGAAATCGGCCGACAGATACTCAAACAGCCTCCGCTTGGCGGCGAAATAGGCCTCGTAGCTGCCATGATAGTCCAGATGTTCGTGGGTGATGTTGGTCACCACGGCCATATCGAAATCCACAGCGGCCACCCGGTGCTGCGCCAGCGCGTGCGATGTCACCTCCAGCACGCAATGAGTCAGACCTGCGTCGGCCATACGTCGCAAATAGCGCTGCACCACTGGCGACTCCGGCGTGGTCACGTGCAGCTCCAGCAGCTCCTCCGCCCCGCCGATGTCGGCCTTGATCGTGCTCAGCAACCCGGCCTGAATCCCCGCCGCCCGCAATATATTGAACAGGATATTGGCCGTCGTCGTCTTGCCGTCCGTGCCGGTGATGCCGATCATCATCAGCTCCCGGCTGGGGAAGCGTTCCGCAGCGGCGGCCAGCCACGCCTGCGCCTCGGCCGTGTCCTCCACCAGCAGATAGCCGACGTCCTCCGGCACGATGACCCCCACCTCGGCCGCCGGCCGTTGGGCCAGGATCAGGCGCGCGCCGCGCTCGATGGCTTGCCCGATGTAGGGATGTCCGTCGCTGCCGGTGCGCACGCGAGCCACGAAACACGCGCCCGTCTCGACCTCGCCCGACTTCTCCGTGAAGCGATCGAACATGACGTCCGGCCCGCCATAGTCCGGAGGCTGCGGGTGGGTTGTGCCATCGACGGCCGCTTTCCAGCTCGCCAGTAAATCCTTCAGGTTCATCATAGCAACAGCCATATGCCGGATACCTCGCGACAAATATGGGCCGGACAAGCCGGCGGCCGATTTAAGGGTTCAACGGCCCTTCCGCCATGGTCGACCCACCCACAAATGGCGCCCATCCCGTCCAGCCGCGCGACAGGATGAAATAGCGCGCCTCACTATCCGCGAAGCGACCCACGCCCAGTTCCGCCTCCGGGGTGGCCGGATCGACATGCCCAAAGGCGATCGACGTCGCATAATGTTCTCCCGGCCACTCGTCGCCGCCGCCCCATAGCTCATCGAATGGTTGCAATCTGCCGCCGGGCATGGCGTCGTCAAACACGGCGAACCGCTCGTTGATCGTGGCCACCCGCGCCAGCCCGATCTCGTCGCGGCCGTCACCGTCCACATCACCAAAGGCGATGCTCGTCGCGTAGGCGTTGAAAGCCCATGTCTGTCCAAACTGCGTCAGGAGGGCAAATCCGGCGGCGGCGTCATCGTAGATAAAAGCGCGCGCATTGAGGCTGGCTTTGCGGGTCACGCCCAGCTCCTCGGCCGGGTCGTCGTCCACATTGCCGAATGCGACATCAGTGGTGTAGGGACCTGGCCCCCAGGTCTCGCCCGCCTGCAGCAGCAGCCCGAAATCCGGCGCGCCGTTATGGACGAAATAGCGCGCGTGGGCATCGTGGTTGCGGCCAATGGCGATCTCATCCACGCCGTCGCCGTCGGCATCGCCGAAAGCTATCGCCGTGGCCATCGCCGCCGCGCCCCAGGTCTCGCCGGTGCTCCACAGCGGTGCAAATTCGACTTCGGCATCCTCATGGATGAAGATGCGCGGCCCCTCGGTGGCATTGGTGGCGATACCAAGCTCGTCGCGCCCGTCGCCGTCGATATCCCCCAGGGCGATGTCGGTGGCGTGAACCGCCGAAGACCATTCCTTGCCGAACTGAGCCAGAAGAGCGAAGCCGGCCGTCGCGTCATCGAAGACCAGGACGCGCTCGTTATAACCCGTGAATCGGGCCACAGCCAGCTCGTCGCGGCCGTCGCCGTCCAGGTCACCGAAAGCCACGGCTGTTGGCCAGGCGGCCACACCCCACCCTTCCCCGAAAGTCCATAGCAAGGCATACCCGGCCGCGGCGTCATCGATCATTAACAGGCGCGGACCGGTCGCCCCGTGGCGGCCGATCACCGCCTCGTCGCGGCCGTCGCCGTCCACGTCGCCAAAGGCGATGGCCGTCGTGTACTCTTTCGCGTCCCAACCTGCGCCGGTCTCGTAGATGGGGAAAAAGGCGGAAGGCGGGATGTTGGCGAGAGATGTGGCCGGTTCGGCCCACAGCCGCGCGGGCAGGATGGTCGCCAGGAGCAGCATGGTCAGGAGAAGGGCAGATCGTTTCATGGTTGTTATTTGCGATCGATGGCCGGACGGTTCACTGGACCGCGCCAATTCATTCAGTGAAGAACGATTCCCAGGGTGAGCCAAGAAAGCGATCTTTTAACTCAGCGTAGTTCTTGATCTGGGAAGCCAGCGAGCGTTTGTGACGCTTCTCAGTGCCGTGCTTCACATCTTCATAGTTGACCCCCAGGAATGACTGGATGTCGCGCATGATGCCGTCATAATCACGAGATAGCTCCTCGTAAATGACCTCCATCAGCGGCCGTCCGCTCAGTAGGACATCATACTCCGCCTCACTCGCTCGCATGTATTCAAAAAATTCCCTGGCTTCGTCTGGGTCAAGCTCCATCGCGTCATCAACGTCATTGGAGTATTTTATATACTCTCCCGAACGGCGAGCCTGCTTCCTGGACAAAAATACTTTAAGCAGGTTGTGGCGCTTGAGATGCAGAATTTTCAGATTGGGTTGACCCAGCACATAATCCCATACGGCCTGTCCCCAGGCCGTGTCGCGTGGCGCATGATGATAGAATATTTTAAAGCCCACTGCATCAACGATTGGCGGATACTTACAAAATACTCTGGTCTCCAGAAAAGCCGCCGGATCGCGCTGGAAGATTGTCTCACCATTGCCAAACTCGTGGTAATGACCGGGGTAGCGGTCAATATCCTTGACGATCTCGCCATAGCCAACAATGCGGCTGTGGTTGTTGAGCGAGCGCATGAGTAAGGTGGAGCCGGTGCGTGGATTGCCGACACACAGAAAGCGGGTGTAATCAGTCGAAGCCGGGAGCAGCCCACTATCCTGAGCTTGATGTCGCAACGTATGGTAGGTGCGCATCGTGACGCGCGTGACGCTTTGCCGCAGCGACGATCGAGGCATTTGGGCTTACTTAACCTCCGGAACGCGAGCCACTGACCATTTTTGACGAAAGGCAGCGATCTCTTCCGGCGAGTAAAATTGGCGGGCAATGCGTGAGGTGTACATGCGGTCAAGATAGGATTCCGGCAGCGCCACTCGCTTGCGGAAAGCAACATAGACATCGGCGTATCCTTTATCATCGGCCGTGTTGCTCTCCATCAATTGGAAGTTCTTCAGGCCAAGGAAGTCATGCATAGCGTCGGCGACACACTCGTTCATCCGCTCCAGCTTCATGACCAGAACATCAGCGAAGTCATTACGGTAGATAGTATACCCACGAGCGATATCAAACGGCTCAGCGAACACGTCAATGCCGTAGAGCGCCTTCACTTCCATATCAAACCATGTATTGGGTACATCATGGGTATAGTGATCCAGAAAATAGCGTTCCAGGGCAGCCAGGCAGTCCGGTGTGGCCGATTGGCAACGAGCGTTTAGCTCGGCCGGCCACCAGCGAGAGTTATGGAAGAAGCCGGAGACATTGGTCGCCAGCGGGTCGCGTACGACAGTAATGATCTTGACTCGACCGCCTGCCGCCCGCAACCGGAGCAACTCATCATTTAGCAAGCGGTTGCGCAGATACCCCGCTCGACCTTTTTGGGTCAGATTGTCCCAACTGCCGGCGTTACTGATGGCCAGCGCTTCGGCAAAGGCGATGCCCTCATCACTGAGGAAGTGAGGCTGGTAAATCGTCATCGTCCGTCGCAGATCGCTGGCTTTCAGCGAGGCGGCAATGGAGGTTGACCCCACCTTACCCATCGTATGTACGAGTAACAACGGCTTACCGCTCGCAATCTGTCGTGCAGCGCGTCGCCGCAGGAAACGATCTTCGCCGATAACAGTGAGGACAAACTGCTTGCCGATTGCCCTCAATTTACGGAGCCATTTATGCAAAGTGCGCCCCTCGTTGTTCGATGTTCCAGCTTGCTGTGTAGTCGATGTCACGTTCCAACACTCATTTCAAACGATATGCGGTTCAGGGATGGGGATGATGAACTTGCCCCCAGCCTCGCGATAGGCAGACTGCTGGCGCATGATCTCTTCGGCGAAGTTCCAGGCCAGGATCAGGACATAGTCTGGCTGATCCTCCAGGAGTTTTTCGACCGGATAGATTGGCAGGTGGTTGCCACCCATGTAGCGGCCGTGCTTGTATTTGTTCAGATCGACGACATAGTCGACCAGCGACGAATCGATCTCGCAATAGGCCAGCATCGTCGTGGCCTTGGCCGCAGCGCCATAGGCGGCGATTCGGCAGCCTTGCGCCTTCAGATCGCGCAGGATAGCCAGCAGGTTGTCCTTGACATTCTGTATTCGATCGGCGAAATCAAGGTAATAGTCGATGCGATCCACCTTGCGCTCGCGCTCGGTAGCCAGAAGCTCCCGCACAACCGGGCTGACGTTCTCCTGCGGCTCGACAAACAGCCGCAGCGACCCGCCATGGATCTTCGTCCGCTTGACGTCGTTCAGATACAGACCATGCCGACGAAACAGCTTGTCCAGCGCCGTCACCGAATAATAGCAGAGGTGCTGATGATAGATGGTGTCAAACTCCACATGGTCAACCAGGTCGACGACGTAGGGGCACTCGATGACGGCCACCCCTGCCGGCTTCAGCACGGTCTTGATGCCGGCCACAAAACCGTTGAGATCGGGCACATGGGCCAAAACATTATTGGCCAGGAAGACATCGGCCGCCTTGCCCTCATCCACCAATTGCCGGGCCAGGTCGCGGGTGAAGAAGGTGATCATCGTGGGGATGCCGGCTTCCTGGGCCGCCGTGGCCGGGGCGACCGACGGATCGATACCCAGCACGGGGATGCCTCGTTCGGCGAAGTTCTTCAGCATGTAACCGTCGTTGCTGGCCGCTTCCATTACCAGGCTATCGGGGCCAAGCGGCCGCGTGTCCATGATGTATTCGGCGCTCTCACGGAAATGCTTCAGGAGCGACGGCGAAACGGATGAGAAATAGGGATATTCTGCGTAAAACAGAATCTCGGGATTGACCGTCTCGCGGATCTGGGCCAGCGATGTGTCGGGGCAGAAGACCAGCGTCAACGGCGCCATCAAGTCCGGCTCGTCAAGCTGATCGGCCCGAAGCAACCGATCGGCCAGTGGCGTCTCGCCGAAAGCGATGATCGTCTCCAGGTTGGAAGAACCGGAGATGCGGTCCGTGGTTTCATTTTTATAGATTGACATAATTTTCTTCATGTTGCCGGGGCGGGATGATAACCTGCCCCGGCCATCGGTGAGCGCTTGCGCGGAACGAGCCGGAATTCTTGACCCCACCGGCTGTCAGACAGGCACGGCGGTGCGCCAGCGCAACCGCTCATCAAGACGCCCTTCATTAATAAGCATCTTGATGTGGTCGATGCGACGGTAGCGAGGTCCTTCGAACTCCTCAACCTGGAGGCCGATCTTCTGATAAGCCTCGTAGAGTTCCTGGGCGCCCTTGCGCGCCGTCCACTTGGGCTTGAATTCAGGCAGGGTGCGGGCGATCTTGCTGCTGTCGACGCGATAGTTGCGCTTGTCGGCGCTGGCGCCCTCGGCGAACTCGACACGGCTGCCGGGAACGACCTCGGCGACGATCTCGGCCAACTCGCGGATGCGATAGTTCTCTTCCGGGCGGCCGACGTTGAACGCCTCGTTATGGATCAACTCGCGCGGCGCATGGAGTGCGGCCACGAAGGCCAAGGCCATGTCCTCGATGTGGACCACCGGCCGCCAGGGCGTGCCGTCGCTTTTCAGGTAAACCAGTCCGGTAGTGTAGGCCCAGGCGGTCAGGTTGTTGATCACCAGGTCGAAACGCAACCGGGGCGATACGCCATAGGCGGTCGAGCTGCGCAGGAAGGTTGGGCTGAAATTATCGTCGGCCAGCTTGGCGACATCTTGCTCGACCATGACCTTGGAACGGCCGTAAGGCGTCACCGGATTGAATGCCGACTCCTCATTGAGCCAATCATCCACCCCTGCGCCGTAGTTGCTGCACGAAGACGAGAAGATATACCGCTCGACGCCCAACTCCTTGGCGATCTCCGCCAGTCGAACCGAAGCCCGATGGTTGATCTCATACGTCAACTCGGGGTTCAGGTCTCCCAACGGATCGTTGGAGAGGCCGGCCAGATGGAGGATGGCGTCGAAGCCGTCGACATCCGCGTGAGTCACATCGCGCACATCCTTGTTGATGGCCGGAATAGCGGCGGTGACATCATCGCCGAACGTCGCCTCCTGGAACAGATTCGTGTCCAGACCAACGACATCATGACCCGCTTCCAAAAGCATAGGCACCAGAACCGTGCCCACGTAACCGTTATGACCAGTCACTAATACACGCATTTTAGTTCACTTAGCTCCTACCAAATCTTCCAGGGGGCTTGCCCGCTGTCCCACAATTTTTCCAGCACATACTTGTCGCGCCGGGTGTCCATACATTGCCAGAACCCTTCATGTTTGTAGGCCATCAATTCGCCGTCGGCCGCCAGACGTTCCAGAGGTTCCTTCTCAAATTGGGTATCGTCGCCGTCGATATAGTCAAACACCTGCGGCTCGACGACGAAGAACGCGCCATTGATCCATCCCTCGGCCGTTTGTGGCTTCTCGGTGAACTCGCGGATGCGGTCGCCGTCGAACTCCATGTGCCCATAGCGGGCGGGCGGTCGCACGGCGGTCATGGTGAGCAAACGGCCGTGATGGCGATGGAAAGCCAGAAGGCGATCCAGATCGACCGTCGAGACGCCGTCGCCCCAGGTAAGCATAAACGTCGAATCGCCCATATAGGGTTGCAGACGCTTGATGCGGCCGCCGGTCATGGTGTTCAGACCGGTGTCGATCAGCTCAACCGTCCAATCCTGGATGCCGTTGTTGCCGTGCTGCTCGACACGGCCGTCCTTAAGGCTCACCGTCAAATTGCTGTTCAGTGAACAGTAGTCGACCATGTAGCGCTTGATGACCTCGCCCTTATAGCCCAGAGCCACGACAAAATTTTCATGGCCGTAATGGGCATAATGCATCATGATATGCCAGAGAATCGGACGGCCGCCGATCTCCACCATAGGCTTGGGTTTAATCTCCGTTTCTTCGGCCAGCCGTGTGCCGTGGCCGCCGGCAAGAATCCCTACTTTCATACGGCGTCAACTCCTCATAAAGGTTTCAGAATTCGCTCACGAGCCAGAGTGCTGGCGGGCGGGCGGTTGGAAGGCGACAGGTTGCGCCGGGCGCGCCAACATTTCCCAAGCAGCGTCAGTATCAGGCAAAGGTGAATCAACCGAGTAAATGGTATCCAGGCCAAACTGATGCAACATACGTCGAGCCAGTTCACGCTGTTCATCGGTGATATGCTTCATCCAGCTGTCGACACGGTTCTTACCTGTGACGATGGCGCTGTCGGGCTTGCTTGAATTCGATGGCTTCCGCATGGCCTCATAGACCGAGATATCCCATTGCTTGTCATAGAAGTTGAACAAGCGCTCGATCTCTTGCTCCGGCTCCTCGCAGAATGATTCATAGAATGCCAGATGTACGTCTCCGGTTTCCAATTGAGAAAGCGCGACATAATTATCGACGCACCACATCCACAGTCGCTTCTCGAACAGCGTATCGGCCGCAGCAATCTGGGTGCGGAACGGCTCCAGGAAATCTTCCATAAGTTGCGGCTGGACAAGTAAAATATCGCTCAGGTCTATTTCCCATTCGAGCCGTGACTGGGAGAGACAAACAGCGCATGGGTGGCGCATCAGGAAGGCCACTTTTAGGCCTGGAAAGTGGTTTACCATCCACTTGAGATACAAGCTGGCGCGAATGAACTTGATCAGTCGCTTATTGGATATGATGCGCGTGTTAAAGCGGTCGGACCAATCGTTTCGCAATCGACCGGATAGCGACAGACCCACCGGCTCAATCCAGGCGGGGTTATCGTCATCGGGGCGGATGTACTGGATCGCGTTGAAATGCGCGAAGGCTTCGATTCGAACATTACGGTCAGGCTCATCCATCAGCCGATATTCGTTACGATAGTTAATAACCTCGGATATCCAGGTGGTGCCGCTGCGTCCTGTTCCGGCAAGGACCAGCGAGTCCCGATAGTCCGACGACAGGTCCAGGTAATAGCGGCGACGCACCACATTTCTGATGTGTTCGGGATGGAACTTCCCCTTGCGCTCTTTGGTCATGTGTAACATTTTCATACGACAATAATTCCGGTGTGGTCCTTCGTTAAACGCTCAATGCCTTATCCCTGGAGCAAGCCAGACATGTTAGGTCAAGGCGATGCAACGCTTGACCCATTTCGAATACTTGCCCTGTTTGGCTTAATGCCACCAATCTCCCAATATGATAACGCATATCTATCTTGAGACACCCTGTCTCTTACGTCTCAAGAGTATACAGATTGGCTTACAACGCCTCTTACGTGCGGATGATGGCACCTCAAAGGACCGATTGGTAAGCTGCGATAGTCTGCTCATAATGGGCTACAGGACCATTAAGTTCCTGCGTTTGTTTGCGTCCGGCGCGGCCCATCTCCAGCGCCTCGGCGCGATTATCCAGCAACCGTTGCATCTGCTCCGCCAGACCGGCGGCGTCACCCGGCTCGAACAGGAGGCCGTTTTCGCCGTGGATGATCTGTTCGGGAATGCCGCCGATCCTGGAACCAATTACCGGCGTGCCGCAGGCAAAGGATTCGATGACGGTCATCGGATAATTCTCATACCCTTCCGACGCTATCACGGTGAAGATGGCTCGCTGGACAAGTTTAGCCAGGTCGGCCGTATTCAGATGCCCTGCAAACCTCACATTTGTCAGATGGTTATCTTCCACAAACTGATGCAATTCAGGTTCCAGTTCACCCGCGCCGGCGATGACCAGCTCGGCATCGGTTTTCACCCGACGCACCGCCTCCAACAGGGTGAGAACCCCCTTCATGCGTACAAGGCGTCCGGCAAAGACAAAGTAGTTATCCGCTTCATAGGCGGGTTGAAAACTGTCCGGACGAATGAAGTTTGGGATGACGGTGAGCGGCTTGCGAACACCATGCTCAACGACTTTGTCGGCTAAGAACTGGCTGGGCGCGATGAACAGATCAACATTGGGCTCGTACAGGCGAAAGGCTTCGTGGAAATACATCTCCACAGATGCCAGCAGACTGGCGCTAAGCGACCCACGCTTGCAGCGATAGCGGGTCATGTTGTAATACTTGCCCCCTTTGCAGGCCTCACAAATATGGCCGTGTGACACAAAAGATGTATTCGGGCAGACGATTTTATAATCGTGCAAAGTCTGAACCACCGGCAACCCGGCCGACTTCATCGCCGGCAGGATCGAGGTCGACATCTCGTGGATAAAGCCGTGGATATGTATCAGGTCGGGCTTCACCCTATCGATCAGCGCCTCAACCTTTCGCTTCGCTTCTCGGGAATAGAGCACCCGCTCCAACACGCGTACTTTGGAGCTGATGCCGGGCTTTCCCATCTCGGTTGGAAAGTCAATATAGCTTACAAAATCATCGCTGAATTCCGAGGGGAGATTCTGCGGATGGTCCATGCAAAAAGGGATAACCTCATGGCCATGACTGCGAAGTAAGTCAGATAGGTCGAAGAAACAACGTTCGGCGCCTCCCCGCATATAGTTAAAGCTGTTAACCATTAGAATTTTCATTTCAATCCTGTCCACTTCCTGGAGAGACCGTTCACAAAAGGCATAAACTGTCCGGCCATATCATCGATCATCCATGAAAATAGGGAGCGCTTTCCGCATAAGCCAACCAAATCATGCGATGTCTTGCGTGATCCACCGGTTGCACGAGCAGGCCGCCTATAGCAAAGCCTCGTACACCTCTTCATATTGGTCGACCACATGCCGCCACTGGAAATGCTCGCGCACGACATTCTCGGCGCGTTCCGCCAAATCACGCATCTCATCCGGATGGCTCAAAGCCCAGATCATCTTCTCACGCAAATCATCCACATCGCCCGATTTGAAAAATAACGCCTCCTCCGGCAAAACAGCGCGATTCTCCGGCAGGTCACTGGCAAGGAGTGGCGTTTTCAGCGCGGCAACTTCCAGCAGGGTGATAGCCATCGCTTCATAGGTAGTCGGAAACAGGAAGAGGCGGGACATCTGCATCAGCGCGAAGAGCAATCCCTTATCGGAAACAAACCCGCCAAATCGCGTCCGCCCATCAGCCAGCGACAAAAGTTGCTGATGATACTTTAGATCAAATGCCGGGTCGCCCAGGATAAGCAGCGGCAAATCATCCTCGATCTGCTGCATGGCCTGGAGGACATAATGACAGCCCTTGCGCGGGATATTTCGGCCCGCGGTGAAAATCATATAGTTGCCCGGCTGCAAGCCCTGGCCTGCCAAAAAATCACGGGCTTCCTTGATCTTCAGTTCCTCCAGCTGGATACCGTTAGGCAGATACCTGACATCACGACCATATCTCTCCTCCAGAAAATTCGCGTCCGGCAGCGAAACGCTGGTTCGAACAGTCGAAAGATACATGAACGGATATTCACACGCCTTGAAGAAGTACCTTGCCAACCCCCATTGGTTGTACTCTACGGGAACCAAACTGTGCAATCCATGCGACGTCGCGATCACCTTATAGCGCAAGCGTAACAACGGCAGCACAAAACCAGTTTCCACACTGTGGATATTGATAAGGTCATAATCACCCAGGAATAGCGCATGCAGGGCGGCCATTAGAAAAGTAACCGTGGCCCGGGTGAACTTACCTGGTACGCTTGGAACTCGAATGAGACGCACGCCGGGCACGACCGTCCCCTCAGCCACCTCTTTATTGCTGACATAAACGGTTGGCTCGAATCGCTCATGATCAAAGGAGGTGGCGATTCTTTGCACAACAGCGTCAACGGCCGCTTTGGCGGGTAATGCTTTAACTCCAATGAAGGCGATCTTCTTTTTCCTCATGTAATTCTCCAGCAACAAACTCCGGAATCAGCCGACACAGACTCGGAAAATACCTGTTGTCGCCGCAAACTTGTGGCGTTTGCGCCCAGACTCCAGCTAATAAATTATAGGCTCTGCGACTTACGACAAAACTAAAGGGAACGGCAAGAACAGGCGATGCGGCCAGTCGGGAATAACCACATAATCCCAGATCATCCACATAACCCGGAAAACCCGAGCCACGGCTCACATGGCGCCCGAGGCTATGGAGTGGTCAATCGACTATCGCTGTAGACGACCAGGTATCGAATGGATGGTGGACGTGGCAGGCCGCGCACCCAGGCGGAAAATATAGCCAAGAGATACACAGTATAAAATCGCCATTGCACTGGCGACCGTGAGATCAATATAGAATAACCAGACCGGCAAACAGGAAGTGAAAAGGATCAAGCCATATGTGAGTGAGAGTTGATAGGGATCTGTGATCCGACGTGTGATCTTAAATAATCGCATGTTAATCAGGACTACAATTAACAGGAACACCATCAATCCAATCAACCCATATTCCTGAATCCAGGTCCCCAAACCCGAACTTGAAACGCCACCATACACATCGTCCTGATAACGGATTCCACCTATTCCCAGGAAAGAGCTATTGGATCGGCTACCTAATCCATGGCCGAACATAGTCGTGACAGAGTCACGTTGTATTTGTTGCCAACCATAGACGATTGACTGACCACGCCCCAAATAATAATTCCCGCCAACATTTTCGTTTACGGTAAACAAGTATGCCTCTAATTTGTCGTCTTGCAGAAATTCCTGGATTGTCGACATACCTTGTTGAACCAGAAAATTATTATAAATAGGCAGGAAGACGGCTCCGATTACGATAAAAAGCAGGTGAAATACCAAAAACTGACGTAGCTTGCCGCTCCAAATGATCTGAATCAAGGCAGCTACTCCAAGCATTAGAATCAATCCGATTAAGTAGAACTTGGTTATGCTCAAGATGCTTCCCAAAAAACCCAGCACTAAAACGAGCGCCAGATATTTCACACTGCGCGTTGCCAACCATTGTCCTAACATTATGCTGGTGATGAAGAACACCAACATAAGAAAAGGGGCAGACCCTTTCCAGCCGAACGTGCCTCCCATCGCATCGCCGGTCGGAAACCCTAATGCATACATGATGACCTGCACGCTAACCTGAAACGCCAAAAACGCCAGGCAAAATCTTAAAAACCATTTGGCAAAGTCCCTAGGATCATCGATGACCAAGTAGGCAAATAAACCGATAAGCGGATACTTGAACATCCGATACCACCCCCATATAAATGCAGGGATAGATTGTCCCTCATAAAAGGCCACGATGCCCCAGATAAAGGTGATACCTAAAACAACCAATATGCCTTTGGGAATCCTGTCCTCTTTCAACATAATCGCAAAGGCGGCCAATAAGATTAGCCCGGTGAATCCGTGAATACTGATTTCCACGGCTTTAGGTAGCCCAAGAGGCCATCGAAGGAACGGGACAAATGACTCGGCCAGGAACAGGAACGCCAACAGGAGAAACCACCACTCACCCATCCACGGGTATTTTGGTTCCGCTCGTTGCCTTGATCGGGGTGCTGCTATCCCTCGATAGGGACTATCTTGTTCAACCGTGCTTCTCATGACAGGATCAGAGGGTGGGCGACACATCCACCGTGCCGCCCATTCCCTACGTATACCGATATTTCTAGCCGACCGCTACCGCCTCAGGCAAGTTCTCATGTTCCGCCATGAACGCGCGAATGGCGTTGACGACGTAGCTCACCTTCTCGTCATCCAGTTCCGGAAAAATCGGCAGAGATACAATCTCCTCGGCATAAGCCTCCGTCACCGGAAAGTCCCCCCGTTTATAGCCCAACTCGGTGTAGGCCGGCTGCAGGTGGATAGGAATCGGATAATGCAGGCCGGTGGCAACTCCCATCTCCTTCAGGTGGTCCATCAGCGCCTCGCGCCCTCCGGACACCCGAACTACATAGAGATGGAAGATATGCTCGGCATAATCGGTCGTTTCCGGCGCGACGATCGGCAGCCCGGCCAGCATCTCGGCGTATGTGGCGGCGGCACGGCGGCGACTGGCGTTCCAGCCATCAAGGTACGGCAGTTTCACCCTGAGCACCGCTGCCTGCACTGTATCCAGACGATGATTAAATCCCTTCACCTCGTGATAGTACTTCACCTTCTGACCGATATTGCGCAGCAGCCGAATTTTCTCGGCGATGGCGGCATCGCTCGTGGTCACCGCCCCGCCGTCTCCATAGGCCCCCAGGTTCTTGCCGGGATAAAAGCTAAACGCGGCGGCATCACCCAGACTTCCAGCCGGGCGCCCCTTGTATCGCGCGCCGCTGGCCTGGGCCGCATCTTCAAAAACGAACAAGCCGTGCTTGCGAGCGATACCAACAATGGCGTCCATATCGGCCGTCTGCCCATAGAGATGCACCGGCATGATGGCCTTCGTTCGCGGCGTGATGGCCGCTTCGATCTTGGTCGGGTCGATGTTGTAGGTCTGTGGGTCGCAATCGACCAGCACCGGCGTCGCACCGGTGTTGGATATCGCCAGCGTCGTGGCGATGAACGTATTGGCGGCGGTTATGACCTCATCGCCGGGGCCGATATCATATGCCCGCACGATAAGCTCCAGCGCCGAATAACCGGAATCAACGCCGACGCAGTGCTCTGTGTTGCAATATTCGGCGAATTCACGCTCAAACTCGGATACGGCGCCACCCAGCACGAAGTCGCCGCGCTGCATGACTGCCAACACGGCCGGGTCGACTTCGTCCTTTATCTGGCGATATTGTGCTTTCAGATCGACAAATGGGATTTCCATGTGGTTTCTCTACCTTACTGTTTGAGGGTTTGGGGGTTAAGCTTTCGATTTTTCCACGGGCTGACGTTCGATATAATGAACCGATCTTGCGTTGTTTTCCAAATCACTTATTGTGCGCTGCAGTCGTGCCTCAGCCCGTTAATGTAAGCCTTCTCGCCGGGATGCAGCGGACAGTCGATCTCATCAACCGTCGTCACCACGCGAGCCGGATTGCCATAGACGACCGCGTGCGGCGGCACATCCTTCGTGACGACCGCGCCCGCGCCAACCAGGGCATACTCCCCGATGACCACGCGGGGCAGAATGGTCACATTGACGCCGATGCGCGCGCCGCGTTTGATGGTCGGCCCACCGGCATGCGTGCATTCGGCGCACAGCGGCCGCATATCGTTGGCGACGCTGACCCCCGGCGCAAGAAAAGCATCGTCCTCTATCGTGGTGAATTGAGCGACATAGACGTTGCTGTGGATCTTGACGTTATTGCCGATGCGGCAACCATAGTCGATGACCGAATTGCTCCAGATACCGACGTTATCGCCGATGACGTTTTCCTCGCGGATGACGACGTTATGCCCGGTCTGCAAGCCGCGGCCGATCGTCGTGCCGGCATAGATGGTCGTGCCGGAACGAATGTTGGCCCCGCTGCCGATACGCAGGGTTTGGTCGGCGATGGCGCGACCGGTGGGATATCCCAACGACACGCCCTCGTCAATCGTGCCGGGTTCCTCCAGCAGGACATTCTCGGAGATATCAGGCATTGGTCAGTTCCCTGCTGCGCTTGATATCGGCCGGATCACCGTGCCCGTTTTGATTCACAAATACCGTATTTCCGCCGTTCTTCATCGAACGTTGCGCCGCTTCAACAACCTGGACGACGCGCATCCCGTTCAGACCATCCGTCTGCGGCTGCTCGCCCTTGTTGATGCAGTCGAGAAAATGTTGGCATTGCACCCGAAGCGGTTCTTCAAAGCGGATGTAGGGGATGATCACATCGCCATAATGATAGGCGAAGCTGAATTCACCAAAAGTATCCGTGTGCCGGATGGCCTTCACTCCCTTATCATAGATCTTGATCTTCTCCAGCGGTTCGACATCGTCATACATGACCATCTTCTCGCTGCCGACGACAGTAATGCGCCGTTGTTTCGACGGATCGAGCCAGCTGGAGCGGATATGAGCCATGATGTTTTTAGGAAACATAAGGGTGGTATAGGCTACATCCTCAATGCCTTCCTGCACGCATGACGAACCGTGGGTATTAACGGATATGGGATCGGCATCCAGCAGATAGCGCAAGATGGAGATATCATGCGGAGCCAGGTCCCATACGACATTGGCCTTCGTCTGGAAGAGGCCAAGGCTGGCGCGGATGGCATCGATGTAATAAATGTCACCCAGTTCGCCATCCTGAATCATCTGCTTGATGGCGCGCACGGCCGAGTTATATTCAAACGTGTGGCCAACCATCAAACGAACATCGTTTTCGCTAGCCACCTGGATCAACTGCCCGGCGTCTTCGCTGTTGAGCGTGATCGGTTTCTCCACCAGCACGTGCAGGCCGTGCTCCATGCAATCGCGAGCAATCGCGTAGTGGGTTGCCGGCGGCGTGGCGATAACCACAGCATCCAGGTTCAGTTCAAACAGGTCGCGATAATCCCGTGTCGCAACCTCGATCTGCGGGAAGCGTTGCGCCACACGATTGAGCGATTCCTGCTGCAGATCGGAAATGGCGATCACTTGAGCGCCGGGGATCTCGATGAAGTTTCGAATAAGGTTTGGGCCCCAATAGCCACAGCCAATGGCGCCGATACGGAGGTCGGTCATATTAGCGAGCACCTCTTGCGTTGACGACGGCCAAAACCGTCATAAGTATGATTTTGATATCCAGCCACAAAGATTGTTGCCGGATATATTCTACATCCATGCGCACCATTTCCTCGAAATTGGTGGCGCTGCGGCCCCTCACTTGCCACCATCCGGTGATTCCCGGCACGGTGCGCAGCCGGTCGTGATGGTGATACTGGTACAGGTCGACTTCATAGGGGATGGGTGGCCGGGGGCCTACAAGGCTCATGTGACCCATCATAACATTCCAGAATTGCGGCAATTCATCCAGGCTGGTCTTTCGCAGGAAACTGCCAATTGGCGTGACGCGCGGATCCTTCACCAACTTGTATTTGACGCCTTCGGTCTTCGGAGCCGTTTGCAGCTCGGCCATCCGCGCCTCATCCCCCGCGATATAGGCTTCGATGAATTGGCGATGGATAGTCGACTTCGCATCCATTCGCATGGTGCGAAACTTGTAGATGGTGAAGGGCACTTCTTCCCAATAGACTTGCCCGTTGCGGATGCGCCGTTTGGCGGTCACTCGTTCCTGTTTAAAGATCGCCGGCCCGGGGGAATCCCACTTGATAAGCAAGGCGATAAAGGCCATCAACGGCAACAGGAAGATCATCGAAAGGGTGACGATGATCAAATCCATCGCTCGCTTGGCAATAAAATACATCGATTGAGGATCGGCGTTTTGGGCATCAATCGCCGGACCCATCGTCCATTGTAAAACCTTTTGCTCTTCCATCTCGCTCAGTTTCCTCTCGTCCACTAGTTCGTCCATTGGTATCAGGATAATGGCCGAGTCTTCCGCACCATAATTCCTTTTTACCAACCAAAACTTACAAACCGGCTAACGATCTGGAAAAGTTTGAGTTTTTTCAACTCTGGTTATCTCACGGCTCCGGCGAGATCGAGCGAGGATTCATGGATTTCATGGTTTAACGTGAATCCATCCCATTGCATACAGCTTAGGCAGATTCAGGGAGTCATATCATGGGATTCGCGGCAGTAAACCCTTAGGGATACGCCGTCGGCGGCACGACCGTCGGCGGTTCGGCCGTCGGCGGCTCCGGGGTCGACACCGGCAGCGTCGCCGGAACCGGCAGTGTCATCGTCGCCGTCGGCGTCTCGGTGACCGTCGGCGTGGGTGAAGGCGTCGTCGTCATCGTCGCGGTCGGCGTCGCCGTGGGCGTCTCCGTGGCGGTGGCCGTCGGCGTGGGTGTCGCCGGCTGCAAGGTAAACACCGTGCGCCCCTCTTGTTGTACCGGATCGAACTCCGGCGTGAACGGATTGTCCGGACCGAAAACGATGACGCGGATAGTCACCGGGCCGCTATAGTCGATCAGCGAAGCGTTCCAGACCGCCAACAAGCCGTCCTGAACCGACTCGCCTCGCCGCTCCTGAACCATCCCCCATCCGCCCGGATTCTGTCCCAGACCGAACTCCACCTGATAACCCTGATAGTTTGGCCCCAGCGCCGTGCCCCAGATCTCGATGGCGGCGCGGTCGAGGGCGTCGTTTTCGTTGCGCGGCCGGGTGATCTCCGCTCGCGGTCGTGGCGTGTTGCCGTCGCAGGCCTGACTCGGCGGCGAGATCGTCGCCGTACTCTGTCCCGTTGCCGCGGCCCACTGCTGCCCGGCGGCCGTTGTTTGCATCCAGTTCGTGGCCAGGGCGCGCTCTCGCTCCAGCACATCCGGATTGCCGTTGACCGGCACGCCGCCGCCGAACGTGCCCTCATAGACGGCTTCGGTGCATGCCGGGTTGGCTTGCAGTCCCGTCCACAGGTCGATGGCCATGCGGGTGATTCCCATCGAGGCGCTTTGCGGTGGCTGGTCGGCGGCAAACGACTCGTTGACACGAACGACGCAGGTCGACGTGGCATCGACGGCGACGCCGGTGTCGGCACAGACCTCGCGGTCGACTACGCCCGGCGGCCGCGCGAAACCCAACGCCTCGCGACCGGCCAGATAGGAGGTCATGAATCGGTTCCAGATGGGGGCCGCTAACCGGTAACCCGATTGCCCCGCGCCGATGGGCCGGTTATCGGTGTTACCCACCCAGACCGTGGCCAGCACCTGCGGCGCGTAGCCGACCGTCCAGCCATCGCGCACATCATCGGCCGAGGTGCCGCTCGTGCCCGTCTTGACCGCCACCTGGTAGCCGGGGATATCCAGCAGGTTGTTCGGGCCAAACTCTTCCAGGCGCGCATTATTGTCGCTGAGGATGCTGCTCAGCAAAAAGGCGTGTTCCGGCCGCACGGCCTGGGGCGCGGTGGCCGCCGGCGACAGGTTATCATAGAGAACGTTGCCGTTGCGATCCTCGATGCGGGTAATGGCATAGGGGGCGATATAGCGGCCGCCGTTGGCCAGCGCGCCGAACGCCCCGGCCATCTGCAGCGGTGGCAACTCCCCCGCCCCCAGCGCCAGCGACAACCCGTGGCTGCGCGGCTGTCCCGCCTCCAGACAGCCGTCATCCTGCAGGCTGGTCATGCCGACCTTCTGCATGTTGTTGATGAAATTGCACACGCCGACGAACTCCATCGCCTTGACGGCCGGGATGTTATAGGAGTTGCCCAATGCCGGCCGGATGCGCACCGGGCCGTGGAACTCATCGTCGTAATTCTTGGGTATGTAGGGCGGATTGGCCCCGTCGGGGAACTCGGTCTGCACGTCCCACAACAGTGTCGCCGGCGTCCAGCCTCGCTCGAAGGCCGACAGATAGACCAGCGGCTTGATGGCCGATCCGGCTTGTCGCGGGGCGAGGGCCATGTTGACCTGGCCACTGATGGCTTCATTGTTGAAGTCGGCGCTGCCGACCATGGCCATTATC
This sequence comes from Promineifilum sp., assembly GCA_018058545.1. GTDB lineage: Bacteria > Chloroflexota > Anaerolineae > Promineifilales > Promineifilaceae > Promineifilum. Next base: position 16,253 of record JAGOZU010000002.1, on the reverse strand, counting down.
TCGCCCGTCTGCGGCTGCAGGACAACAAGCGAGGCGTTGTTGGCTCCGCCGGAAGCCAGCAGGTCGCGATGGGCGGCCACGGCCTCCTCGGCCAGCTGTTGCGCCCCGGGATCCAGCGTCGTGCGAATGCTCAACCCGCCGCGATAGATCGACTGCGCCCCCAGCAGCTCTTCCGCCTGTTGCAGCACGGTGAAGGTGAAATGCGGGTGGCGAATAGTGACCTGCGGCCGCTCCAGACTGTTGACGCGGGCGGCCATATCGTCCAAAGCCGCCTGGGCATCCTCAAGGGTGATATGACCGTTGGCCACCATCAGGCTGAGCACCTCGCGCTGGCGGCCGAGCGCTTTGTCGGGCGCGGTGTAGGGGTCCCATTGTGCCGGAGACTGGGGCAGTCCGGCCAGCAACGACGCCTCCGACAACGTCAGATCAGCGGCCGATTTGTTGAAGAAGGTGTTTGCCGCGGCCTCGATCCCGTATGCCAGGCTGCCGTAATAGATCTCGTTCAGGTACAGCTCCAGGATCTCATCCTTGCTGTAGGTACGGGAGATTTCAGCGGCCAGGATGATCTCGCGCACTTTACGTCGGTAGGTGCGTTCGATGCGCTCGTCCTCGCCCAGCAACGTGGCGCGGACGAGTTGTTGGGTGATGGTACTCGTTCCGGCGACGGCCTCCTGGTTGCGCGCGGCCATGACGACAGCGCGCACGAGGCTGATGACGTCGAAGCCGGGATTCTCATAAAAGCGCTGATCCTCGGTATCGATGGTCGCCTGGATGAGCCAGGACGAGATGTGGCTCAGGGGCACATAGGTGCGGTTGCCGGTGCTGGGATCGGCCATGGCGTAAAGCAACTGACCGTCGCGATCGTAGATGCGAGCCGTCTCGAAGGTGCTGGCCCGGTTGCGTAATTCCGACGGCCGCGGCAGATCGCGAGCCACGACGCTGTAGATGATGGCCGCGCCAGATGCCACCAGCAACGCGCCGACGAAGATCGCCAGCAGCGTGAGGAGGAAACCGCGAAAGATGCGCCCGATGGTCATTGGCCGCCGGGCCTTGGTGTGGACGGGCGGAGGCGCGGCCTGCGAGGACTTGGCCCGCGAGGGCGCGGCCTGCGAGGGCGCAGGGGGACGTGTGGGAGGAGGCGCGGGAGGCCGCTGTTGTCGTTGCGGTTGTGCTTGTGGCGGCCGTTGCGGTTGTTCCCGGACGGGTTGCCGCGGCCACTCCCCTTGCGGAGGCTGTTGTGGCTGCGGTCTCGCCGGCGATGCGCCCGGCCGCGGGCGAACCTGCGTGGGTTCTTCGCTCGGCGGTTTCGTCACAGTAGGGGGTGACGCCGGCGGCACGGATGCACCGGGCGGCCGCAGTTGGGTCGCCCCGGGAAAGGCCACGCGCGGCTGCACTTTCGTCGCCTCGGTATCGTCAATGGTGGGCGTCGTTTCGGGCGGGCGAAGCTCTTCCTGGGCCAGCGGCCGTTCGGTGCGGCCCTGGCTCGCCGGGGGGCGTTGCTCTCCGGGCGGCCGAATCGTGGCCGTCGGCGTATTCTGATCGTCGTCGTCGGCCGGGATATCCGTCGCCGACGGCCGGATTGGCGGATTGGAAACCACCAGCGGCGGCAACTGCACCGTCTGGACTTCCGGCGGCAGGGGAGGCGTCTCCCGGCCTTGTTCCTCCGCCTGTTCCGCCATTAAATCGAGCAGAGAAATGGTTTCCGGCTCTTCGGGCGGGTTCGCCGGTTTTTGGTATGGTTGCAGAGGGGAAGAGCGCCGCCCTTCGCCGGTGGATTCCTGCTCCGATTTACGGTCCTTATCGTCTTGCATACACGTACTTGACGCCGGTCGATGCCATTGGGTTCCTTATGCGCCGGCCACGGCCGCTCGCCGTTTATCCTCTGCTCTTGACCAGCATCACCCAGTTGCCCCGCTGCACGGCCGCGCCGTCCTGATTGACGACGGTGTGCTTCATCGTCACATTGCCGCCCTTCAGTCGCGGCAGGGCCTTCGTCTCGATGATCTCGATCTCCACGTGGACGGTGTCGCCGATGAAGACCGGCAGGCTGAACTTGCAATCCAGCTCGCGGAAAGCCAGCACCGTGCCTTCGATGACGCCCGACTGCACCGCCAGACCGGTGGCGATGGACTGCACCAGCAGCCCGTGGGCAACGCGCTTGCCGAAGGTATCGGCCGCGGCATGGACGGCGTTGGTGTGGATCTGGTTAAAGTCGCCCGACAACCCGGCGAAGCCGACGATGTCAGCCTCGGTGATCGTCCGCCCGGCCGTGCGCAGCCGCGTGCCGACGGTGAAGTCCTCAAAGTACAGTCCCTTGGGCTGGTAGACAAGCTCGGTCATGGATTCCTCATTGATAATATCAGTAGAAAACAGATGAATGGCGCGGATGACGCAGTAGATTACTCCGTAGCAGCGGCCAGTTTCTCGGCCTCATCGGCCAGGATCAGCGCGTCGATAAACGGGTCGAGATCGCCGTCCATGACCACCGGCAGATTATAGCTGGTGAAGCTCACCCGATGATCGGTGACGCGCGACTGTGGATAATTATAAGTGCGTATCTTCTCGCTGCGATCGCCGCTGCCCACCTGCGCCTTGCGATCGGCGGCGGCGGCCGAACTCTGTTTGGACTGCTCCATCTCTTCCAACCGGGCCTGAATGATGGCCAGGGCCACCTGCTTGTTCTGGCTCAGGCTGCGCTCGGACTGAATCTTGACGAACATGCCGGTCGGCTTGTGAACCACGCGCGCGGCCGTGGCGTTCTTCTGCATATGCTGGCCGCCGGGACCGGACGAAAACTCGGCCGTGATCTGCAAATCCTTCTCGTCGAGGGTGATGTCCACCGGGTCGAGTTCGGGCATGACGGCCACCGTCGCGGCGCTGGTGTGGATGCGCCCCTGCGATTCCGTCTGCGGCACGCGCTGCACGCGATGGACGCCGCTCTCGAACTTCAGGCGCGAATACGCCCCCTTGCCCTTCACGGCCACGATCACTTCCTTGTAGCCGCCGACGCCGGTCTCGTTCTCATCGACGATCTCCGTCTTCCAGCGACGGCCTTCGGCATAGCGCATGTACATGCGCAGCAGATCGCCGGCGAAGATGCCGGCCTCGTCGCCGCCCGTCCCGGCGCGGATTTCGATGAAGACGTTCTTCTCGTCGCGCGGGTCCTTGGGGATGAGCAACGAGCGCAAGCGGCCCTCCAGCCGTTCCGTCTCAGCCGACAGGCGATCGATCTCGTCGGCAGCCAGCGCGGCCAGCTCATCGTCTTCCTCAGCCTCGCTCATTTCCCGCGCCTGGGCCAGTTCCTCGCCCATCCGGCCGTACTCCCGGTAGGTGTCCACCAGGTCGCTCAGGTCCATGCGCTCCTGAGCCAGCTCCGTCAGCCGGGTATGGTCGGCCAATACGTCAGGATCGGCCATCTGACGCTCAATTTCATTGAAGCGATCGACGACTTTATCCAGTTTGTCGAAAAGGTTGTTCATAGTCTATACGTTGCTCATCAAGGAGCATGACGGTTCAAGATCGTTTGGCAGCGAAATTATTGAAATGATGACTGGGTTTATCGAATGCGATTAGGTCAATGATTAAGAAGATACTCGCTGAGGCGTTCAATTAATCGCCTGTGTCGTTCCACCGAAATCGAGCCGATACTGCCGATCAGTTTATTTTGGGGAACAACGGTGAGGAAGCCAAGGCGTATGAGAGAATCAGAGATTAAACCACTCTCCGTATAATCCTCATCCTGGCTGGAAATAACCTCATCAAACCCGCCGACCTGCTGGTGGATTTGGGTGCTAATGCCACATACCAGCGCATCCCCAAACGGCGGCATCACGCGCAAAAACAAGGCGGGGCGATTCTTTACTTGTCCGTCCGCTTGTGGGAGCGGTGTCAGGATAATATCACCCTCCTTCATATGTCGGATTTGGTTCCTTGATGGAGGTTAGCGGATAATCCGGTTCGTTTTCTCCATATGCAGCGCCAAGTGTATATGTGAAGAGGTTGAACCATGCGGTATCTTCCTCCGGTCGGCTCCGATCTGCTAGCGCATCCTCGCTCAACAGAGCAGTCCCGGCCGCCTCGATAGCCGGCTCATCTAGAATCGTGACCAGCACGCGATGGCCGGATATGAGTTGAAGTGGGGCCTTCACGCGGATATTGCCTTTATCGTCAACGATTGCTTCATAAGTACGAATCATATTGCTGCCCTTCGCATTAGTATAGCACGATATCAGGTCACGATTGCAGAGCGCTATGTGCCTTCCTGCAGAAGACACAACCATAAGCCGGCCGCTACTTCAAATACTTCTCGAACCACCCCAGCATATACTCCAGCCGCGCCACCCGCCGGTCCGTACGCCCGCCGCGGCTGACTCCGTGGGATTCGCCGGGCAGCAACAGCATCTCCGTATCCACACCCAGCTTCCGCAAGGAGATAAACACCTGCTCGCCCTGTTCCTGGTCGCAACGATAGTCGTTCTCGCTGTGAATCACCAGCGTCGGGGTTTTGGCGTTGCCGATGGCGCTGATGGGCGACTGCGCCCAGTTCATCTCGATGTCCTCCCACGGCGGCGGCGTCCCGGCCAGGTTCTCCAGCCCCCAATTCAGGTCGCTGGAGCCGTAGAAGCTGATGAAATTGCTCACCGCGCGCTGAGCCACGGCGGCCTTGAAACGATGGGTGCGGCCGATGATGAGCGTGGTCATGTAGCCGCCGTAACTGCCGCCAGTGACGCCCATGCGCTCCGGGTCTATGTAGGGCAATGCCTCCACATAATCGGTCCAGGCCATCACGTCGTCATAATCGACCGTGCCCCAGCGGCCATAGATAGCACCGGTCACGCCCTCGCCATACCCCTGGCTGCCGCGCGGATTGCTCCAGTAAACGACATAGCCGGCCGCGGCCAGATAGTGAAACTCATGCATGAACATGTTGCCGTACTGCGTCTGCGGCCCGCCGTGGATCTCCAGAATGGACGGGTACTTGCGCGACGGGTCGAAGCCGGGCGGCTTGAGGATCCAGCCGTGTAAATCAAAGCCGTCGGCCGTCTTGACCCACACTTCCTCGATCTCCCCCGCCTCGACCTCGGCCAGCCAGGGATTGAGCGTCGTCAGTACCCGCGGCTCGCCGGCCGCGCCACTCTCGTCGATGTCCCGGATGAGCAACTGGGCCGGATCGCCGAGCGTGGCCCAGAGATAAGCCACGCGCCGCCGATCGCGGTCGAAGGTGTAACCGCCGACGACGCCCGGCCCGGGAATGACCTGATCACAGGGGCGGGTCTGTGACCCGCCCACGCCGTCCGAATCAAACGCGGGCAGCGAGACCAGCGGCTCGTCGCCATGCCAGGAGGCGATGCAATAGACCCGCCGGCCGTCGGCCGACCAAACCAGCGCGTATGGCCCGGATCCGTTGAAAATGTCGCCGTTCGTGGACGGGGACAGGTGGAGGTCGATGCTCTCGCTGACATCGCGCACCTCGCCACCGTCGACGGAAGCGACATAGAGCCGCGCGTTCTGATACCAGCGACCCGGCTTGTCCCGACCCAGCCAGGCCAAATGCTGGCCGTCGGGCGAGAAGGTCGCGGCGAACTTGCGGCCGGGGCGCGTCTCAATCTGGCGCATCTCGCCTCCCTCGGCGGGGATGAGGTACAGCTCCGTGACATCCATGTCCATATCAGGCCGCTCGCTGCGATTGGAGTTAAACAGGATGGAGCGGCCGTCGGGTGACCAGTGCGGCTCCGTCTCGTCCTTGTCGCCCTCGGTCAGTTGCTTCGCCTCGCCCGTCGCGGCGTCGATGACCCAGACGTGCCAATGCTCCTTGGGCAGATAGCCCATCCCGTCGAATTTATAGTCGGTGCGGGTGATGTGGCGGAAGGAAATGCCGAGCTTCTTCTTGCCCTCGTCCTTCTCGCGTTCCAGGGCGTCAGCGTCCTTCTTGCGAAACTGGGCCACGAACTTCGTCCCGTCGGGCGACCACTCGTAGCTGCCGACACTGCCCTTCAGTTCGGTCAGCGGCCGAGCCTCGCCGCCGTCCACGGGAAGCAGATAAAGTTGAGCCTGCTCCTCGCTGCCACGATTGGACAAAAAGGCGATGACGCGGCCGTCAGGCGACCAGCGCGGCTGGCTGTCGGACTGCTTGCCCCAGGTGAACTGCCGCAGTTGACCGTCATCGACGCCGGCCAGCCACAGATTGGTATATTTCTTCTCCGTCTCCCGCTCGACGCGCTGGACGGTGAAGGCCACATGGCGGCCGTCGGGCGAAATCTGCGGGTCGGCCGGGACGTGGAAGGAGTAGAGATCATCGGTCGTCGCCATGCGAGGCGCGGCCGCTGTTTGGTTATCGGTCATGGGAAAGTCTCCAATCGGATGAATTAATCTAAAGATACCACGTTCGATGGTGCGATGGTATGAATCGGGAGCCCCGCACGTTCGCTCAGGGAGCCGGATCGAACAGTCCCGGATTCTCCGCCACCCAGGCATAGAGCGCGCGGATGCCCTCGGCCGGGGCGACCTTCGGCCGCCAGCCGAGCAGATGCTCTGCCCGCCGAATATCGGCCACGAAGACGCGCTGGTCTCCCGGCCGCCAGGGGCCATAGTGGATCGGCACCTGCCGCCCGGCCAGTTCCTCCAGCAGCGGCCCGAACTCGCTCCAGACGGCCAGTGTGTTGTCGGGGCCGCCGCCCACGTTGAATATCTCGCCGCTCAACTCGTCGATGCGGTCGATCCCCGCCTGATAGGCCGCCACCAGGTCGTCGATGTAGAGCACATCGCGCACCTGCATGCCGTCGCCATAGATGGAGATCGGCCGTCCCAGTACCGTGGCGATGACGAAATGGGCCACCCAGCCCTGATCCTCGACGCCGAACTGCCGCTTGCCGTAGATGCACGACTGGCGCAGCACCAGCGTTCGCAGGCCGTAGATGCGGGCATAATCGCGCGTGTACTGGTCGCCCGCGCCTTTCGAACAACCATATGGCGAGTGGAAGTCAAGCGGCAGGCCCTCAGGGATGCCATAGGGAAAATCGGCATAGGCGTAGCGCGAGCCATGGCGCACGATGCCCACATCCTCCATGCCGCCATAGACCTTGTTGGTGGAGGCATAGAGCAGGGCCGCCTCCGGCGCGCCGGTGCGCACCGCCTCCAGCACATTGAACGTGCCCAGCGCGTTGATTTCGAAATCCTCGCGCGGATCGACGACGGAAGATGTCACCGCCACCTGCCCGGCCAGATGCAGCGCCACGTCCGGCGCGGCCTCGCCCACGGCCGCGCTGAGCCGGTCATAATCGCGAATGTCGGCCTCGATGACGCGCAGGCGCTCGCTGCCGTGGCGCTCGTGGAGCCAGTCCAGATTGGCCCGGCCACCCCGGCGCGACAGGTTGTCATAGATGGTGACGGCGTGGCCTAGCTGCAAAAAATGGTCGGCGCTGTTGCTGCCGATGAATCCGGCCCCGCCGGTGATGAATATATTCTCGTTGTTCATTGATTATCCCGGTCATATCACAGATTGAATGCTCAACCTGCATGATTATACAGTCTCGCCCGGTTCAGTCCGCCGACGCTCGCGCCGCCAGAGCTTCGGCCTGCTCCTCAAGCCATAGCCGGTAATCCGGTTGCGTGGCGAAGTCGACGGTCATCAGGATCGCATCCTCGTTCGTATCGCGATAGTAGCGTTTGCGCAACCCGACCTCTTCGAACCGGTACTTGCGATAGAGATTCCGGGCCACCTCGTTGCTTGTCCTGACTTCCAGCGTCACCAGAATTGGATCATGCACCAGCGACTCCAGCAGCAGGTTGAGCATTAGCCACTCCCCCCGGCCGCGGCCGCGCTCGTCGGGATGGACGGCGATGGTGCTGACGTGGATCTCCCCGGCGATAAGCCAGTATCCGGCGTGACCGGCGAGTTGATCGCCCGCTTCGTCATGGCGCACCAGGACCTGATAGTGGGCCAGCGTGTTATTAACCAGCTCGTTGGTATAGAGCAACTCGGTGCCGGGCGTCGGAAAAGAGAGGCGGTCGACGGCCAAAACGGCGGGGATATCGGCTACGGCCATCGGCCGCAGCGAATAGGGAGGCGGCAATATCAGCATGCGCTGTCAGGCCGGCTCGCGGAAGTAGAGTGGCGCGAGGTCGCCGGCGTCGGTCACCTGCTGCTTCTTCCAGCGGCCCCAGCCGATCTCGGCCAGCACGGCCGCCCGTCTCGTCCCGGCCGCGGGCGAGACGATCACGGCCTGGCGGTTGATTCGACGGACCAATTTGGCGGCAGCGACGTCGATCTCGCCCGCGAAAGTCACCGGCACCTGGACCCGGCCCAGCAGATCATCCCATTGCGTGATGACGGGATCGCCGACCGCTTCCCAGCCGCGTTTGGCGTTCCAGCTATATTGCCCGGCCCACAGGCGCGTGCGGCCCGCCTGCCCGACGACGATCAGGTCTGTATCGGCCGCGGGGACGGCCGTGGCGACGATATCGAGCGTGGGCACGCCGATGAGCGGCAGCTTTTGGCCCAGCGCGATCCCCTTGGCCACCGCCAGTCCCACCCGCAAGCCGGTATAGGAGCCGGGGCCGATGGCGACAGCGACCGCGGCCAAATCGTCGGACGTCACGCCGGCGCGCGACCACAATTGGGCCACCGCCGGCGCCAGCTCGATCGTCTGCGTGCGGTGATTGCGCCAGCCGAACTCGGCCAGGACGGAGCCTCCGTCGTGCAGGGCCAATCCCACCCAGTCGGTGGCGGTGTCGATTGCCAGGATCATCGAGCCTCCGGTCGCGCCCCTTGGTGAGGTGTATTGTTCATAAGCGGAGCGTGCATCAAACGTGTCATAGTGAATCGGTCGGCGCCTCAGACGCCAAAAGCGTTCTTGCGAAAATCAACGAGCAGGACGGACGAGCGCTCTCCCGTGGCGCTGATGCGCATCCGGCGGCGCGTGGGGCTGTCATAGATCATGCCGATCCACAGACGGTCGGCGGGCAGCAGATCGACAATATGCTCCGGCCATTCGACCATGACCGCCGCGTCGCTGTCGAAGATATCCACCAGGCCGGCGCTTTCGACATCGGCCGCGCGCTCCAACCGGTAGCAATCAATGTGGTAGAGAATGCAGCCATCGTTGGGGCGGGGGTATTCATTGACCAGCACGAACGTCGGGCTGGTGACGCGCAGAGGGGTCCCCCAGCCGCGACCGATGCCTCGGGCCAACGCCGTCTTGCCCGCGCCCAACTCTCCCGACAGGCAAACAAAGTCGCGCGGCTCCAGCAATTCGCCCAGGCGAATGCCCAGGCGCTCTGTCTGGGCCAGGCTTGTGCTGACAAAATCCAGCGTTCGCTCGTCCAGGATCGCCATATGCTTGAGAAAGCCCTAACTCGTTATCCTTATAATAGTCACTCTTGCGCAACCTGTCCCGGTTGCGAGCCGACATGAGCCGACCATGAAACCGGCATTATCGCAAGCTTGATCGTCAATTATACTTTGATGGTATGATATACGCATCCGAAGAATGAACCGTGGCGCATCAACCTGCTATTCATCGAACACATATCGTCAACCGGTAGTCATTAACTCTCATGCGAACCCTGATTCTCTCTGATATTCACGCCAATTGGGTCGCCCTTGAAGCCGTGCTTGAAGACGCCCGTGGCCGTTGGGAACGCCTTTGGTTTCTGGGCGATCTGATCGGCTATGGCCCGAATCCTAATGAATGCGTCGAGCGGCTGTGCGAACTGGAGCCGGCGGTCGCTTTGTCGGGCAATCACGACTGGGCCGTGCTCGGCAAGCTGGACACCGAGGAGTTCAACGACGACGCGCGCTGGGCCGTCAACTGGACGCGCAAGACGCTGACCGCGGAGAACCGGGCCTATCTTGACGGACTGCCGCCCTTGAGCGTGGCTCCTCCCTTCACTCTGGCTCATGCCAGCCCACGCCATCCGGTGTGGGAGTACATCCTCGACTTGCAGACGGCGCTGGAAAATTTCGCCTATTTCGACACGCCTGCCTGCCTGGTGGGTCATTCCCATATCCCGGCCATCTTCCTGCTGGATGAAGAATCGGCCACCCTGGAGCTCAATCTGCCGGCCGACGGCGACATCATTGACATGACCCCCGGCCAAGAGCGCCTGATCATCAATCCCGGCAGCGTCGGCCAGCCGCGTGATGGCGATCCTCGCGCGGCCTACGCGCTGTTCGACGACGAGACGCATACCTGGGAGATGCACCGCGTGCCCTACGACATCGCCGAGACCCAACGACGAATGAAAGGTTACAGGATGCCGTCGCGATTGATCGAGCGGCTGGATTACGGCATGTAGCTGGACACAAGCGGAACATTCCGTGACCGGCGGTCGTCACTATGACAGAAGATCATCGAAATCGTGATTGTTGAGGAAGGGAAACCATGAAACGCCGAATTTTAACGCTCGTCACTTTGATCGTCTTGTCGTTGGCCGCCGTCGCCTGCGCCGGCCGAAGTTCACAGGCCATATCCGAGGAGTATGCCGGGGGGGTTCTCATGCCGGCCGCGCCGGAAATGGACCGGGAACAGGCGGCCGTGGCGGAATCGGCCGCGTTCGACCAGAGCGTGACCAATCAGTTGCCGTCCGGGCAGGAGCGGCTCATCATCCGCACGGCCAATATGTCGATCATCGCCACCGATACCGAGGAGGCGCTGAACGCCATCGCCGCCCTGGCCAACAACGGCGGCGGCTGGGTCGTCAGTAGCGAAGTCTATCAGTCGGGCAACGACACCAAGACCGGCTACATCCAGATCCGCATCCCGGCCGAGGGCTTTCAGAGCGTGCTCGATGCCATCTCCGGGCTGGCGGTCAAGGTCACCAGCCTCAGCACCTCCGGCCAGGACGTGACCGAGGAGTTCGTCGACCTGAGCGCCCGACTGGGCAATCTGGAAGCGACGGCCGCCCGGCTGCGCACCTTCCTCGATGAGGCGCGTAACGTGGAGGAGGCCCTGGCGGTCAACGTGGAGTTGAGCCGCGTGGAAGGCGAGATCGAGTCGCTGAAGGGTCGCATGCAATATCTGCAGCAGTCCGCGGCCTACTCGTCCATCACCGTCAATGTGACCCCCGACGCGCTGGCCCAACCGATTCAGGTGGGCGGATGGCAGCCGACCGGCGTGGCCAAGGAGGCCGTCGAGGCGCTGATCGGCATGCTGCAGATGCTGGCCAACACGGCCATCTGGCTGGTAATCTTCGCGCTGCCGGTGCTGCTGATCATCGCACTCCCGTTCATCCTGCTCTTCTGGCTCATCAAGCGACTGCGACGGCGGGAGCGGGCGGCCGCGGCCTTATCCACGCCTCCCCCGACCGAGGAGTAGGCGCAATCGACTGAAACAGGGTTTTGCGAGCCGGGTTTCCCCTGAGGAAGCCCGGCTTTTTTTGTGCCCTATAGCCCGATGTCAACCCTCTATTACCGCCGCCTCTCTGCTATAATCCGCGCTATGGACGAAAGAGTGCTGGACCTGACCACCCACCCCAATCCGTTTGCCGACCTGATCGGCTTGCGCTTCGATAGCTGGGGCGACGGAGAGAGCGTGTGCTCGATTGAACTGGAGCCGCGGCTGATGAACCCCAACGGCGTGTTGCATGGCGCCGTCGTGTACGCTTTGGCCGACACAGGCATGGGCGGGGCCTTGCTATCCGCCCTCGACGACGGGCGCATTTGCGCCACCATCGAGATCAAGACCTCCTATTTTCGCTCCGTCATGGCGGGGCGGCTGACTTGCCGTTCCTGGATAGTCTATCAGGGCCGGCGCACCGCTTTTCTGGAGTCGACGGTCGATGACGCTGACGGCCCAGTCGCCCGGGCTACGGGGACGTTCGCTATCCTTGAGCCACGTGAGCCACGGCCCAATCGCGGCGTCATTCCCTGATCGCCCGCCTGATCGCCCCCACATACCCCTGAAACTCGGCCGCCGTCTCGATCTCCAGCGAGCGCGGCCGCGGCAAGTCGATGGTGATTCGGTCGGTGATGCGCCCCGGACGGTCGTTCATCACCAGCACCTCGTCGGCCAGCAACACCGCCTCGGTGATGCTGTGGGTCACCATCAGCACCGTCACCGGATGCGCCTGCCAGATGCCCAACAACTCCTGGGCCATGTGCTCCCGCGTCAGGGCGTCGAGCGCGCCGAACGGCTCGTCGAGCAGCAGCAGCGCCGGACGGTGCACCAGCGCGCGGGCGATGGCCACCCGCTGGGCCATGCCGCCTGATAGTTGCGCCGGGTAGCTCGCGCCATACCCCGCCAGCCCGACCAGCGCCAAAGCCTCATTGACCTGGTCAACGGCGCGTGACGCGCGGGACAGACCATCCCCATTCTCCCTTCCGTTTTCCTCTCCGCTCCCCCGCTCCTCTTCTCCCCCGCTCCTCTTCTCCTCTGCCCCTCCGCTCCTCCGCTCCTCTGCTCCTCCGCTCCCCCGCTCCTCCGCTCCCCTTCCCACTTCCAGCGGCAAACTCACATTCTCCGCCACCGTCCGCCAGGGCATCAGATTGTCGCGCTGGAAGACGATGCCGATGGGCGCGGCCGACTCCAGCGGGTCGCCCCCCTGCAGCCGAACCTCGCCCCGCGTCGGCCGCAGCAACCCGCCGATGACGCGCAGCATAGTCGATTTGCCGACACCGGAGCGGCCGACAACGGCCACGAACGACCCGCCGGGGACCGTCAGGCCGATGTCGCGCAGCACCTCCTCGCCCGTATCGGCAAAGGTGACACCGACGCCGCTCAGGGTCAAAAAGTCCGGCTCATTCATGCGTGGATCGACGGCTTATTTCGCTGCATTGTCGATAAACCGGTTGGTGTAGGCCTGATCCAGATTGGCCAACGGCCCATTCAGCAGCCCCATCTCGATCAGCACATCCTGAGTCTGCTGCCACGAGGCCGGATCGGTATGACCCGGCACCTCGGCCTCCCAGAGAGGCAGCGAGGCCGTCAGCACCGCCTTGCGACTGTCGTCCAGCCCCTCGACGAAATTCTTGCTGATCTCATAGGCCTCGTCCGGATTGGCCAGCGTGTCGCGCAAGCCGCGCAAAAAGGCATCGACGAAATCCTGCACCATCTGGGGGTTCTCGGCGATGGTCTTTTCGTTGGTCACCAGCCCGTTGGACACCAGCGCGATGTAATCGGCCACGGCGATGATGTCGATATCCACCCCTTCCTCCGCCAGTCGTATCGGTTCATTGTTGAGGTAGATGACAACCGCTTCCGACTGATCGGTCACTAATGATTCAACCTGATTGAAGCCGATCTCGTTGGCGTTGATGTCGTCCAGCGTCAGGCCATTGGCCGAGAGCAGCCCCACCAGCCCTACGTAGCTGGCCCCATAGAAGCCCGGCAAACCCACCTTGCGGCCGACCATATCGGCCGGGGTGCGGATGCCCGCCTCGGCCTTGGCGACGACGCCCACGGGAAAACGCTGCCACCACTGGGTGACGTAGACCACGGGCAGCCCCTGCGCGCGGGCCAGCAGCACCTGCTCGCCACTGGCGACGGACATCATCAGCTCGTTGGCCCCGACCAGGGCCAGGCCGTCCGTCTCCGGACTATAGTCGAATTCAACCGCAAATCCCTTCTCGGCAAAATACCCTTTTTCGACGGCCACGTAGAAAGGCGCATATTGCGGATCGGGAATATAGCCCATCGGCAGTCGAACGGGGATCAACTCGTCGGGCGCCGCCGGCTTGCCGCCGCAAGCGACCAACACCGTTGTCAGAAGGATGAAGAGCATCAATGCGATACGTTTCATTATGTAAACAATCTCCGTATGATTATCGGGAAGATGGCCGGGATTATAGCATGGTTCGGCGGGGATCGGGTTGCTTGTCATCGGGCGCGATCGCCCGGTGTCCCCGCGCTCAAGTCAGGACAAGGCCGCCACCATGCTCTCGAACGCCCGGAGCGCTTGGGCAATGCCGGTCGGAGCGCCGCGGTAGTCATCGGGCGGGGTTCGCTTGCCCAACTGCCGAACGATGCGCAGGGCGGCGCTTAACTCGAATTGCGCGGCATGGATGCCCAGCTCCTCGGCCGCGAAGCGGGTGACGGTGTGGTTCACCACGCCGCCGGTGAATCGGCGATGATCAACCACGAAGCGATCCCAGTGCATCGCCGGAAACTCGCGCACCTCCCCCGCCGTGGCCCGCCGGAAGCCCGTGGCCGAGAGCGAAGCGAAGATCTCCGTCCGCTGGTGCGACAGGCAGCTTTGGCCGCTCATCGTGCCGACGGCGATGCCGAACCGGTGCCGGTCGGACATGCCGTGCAGGTCGATGACAAAGCCAATGCCGCCGGCGTCGACCAGCTCGGCCAGGGCGGTCTTGTAGGGGGAGTGGCTGTCGAAGTTGGGATCATCCTCCGAACGGGCGAAGGTGTAGAGAACGTGAGCGCCGGTTCGCTCGCCCAGAAGCCGGGCGAAGGCCGACGTGTACTCGTCCTCCCGTTTATAGCGGCCGCCTCGCCGGTGGGCCGCGCCGTGGGGGGCGGAGATCAGCACGGGCAACCGGCCGGGCTGGTGGCGAAAGGGGGGGCCGCCGTCTCCCGGTGGCTCCCGATAGGTTACGTCTTGTTCAAGAACGACGAGACGGTCAAGAATAGCCTGAGGCTCCATAAGCATCAGTCATGCACGAGACGCGCATGGCGTTCAGTTGGCGTCACCGCCGCACGCCGCGGTTCAACCTCGCAACCCGGCCGATCACTCGATCTCGATCCGGGTGACGGCGTCGAAGTCGAGCGCTTTTTCGCTGCCCAGCACGGCGTGAAGGGCTAATTGGGCGAATTGAAAGAAGGCTTGCAGATCGCCGATGCGGTCGAGGTAGTAGCGAGCCAGCTGTTGCTCCTCCGGCGAGAGGTCACATTCGGCCGCCTGGAGTTTCCCGATGCTCTCGCCCAGGACGTGGAGCGCCAGCTGCACCTCGCGCTGTTCGCGCGTGCCGAGGACGTTGCGAATGACCTGCCACATGTCGGATTCGGCCTTGTAGAACTTGCGCCGCTCACCGCGCACCCACACCTCTTTGGCCATACCCCAGCGCTCCAGGTCGCGCATGTTCATGCTGACCGATCCTTTGCTGATCTCCAGCGTATCGCCCAGTTCATCGAGAGACAGGGGGCCGGGGTTCAGCAATAGCGTGCCGTACAGGCGGCCCATCATCTCGCCGAAACCGAAGAAACGAGCCAGGCGGCCGAGGCCGGAGACGGTGCTGTCGTTGACGGCGGTTAATGTTTCGTGCATGGTTCCCTGCGTTCAAAATGTTTTGAATGCTGGGAGGTTAGCAGAGGATGGGGGAGGCGTCAATCGGTCAATGTCCCAGGGGGCCGTGTCCCTCGCCCAGACGCCAGGCCGCCCCGCGCTCGATGGCGGCATGGGTATAGGCGCGGGCCATATTGACCGCCTCAAGCCAGTCGTGACCTTGAGCGCGAAAGGCGCAGATAGCGGCCGAGAGGGTATCGCCGCTGCCGTGGGTGTTGATCGTGTCGAGGCGCGGCTGGGACAGCTCGCGGGTCTGCTCGCCGTCCCAATAGAGATCGACCACCTCGCCCCCATCCCGCCGCCACCCCTTCAGCAGCAATCGGGAAGCCGGAACGTAGCCCAATCGCCCCTTCTCCTCCGCTCCCCTGCTCCCCCGCTCCCCTGCTCCTCCGCCCCTCTTCTCCTCCGCCCCTCCGCCCCTCTTCTCCTCCGCTCCTCCGCCCCACTTCTCCTCCGCTCCTCCGCCCCTCTTCTCCTCCGCTCCCCTGCTCCCCTGCTCCCCTGCCCCTCCGCTCCCCAATACTGCCGCCTCAGCCGCATTGGGTGTGACCAGGTCGGCCAGCGGGAAAAGCAATCGGCGATAGGCATCGGCCACCTCCGGGCCAAACATCGACTCGCCGCGGTGGTTGACGAGAACCGGATCGACGACAAGGGCAGGCCGGGGTTCAAGTCCGCCGCCTAACCAATAAGCCAGCCTCTCGGCCACCGCTTCGATGATGTCCACGCGACCCAGAAAGCCGGTCTTGATGGCCGCCGCGCCGTAGTCGGACAGGACGGCGTCGATCTGCGCTGCCACGAATTCGGGCGGCAGGAAGTGAACGCCCCGCACGGCGACGCTGTTTTGGGCGGTGACGGCCGTGATGGCGCTCATGCCGTAGGCTCCCAGGGCAGCCCAGGTCTTGAGATCGGCCTGCAAACCGGCCGCCCCGCCGGAGTCGGAGCCGGCGATCGTCAGCAGGGGCAGAGGCGGTTGCATCAGGCCGCTTCTTTCAGCAGAAGAGCGGCCAGCAACGCGCTGCGCT
>JAGOZU010000154.1 GCA_018058545.1 Promineifilum sp. | reverse complement strand
CCGCTCCCCTGCTCCGGGTGGCCGTCGTCGGCCCGTGCGCCTCGGGCAAGAGCACGCTGGTGGCCGCGCTGCGGGCGGCCGGCTACGACGCGCGTCACCCCGCGCAGGAGCATTCCTTCGTCAAGGACATGTGGCGGCGGCGAGTAGATCCCGATGTGCTGATCTACCTCGACCTGTCGCACGAGGCCTACCGGAAACGACGGCCGAAGGATGACGCCGGGCCGGAATATCTGGAGATGCAGCGAGAGCGGCTGGCCCATGCCCGAGAGTATGCCGATCTGGTGGTGGACACCAGCGAGTTGTCGGCCGAGGCGGTGCGCGAACTTGTCCTGCGCGCGCTGGCCGATTAGCCGCCACCTAACCGGAGACTCGCCGCGCCGCCTAATGATTCGGTGACAACCCCATCCTATCCGTGGATAATTCTCTCTTATGACCCGACTCACCTGGGAAACCATCACCCTGCAATTGCGCAATCCTTTTCGCATCAGCCACGGCACCAGCGAGACCCGAACGGCCCACTGGTTGCGGCTGAGCGGCCCCACGCCTGCCGACGAGGGCTGGGGCGAGGGCACCATCCCGCCCTACTACGGCGTCTCCACCGAAGCCATGGCCGCCTGTTGGGACGCGGCCGCCCGACGCGCCGATCCCTTCCCCGACGACCCGGCCGACATCCCCACCTGGGTCGGCTCGGACGGCCCGGCCCCGGCCCGCGCCGCGCTCGACCTGGCGCTGCACGACCGAATCGGCCGCCGAACCAATCTGCCTCTCTACCGCGTGCTGGACTTGCCCGCGCCCCGGCCGCTGCCCACCTCGTTCACCCTGGCCATCGACGAGCCGGAGGCGATGGGACGCGCCGCCGCCGGGCTAACCGGCTGCTCGGTCATCAAGCTCAAGTTGGGCGGGGCCGACGGCCGCGATCCGGAACGCGTGGCCGCCGTTCGCGCCGCCCGGCCGGACGTGACGCTCTACGTGGACGCCAACGCCGGGTGGACGGCCGATCAGGCCATCGCCGAGATCGGCCGGATGGTGGACCTCGGCGTGGCCCTGGTAGAACAGCCGGTGGCCAAGGACGACTATGAAGGAATGGGCCGGGTCCAGGCGGCCTGTGCCGTGCCCGTGGTGGCCGATGAATCGGTGCAGACGTTGGCCGACGTCGAGCGATTGGCGGCCGCCGGGGTGGGCGGCATCAATCTGAAGCTGATGAAGGTCGGGGGGCTGGCCCCGGGGCTGGCCATGTTGCGCCGGGCGCGCGAGTTGGGGCTGGGTATCATGCTCGGCTGCATGGTGGAGACGTCCCTCGGCGCGACGGCGATGGCCCATCTGATGGGTCTGGCCGACTGGCTCGATCTCGACGCGCCCTGGCTCATTGCCAACGACCCGTTCGACGGCCTGACCTACGACGAAACCGGCCGCGTCCATCTCCCCGACCGGCCGGGAATCGGGGTACGATTGGCCGGTGACCGCTGAACAACGATGAATGATATCTTCGCGGTAATCCGTGAACTTTGTGGATGGCTATTAATATGAACCAACAACTTGCCGACGCGCTGGCCGAAGCGCAACAACCATTTGCCGATAGCCGTTTCAATGTGTGCCGGCTGGAAATTGTCGAGGATGGCGGCCGCTACCGACTGGAAGGGGTCGTCCTGGACATGGCCACCCTGGATGCCGTGCAAGCCCATCTTCAGCAACACCTCCCCGACGTCCGCTGGGAGCAGGGCGACGTGAAGGTCTTGCGCCAGAGCCGGCCGCAATTCAGGATCGTGGCCACCAACATGACCGGCTGGCAGCGCGAGCCGTCGTGGCTGGGCGAGCAGCAATCGCAGGTGCTCAACGGCACGATGGTGGAGATTCTGGAGGAGGGGGAGCGCTGGTCGTTCGGCCGCCTCGAGGACGGCTACCTTGGTTATGTCTACTCCGGCTATCTCGGCTCGGCCGAAAGAACAACCGAACCCACCCACCTGATCGCCGCACCGGTGACGCTGCTATGGCAGGACCCGACGGGGGGCGTGCCGCTGATCGGCCGCGCCTTTGCCGGCACGCGGGTCGCGGCCGCTGAAAGGCCCGATGGTTGGATGCAGGTGCGGCTGGCCGGCGGAATGAGCGGGTTCGCCGCACCGGGCGAACTACGGCCGTTGGCCGACGACAGCCCCGTCTGGGCGCGGCGTGTGCGGCTCGTCAACGACGCCATGCCTTACATCGGCGTGCCCTATCTCTGGGGCGGCACAACGGCCCACGGCATCGACTGCTCCGGCTTCGCCCAGCTGATGCACAAGCTGGCCGGGGTCACCATCCCGCGTGACGCCGACGTGCAGTTCGACGCCGGGCAGCCGGTGGAGCCGCCCTATGCCGCGGGCGACCTGCTCTATTTCGGCGGCTCGGGCGGCCATCGCACCGTCAGCCATGTGGGCATCAGCCTCGGCCCCGAGCGGGACAGGGACGGCATGGTGATGATCCACTCCGGTCGCTCGCGCAACGGGGTCTATATCGACGACATCAACGCGGTGGAGTCCTTGCGGGACAGTTTTCTGGGCGGGCGGCGGTTTATCCACTGATCCGAGGACTGGTCATTGACATAGCGTACGTAATATCGTACCATTTGATTCAAACCCTGATTTTGGACGGTGATCAATGACCACAATGACGGCAACGGAAGCGCGTGCCAATCTATACAAGTTGCTTGACCTATTGGCCGAAGCGCACGAACCCGTCCTGATCACGGGCAAGCGCGCCAATGCTGTTCTGATCTCTGAAGAGGACTGGCGGGCGATTGAGGAAACGATCTATCTGCTGGGCATTCCCGGCATGCGTGAGTCTATCGTCGAAGGGATGGGGACGCCGTTAGACGAGACGGCCGACGAGGTTGAATGGTGACGGCCGAAGGCCAATCATGGCGGGTTGTCTTCACAAAACAGGCCCAAAAAGACGCCAAAAGACTGTCGGCTTCCGGATTGCGCCCAAAGGCTGAAGCATTACTGTTAATTCTTCGCAAAAACCCGTATGAAACCCCACCGCCTTATGAAAAACTCATCGGCGATCTCGCCGGTGCTTACTCACGACGAATCAACATTCAGCATCGGCTCGTCTATCAAATCCTGGACGACGAAAAAACAGTGAAGGTAATCCGCATGTGGACGCATTACGAATAGCGACTGACGCTCATACGGATTCATCAGCAAATTCATCCCCCCTTATCGCAACGCACCCGCCACCTCACGACACTCCGTCAACCGCATCGACGTGATGCCCTCGATCCAGCATTCAGCCACGATATCATCACCGGTGATCTGCATCAGCACGTGGCTACCTTGCCGGGCGAGGCGCTCGATGGCCGGATCGGGGCCGAAGCGGGCGCGATGCTCATCCAGCCATGACTCGGCCTCATAGGTCGCCGGCAAGACGCAATCGCGGCAATCTTCCGGCGGCGGCGTGCCCGTCACCAGGCTGTGCAACCCCCGGACATAGGGAACCGAGGCGTCATAACAGAAGTTCAGCTGGTCATTGATGACCCGGCAGTAGATCCACGCGCCGGTTTCAGGTATATCCACGCCGATGACGACCGACGCCATCAGCGGGTTGACATCGACGATGCTTAACCGGTAGTCGCCGCCCCGGAGCAGCTCGTGCACCGGCCGCAGCGCCGCATAGCTGATGCCGTCGCCCAGGTCCAGCCGGCGCAGGTCGCCGTCATAGTCGCGCGCGTTGGGAATGGCCTGATGCACCAGTCCGGCGGCCGATGCTGCCGGGTTGGCCATCGTGTTGTTGGTGACCATGCTGGCCAGAAAGACGATCGGCAGCGGCAGCAAAAGAGACGTCCAGCCGCGCCCGCTAAGCCGCCCTTGTCGCCCGATATGGGACTGGGTTTGTTCCAGGCGATAGTTCTGCATCAGGCCGAGACCGGCCAGGGCCAGGATGATGAAAAACCCGCCCAGCAGCAGCCCGGCGGTCGTGGCTTCCAGCGTAAAGGGGTAAATATCGCGGCCGCGAAAACGGCCGTCGATCAACCAGACCATCATCGTGCGCCCCTGATAGGGCAGATAGCTGAGGATGAACATGAACGCCATCCCCGCCAGCGACCACAGGATGATGGTGATAGGCGTTCGCGCAATGCGGCCGGTCAGCCAGCCAACCGCCGCTCCCATGGCCGTCGTCAATCCGATCCCGGCCAGCAGCAACGGCAAATAGGACGCCATCGGCAGCCGGGCGATCCGCAGCGCGTCCATCCCCCACGCGCCCAGACCGACTGCCAGCCCGATGAGCAGGCCGTTGAGCGTGCTGAGCCGGCGATAGGTACGCGTGGCGTTTTTGTCCTCCGTCGAGAAGTCCAGATCGACCCGGTCTATCGGCCTCGATTCCGCCATAGATAAGCGCCTCCAATCAGTGCAACCAGTATGATACCGAAAATCACCGGCGTTGCCGCGTCAATTCCGCCGGTTCGTGGTGCGTCCGTCGCAGCCGTGGATGACGGAAGGGCCGCCTCCGGTCGCAGCCGCAGGTCGGTCAGATTGTCGACGGTCAACTCCGTGCCGTCCCAC
Organism: Promineifilum sp.; assembly: GCA_018058545.1. Taxonomy (GTDB): domain Bacteria; phylum Chloroflexota; class Anaerolineae; order Promineifilales; family Promineifilaceae; genus Promineifilum. Next base: position 584 of record JAGOZU010000154.1, on the reverse strand, counting down.
AGCCCATCCTCGCGGGCGATATGAGCCAGAATGGCCAGGTATTCCTCCTGGGTCAGGGAGCCGGGATAGAAGTAGGGCATGGCCACGCTGGCATAACGATAGACGGCATCCATCGTCTCGAACTTCTGCAACGTGCCGTCGCCGATGATCGCGGGCACGGCCGTCGGTAGCTGAAACCCCTGGCCGTAAGGTCGCTCGCCGTGGCAGCCGCTGTTCCAGCAGTTTTGGTCCTCATGGGGATATTGGACGCGGAACTCGTCGGTCAGTCCCTGCCCCCGGTCGCCGTGACAGGGCATGCAATGCAGCCAGAACAGGTACGCGCCCTCGTCGGCCTGATTGGGGTTGGCCACCGTCGGCGGCGGAGCCAGACGGTCGACAGTGGGCGTGGCGCCAGGCATGGGCGTGGCCGGCGGACCGGCATCCGGCGTTGGCGTTGAGACCGGGCCGCCGCGTTCGATCTGGGCCATCGTCACACTATACAGAAGGAGCCAAAGCGCGCCCGCCATCATCAGAGCCGCGCCGAAGGCAACAAATCGTCGTACCATGTCATCTGCCACCGGCTTCCAGACCGGCGTCTTCTGCCT
>JAGOZU010000079.1 GCA_018058545.1 Promineifilum sp. | reverse complement strand
GCTTCAGGCCTCCGATGGCTTCAGTGGCGAGGAGGTGCGGCGGCTCAAGGACGGCACCGGCTCATCGGCTGTGGGCCGTCGCGGAGGAGATCCCGGCGTCGGAGCGAAAGGCGGCAAGCATGAGGATGATGTGGCCGCGCGCAATATGCGCGAATGTGCGGCCAAGGCTCAGGCGTTTTTCGCGGCAAGTCCTATCCGCCGGTTGTTCCTGGGAGGGACGAACGAAAACGTCGCTCAATTCCGCGAGGTATTGCCCAAGCAATTGCAAAGCTGTCTGGTCGGCGCCTTTTCCATCGAGCGTGATGCAGGGGAGGCGGAGGTGCGCCAGCGCGCGCTGAACCTGTTGCGCGAGGTGAACGCGGAACGGGAGGCGAAACTGGTTGAGCGCCTGGTCACCTTGAACGCTCAGGGAGCGAACGCTGTCGTGGGCCTGGACAAGTCGCTCCAGGCGATCTCCGACAAACGGGTGGACACGCTGATCATCAGCGACGGGTACAAGACCCCCGGTTACGTTCAAAACTCGTCCGGCTTTCTGGTGGCCAATCTGGCTCTCAGCCCACTGACCGAATCGGAACTGGCGGAAACGGCCGACGTCGTCGAGGCGGCCGTGGCCCAAACAGTATCCCAGGGCGGGCATGTGGAGGTCATTGCCGAGAACCCGGCCCTCGAAGCCGCGGGCCGAATCGGGGCTATATTGCGTTACTAGATTCGCCGGATTTCCCCATCATAGAGTAGCTATTGGCGGATGAGGCAGACCGAACGGGTTTGCTTCATCCGCCTGATGTTTTCAGCGGTAATTTGCGGTTATCGTGGACGCTCCAGGGTTCAAGGTTCGAGAGCCGAGAAGTAGTCGCGGATGATGCTTTGCAGGTTGACGGGGATGTTCCCGCCGCCCAGCGCCTCAAAGGCTGCGTCGCGATAGTCGCCGAACACCTGATCGTAGGGGACCTGGCTGCCGCCGGGCCTGTTTTGACCGATGCCCGAAGGCCTCTGACTGCCAAGCGGGCCGCATGCTTCGGGATTGGCGAGGCAGAGCGCCTCCAGTTCGAGGTCCTGTCCCTCGCCGCTAAGGTCGGCCGCTCCAGGCACGAAGACGTTTTCCACATGGCCGCCACCCTGGCTGGGGCCACCCACGCTGCCCTGGGCGCTACCCTGGCCGCCCTGGTTGCCACCCTGGCTGCCGCCGCTTTGGCTGTTGCCCGGCGTGCTGCCCCCACCGCTGCCGGGTTGTTGCCCGCCTGATCCGCTCTGGGCTGTCTCGCCGCGCGATTGGGCAAGTCGATCGGCGGCGCTTCCGGCCTGCTCGGCGGCGGCGGCCGACTGCTCCTGCTCGCCCAGAGTCGAAGCCACGTCGTTCATGGCGTCCTGCGCCGCGGCACTGTCACCCTCAGCCAGCGCCTCGGCCGCGCGCTCCAGGGCATCGGCCAGTTGGGGATCGACCGCTTGCAGATTGGACGCGGCCTGGGCCAACTGTTCTGCCAGCGTCGCCTGCTCCTCCGCGCTCAATGAATCGAGCGAATCGGCCAGCGCTCCGGCGGCCGCGGCGGCTTGCCCCATTTGCCCGGATTGCAACGCCCCGGTCAGATCGGACGTCATCGCGCTTCCCTTCAGATCGGCCGCGGCCTCGGCCAGAGCCTGCCGCAATTCCGCGTTGTCGAACTCCTGACTCAGCCCGCGCAGCTCCGCCTCGGCCTCGGAGAGCGCGGCCACGGCCTCCTCCCGACTGATGTTCGGCTGTTCCAGCGCGGCCAGCGCCTCATCGAGCGGCCGCTGCAAGGCCGCCTGCTGCTCGGCGGTCAGGCTGTCGTTGGCGGCGATCTCGGCCGCCAATTCCTCCAGCGACTGTGTCTGTTCGGCGACCGTCTCGGCCACGGTGCGCTGTTCCAGCAGGATCGTCTCCTGGGGGTTGGGCAGCCAGAGCAGGATGATCAACAGGGCCAGAGCGGCCAACACCGGCAGCCAGTCAGCCGGTTGTACTTTCAGGGGAAGATCGCGCGTCGCGTCAACGGCGGCGGCGGCATGGGCGGCGTCCCGCAGTTGTCGTATGGCGATCTCTTCATCAACGACAAGCCGCCCGGATTGGATCTCGACAGCGGCCGTCATGCGCTCGCGCAGGTTGAACTGCCGGTCGGCGAAGCGCGCCTTGTTGGCTGGCGACCGCCGGCGCAGCATGATAACCAGCCCGGCGAGCGATAACCCAATGAGGGCCAGCGCCACGGCCAGCAATCCCAACTCGCTCCGCGTCAGCAGCGGCCGCGTCCGGCTGAGCAGCGCCGCGCCGAGCGCGAGCAGCAGCCCGGCCAGCAGCCCGCGCGGAATACCGCGTAAAAGTTGCTGTTGACGTCGCCGACCATCCCAGCGGTTCAGGCTATAGATGAGGAGGCGGAGTTCATCGGGGATCATACGTCATTGATTCGTCGCACGCGTCGCACTGTGCGCCTGTAGAAAAAGACGGCTACCAGAACGTGAAGGATGATGAATAATAGCCAGGGTGAGAAGAGCACGACATTTTGACCGCCGACATATTGAGAGGTGAAGAACAGGGTGTTCCGGTCAAGCAGAAAGACCTCGCTCACGATCAGCGTCGCCGGCAGATTAACGGCGGCCGCGACAAGTCCCGCATAGATCATGATGATCTCAAGGACAGGGTTGGCCGAACCGGATATCCCCCAGGTGGTGGTGGTGCCCAGGACGAAGACGCCCATGAAGGCCAGGATCGGGAGACCGAAGGTGATGAAAAGCGTCCCGGCGAGCGTCGCCACCGTGGCCGCGAGGGTGGAGCGCATCGTCGCCGAGCACCACAGACCGTAGATGGCGTAAGTGACGGCCGTTACGAGAATCAGCAATTGTGAGAGAGCCAATTCGACCAGAGAAAGCCCGCCTACCAGGAAGGCGATGCTTTGCAAGGGGATGGAGACCAGCACAAGCAGGAAGATATAACTCAGGGCCGAGACCAGCTTGCCCAGTACAAGGGAATCGGCCGACAGAAGCGTTGTGCGCAGCAAGTCGAAGGTCTGCCGGTCGCGTTCGCCGCTTATGGCTCCCGCGGTAAGGATTGGCCCGACAAAGGTCACCAGCACCACTTGCACGCTGAGCACAGCGGCGAACAAGCCCTTGCCGGCGGTGTAGCCCGCCGTGCTGCCGGGCATGCCGACGCTGGTGGTATAGGTCAGATAGACGAGAGTGATGACGCCGCCGAGGGCGAGCAGGTAGAGCGACAGCAACGCGAAGGCGCGACGGCCGCGCATCCGGCTGCGCAGTTCCTTCATTGCCATCGGGTTATTGAACAGGCTCGCCAATCGTTTGCGGCCTGGCGTTGTGGGATTGAGCGTCGTTATCTCAGCCATCACACTCTCCGATTATACCCGGCCCGGTCAGGTGGCAGGGTGATTCTCATCGGCCAATCCGTGCGTCACCAACATGAACACATCTTCCAGGTCGCCGCGCTCTTCACTAAAAGAGACGACGGGCAGCCCGCGACCGACCATGCGGGCCAGCAGCGCGCTCATCCCGGCATCATCGCCGCCGAAATCGAGCTGGACGGTATCCGGCAGGGGGGTGTCGCCGGCGATGGTCACCGATAAGACATCCGGCTGACCGCGCAGCCAGGCTTCAGTCTCGGCCATCTCGAGAGCCTCGCCGGGCACAAAGCGAACGGTGATCAGCCGGTGGGCGCGCAACCGGCTCATCATTTCCGCGACATTGCCCGAGGCCACCAGACGGCCGTTCTCGATGACGCCGATGCTGGTGCAGATGTCGGCCACCTCGGACAGAATGTGGGACGAGAAGAAGATCGTCTTGCCCATTTGCTGCAATTCACGCAGCAGTTCACGCATTTCGATTCGCGCACGCGGGTCGAGGCCGCTGGCCGGCTCGTCGAGGATGAGAACCCCCGGGTCGTGGGTCAATGTTCGCGCCAGACAGAGGCGCTGCTTCATGCCCCGGCTGAGCGTCTCGACGTAGGCCTCTCGCTTGTGCCCCAGGTCAACCAACGACAGCAGATCATCAATCATCCCCGGTCGGGTCGCCGCCGGGATGTCGTAACAGGCGGCAAAGAAGTCCAGATATTCCCAGACTTTCATGTCCTCATAGACGCCGAAGAAGTCGGGCATGTAGCCGATGACCCGGCGAACGGCCTGCGGGTCGTCGATGACCGAATGTCCGGCGATGCGCGCCTCGCCCGACGTCGGTCGCAGCAGGGTGGTCATCATGCGCATGGTCGTCGTCTTGCCCGCGCCGTTGGGGCCGATGAAGCCGAAGACGCCGCCCGCCTCGATCGTCAGGTCGAGGTCTTCGACGGCCGTCAAATCGCCGTATCTTTTGGTCAGTCCCCGCAGTTCGATGATCGCCGTCATAATTTACCGCACCGGAATTTCCAACAGGAGCAGGGTTTGCCCCAATTGATTGGTGTTGCCCGTCACGGCCGCCTCCTGCGCGCTGTCCGGGAGCCAGCCGCCGAGGGTTATGATTTCCGTCGGGTCGGGGATCGATGCAGAGGAGATCATATCCGTGAAATGGGACTGAATAAGCTGCCACCGCGGCCAGGCGACCGGATCGGAATAATAATCAAATGTCCCCAAAATGTGTTGGGGTTCGTTGACGAGTGTATTAAGGTAATAGGATGTGCCGGAAGGAAACATCGTCGTGGTTGTGATCGTGGCCGTGGGCAGCCTCAACCCTACGGAACGCTCCTCTCCCGGCGGCAGATTCCCCAGGCTCTCCTGCATTTGACCGTAGATCAGAACGGCGTTCTCCAGTGTCTCGCCGGTTCCATTGCGCACCATGACCTCGACCTCGTCGCCCTCGGCCGACAATGTTGCCGTGGCTGAGAAGTCCGGCCGCGGCTGGTGGGCATCGACGATGAAGGCGGCCACCTGGCTTGTATCGGTGCGGACGCCGCTCAGCGTAAGTTCGCTCGTCCGTTGGATCGTATTCAGATTGCCGCTGCCGAGCAATGAGCCGTTCTGCCCGATCGGGTACGCGGCCGAATTATAGGGCAGGGTGATGTCATAGTCCGCGCGTCGTGGCGAGTACAGGCCTAGGACAGATTGCGATCGGAGATATTTGCCATCGACGGAACCGAAGGCGACGGTCATGGTATTGAGCGTCGTGGCCATGCCCCGCGTGCGAAAGCCGGTGAAGAAAGTGATGGCGCTGAACAGCAACACCAGCGCAGGGATTGTGACCCAGGCCAGTTCCCGCCGGTTGATACGACGCAGGACCAAATAATTGACAGGCCCGATGATGATCGTATAGAGGAATAAAAAGAAGATGAGCTGCCAAACGGACGGCAAGCGCAGGCCGGGTATGAAGGAAACTGACTGCACGGCCGCGTAGCCGTCCTGAATGCCGCTTGCCCAAGGCGGAAGGAGTGGCGCGCCGGCGGCGATATTTCCCCACAACAGGTCTGCGCCTGCCCAGCCGACCAGAGGCGCCGCCTTGGGATCGAGCGCCAGAAAGTAGACCGCGCCACGGCCGTGGGTGCGAACCGCCAGCAGGGGCAGGCCATCCTGATGGATGAGGCTTTCGCCGCCGGTTAGACTGCTGACCGTGACCGGGAAAGGCCCAGCTGAGGTGACTGGCTCTCCGGTGGTCGCGCCGAGCGAGGAGAGATCAGCGACGGATTCGACCGCGCTGACCGATACGGGCAGCAGATCGGCGACTCCGGCGGCTGTATGTGGCCCACCCGGCCCGCCGGTGACGACCAGCTGCCCGCCACCGTCGAGCCAGGCGCGCATGGCCGCCAGTTGCCCGGTCGTCAGGCGGCTGGTGTCGGTGTCGTCGATGATGAGGATATCCAGGGCGTTCCAGGCGGCCGATACCTCGGACAGATCATCCAAGGCGAGGAAGGCGACTTCGGCGTTGGGCCGGCCGCCGGTGATGGTTTCCAGGAAGGCCAACCGGCCGGGATCGGGGGTGATGACGCCATACAACAGGTCGTCGCGCCGGACACTCCTCAATCGTTTGGTGATGCTCTGCGCCGCGGCCGTTCCATCGCTGACCAGCTGGATGGTCACCCCGCTGCTTATTGAGGAAGGATAAACCACCAGCGGAACTTGTTTGACGGAACCGGTGGGCAATGAGACAGGAGCGCTGTAGACCGGCACGTTGTCGGAGGCATTGACGGAGGCCGATACCAGGATGGTTCCCTCGATCGGCCGACCGTCGTTGCGTACGGTGACGATCACCGGGATAGCTGATGATGGCTTGTAAAGCCCGTCAAATCCGGCCCGCGCGTCCAGCTCCGGCCTCCCTTCCTGAGAGGACGGCGAGACGAACAAGGCGAACAACCAGATAAACAGTAGCGGCAAAGACATAGGCTAGATAAATTCAATGCTATAGGCGGCGATTGGCACGTCGGGGCGATGGTCCTCGACCCAGGCGACGGACTTCTCCATAACCCGATGGAGATAGGCTTTATCGTTGCCGACGGCGGCCATGCCGATAACCGCCGTGCCCCAAACATCCTGGCCGTCGACCTCAGCCACCGACAGATTGAACTCGTGATGGAGCCGGGTCGTGATGGATTTAACGATGCTGCGCTTCTCCTTCAGAGAGCGAATACCGTCCAGCTCCAGCGTTATCAGGCACGTAGCGATGAACATACGGTCAATTGTCCACACTCGGCGTGTCGCGGCAAATGAGGATCAGGTAAGTCCGGAGACGCTATCTGAACCTTTGGCAAGCCGCGACACGTAGAGTGTCAAGGTTATATAAACGATTATCTGGTATATTGGTGACATTATCATATTGTGCGTGGATTTATTGCCTTATGGACGATCGAGAGATTGAGTTGAAGTCGAAATATGATAGTGAGCTGGCGGAGGTAAACCCTCCACGCTCAAAAGCCCGCACTGTTGTGCTGGGGTTACTCATCCTTTTTTTGGCGGCGATGGTCTTTCTGGCGTTCTCGGTGGTTCGATTGATGAACACCGTTAACGACGGCGCCGCGGCCGTCACCCAGCCACTGACGGAGCAGTTCCAGTCGTTGTTCGTGCCGGCGACGCCGATCATCCTGCCCAACCCGGCGACGGTCGTGAAGCAGATCAACGATATGTCCCGCCTGGAGACGGCCTCCTATGAGATGGAGAAGGTTATCACCGCCGATTCGGAGCAAAAGGGGTTCCTGAGCTATTTCCTGGGCGAATCGATGATCTTCATCGCCTATGGCAAGGTTTATGCCGGGGTCGATTTCGCCCGGATGCAAGCGGCCGACCTGGTGGTGGTTGACCCTGACACGGTCATGGTTCACCTGCCCGCGGCAGAGATTTTCGCCGATATCCCCGTGCTCGATAACGACCGCTCTTTCGTGGCCGACCGCGACACAGGGCTGCTGACCAAGGCCGATCCCAAACTGGAGACACAGGTTCGCCAGGCGGCCGAAGCCTCCATCCGTGAAGCAGCCCAAAGCAGCGATATCCTGGATCGGGCCAACCTCAACGCGCAGACCTACATGCGCAACTTCCTGTCCGGCCTGGGTTTCACGGAGATTATCTTCACCCCCGACACCCCGCCGCCGGCTGAGCCGTTCCAACAGGAGATCCCCAAGGGCTATTTCCTGTTGCCTACGGCCACGCCGACCGCTCCGTAATTTCAAGGGGGACAGGTCTGAAACTTGTCCCCCCACATACAATCAATTGGGCGGGACGCTTGCCGGACGCGGATATCGGTCCATGAAGATTCCCCGAGCCATCCCATATTTCAAACTCATCGTCGCCATCGTCGGTATCTACGCGGCCGTCTGGATGATCCTCGAAGGCGCGCTTTGGCGTGATATGGCGCTGGCGGTGATGATTCTGGCGCTTGGCGCAGCAATGCTCATTGTTCGACGGTGGGGAGGGCGGACGTTGCCGCCCGCGAAGGGGGTGTCTTTGTTCGCGGCCGTGGGTCTGTTATCCGGCGTCGGAGTCGTCCTGCTGACGATTTTCCTCATGGCCCTCAAGACCGGCCTGCATGCCCACGGGCCGGAATATACACTCGCTGACATCATGTGGATCTGGAACCAGTTGCCCGTCTGGGGCGGGGCAGGCGGTCTGATTGGACTTGGCGCGGGGCTGCTGCTTCTCGCTCGCGGCAGTTAGTTTGCCGTCGTTGGCTTGTCTTGCCGGGAAGGAAGCGTCAGCATATCCTCGGCAAAATCTCTCCCGCCAGCATATCCACCACCCGAGTGCTGCCGATGCTCGTTCGCAGCAACACGCGACCGGCGGGAGCGCTTTGCACGCGGCCGATGATCACCGCCTCTTCGCCGTAACGGGTGGCGCGCATGGCCGCCAGCACCGCCTCGGCCTCTTCCGCGGCGACGATGGCTAACAGTTTGCCTTCGTTGGCAATGTAGAGCGGGTCGAAGCCCAGCATTTCGCAGGCCGCAGTCACAGGCGGCCGCACCGGGATGGCGTTCTCATCGAGCACGATGGCCACGTCCGATTGTCGGGCGATCTCGTTCAGGGTCGTCGCCACGCCCCCGCGAGTCGGATCGCGCAGTACGTGGACGCCGCTGCCCGCGGCCAGCATGGCCGACACCAGATGGTTGAGCGGGGCCACGTCACTGGCCACGTCGGCCTCGAAGCCCAGTTCGCCACGGGCGGCCAGCACTGCGATGCCATGGTCCCCCATCGGGCCGGAGAGAATGACGACGTCGCCCGGTCGCGCTTCCGCCCCGCCGATCGTGTAATCGTGGGCGATGACGCCGACGCCGGCGGTGTTGATGTACAGGCCGTCGGCCTTGCCGCGCTGGACGACTTTCGTGTCCCCGGCGACGATCTGCACCCCCGCCTCGGCCGCGGCGGCCTGGATCGATTCCACCACGCGGGCCAGCACGGCCACATCCAGACCTTCCTCCAGGATAAACCCGGCGGTCAGATAGAGGGGCGTGGCGCCCATCATCGCCAGGTCGTTCACCGTGCCGCAAACGGCCAGCCGCCCAATGTCGCCGCCGGGGAAGAATAACGGGGTGACGACGTGGGAGTCGGTGCTGATAGCCAGGCGGCCGGGCGGGATGGTGACGACTCCGGCGTCATTGGCGGCGCGCAGCGCGGGGTTGTCGAACGGCCGCTGGAAGATGCGGCCGATCAGGTCGTGGCTCATTCTGCCGCCGCTGCCGTGTCCCAGGACGATCTTCTCATCATGGCGCAACGGCACGGGACAGACGGGGCCTTCCATGTGTAAAGTGGGTTCGTCGATCATGGTCTGATAGTTATGAATGAGAAACGCCGAGAGGTTTCCCGGGTAGAGGATTCCATTCGTCACTCGTCACTCGTAATTCGTCATTGGTCAGATGCCGGCCGTAGCGATAGTAGGCGGCGCAAGCACCCTCGGCCGAAACCATTGTCGCGCCGAGCGGCGACTCCGGCGTGCACTGCTGCCCGAAGGCGGGGCAATCATGGGGTTTCTTCAGCCCTTGCAGGATTTGCCCGGCGATGCACAGCGGCGATTCATGGGTATGGATCTCGCCTACGTTGAAGCGCGTCTCGGCGTCGAAGGCGGCGTACTCGGGCCGCAATCCCCAGCCGCTGGCAGGGATAGACCCGATGCCGCGCCAACTCCGATCGCGAATCTCGAAGACCTGTTCAATGGCTTTTTGGGCCGGGGCATTGCCGGCGAAGGTGACGGCGCGGCCGTAGGCGTTCACGACCTCGGCGCGCCCGGCCTCAAGCTGGCGGACGACGGCCAGAATACCGGTGGCGATGTCGAGCGGTTCGAAGCCGGTGATGACGATGGGTACGTGATACCTCTCGGCGATGACCGGGTACTCCCAATAGCCCATGACGGCGTTGACGTGTCCGGCGGCCAGAAAGCCCTGCACCCGATTGGCGGGCGCGCTCAGGATGGCGTGCATGGCCGGCGGCACGCAGACATGGGAGGTGAGCACGCTGTAATTGGTCAGCCCCAGCGATTTGGCCTGCAGCACGCTCATGGCGTTGGCCGGGGCGGTGGTCTCGAAGCCGATGGCGAAGAAGACGACTTCCTTGTCGGGATTGGCCTGGGCGATCTTGACCGCGTCGAGAGGCGAATAGACGACGCGCACGTCGCCACCCCTGGCGCGCACGGAGAACAAATCCCCGTCGCTGCCCGGCACGCGCAGCATGTCGCCGTAGGAGGTGAATATGACGCCCGGCCGTGCGGCGATCTCGAGTGCCTTGTCGATCAGTTCCAGCGGCGTGACGCAGACGGGACAGCCGGGGCCATGCACCAGCTCGATCTCCGGTGGCAGCAGTTGGTCGATGCCGTGCCGGACGATGGCGTGGGTCTGGCCGCCGCAGATCTCCATGATCGTCCACGGACGGGTGACGGTGCGACATATTTCGCGGATGGCCGCGCTCACCAGTTCAGCATCGCGGTATTCGGTGACGTATTTCATGATTTGACCTTTGGTTGAGGCGGGTTGAACATCCGCCGATTATGCGGACGGGTTACGACCACGCCCCTTCAGGCCCAAATTCCTCTTCGATATCGACCATCTCGCGCAATGTTTCCAGCGTCAGGCGGGCTTCCTCCTCGCTGAGCAAGCTGATGGCAAAGCCGACGTGAATGACGGTGTAGTCGCCCACGACGGCTTCGGGCACGTAGGCCAGGCACGCCTCGCGCTGCATGCCGCCGAAGTCGATCCGGCCCATCTTCAACCCTTCGGACTCATAAATTTCAGTTATTTTTCCGGGTACGCCCAGGCACATGATTCACCTTTCAGTCGCTGTACGATAATCAGTGTTACAGATTCAAAGCTCGCCCTGTTTTCCGATCCCGTCTCCGGTCACGCGGGCCGCGGCGACGGCCGCCTGACCGAGCGCCAGATCGCCGTCGTTGGGCGGCACGAGACGGTGGACAAGGACATTGAAATGGTCTGCTTCCAGCAGGGCGAGGCTCTTGCGGAGCAGGGTGACGTTTTGCCACACGCCGCCGCTGAGCACGACGTCATTCAATCCGCGCTCGCGGCGCAAGTCGTGGCAGACGTCGCGCACCAGTCGAGCGACGCCGTTGTGGAAGCGGGCGGCCACGCGGCCGACATCGACGCCCGCCCGCATATCGGCCAATAACGCGGCCCATGCCGGAGCGGGATCTATGATTCCCTTCGCATAATCTAACGAATAAAATGCGGCCTCGTGGCCGTCGACCAGCGCCTCGAATTCAATCGCCGCCTGGGCCTCATAGTTGACGATGGGTCGTATGCCCGCCAGCGCGGCCGCGGCGTCGAACAGGCGCCCCATGCTTGAGGTCGGCGGGGCGTTCAGGCCGCGCGCGATTTGGCTCTGCAAGGCGGTGAGATGATCATCCCCCAGCCGGCGGCCGTAGATGATCGGGGCGAGGTCTTCCTCCCAGTCCATGCCCGCGGCCGACAGGTGGGCCAGGGCCATGCGCCACGGCTCGCGGATGGCGCGATCGCCGCCGGGCAGAGAGACATAGCGCAAATGGGCGGCCCGCTCGTAACCGGCATAATCGGCGATCAGGAATTCGCCGCCCCAGATGGCTCCGTCGTCGCCGTAGCCGGTGCCGTCGAAGGCGACGCCGATAACCGGATGGCGGTCGTTGAGTCCATGTTCGACCATGCACGCGGCGATGTGGGCGTGGTGATGTTGCACCTCGATAAGCGGCCGTCTTTCCTGTTCGGCACGCTGGCGGGCATAGCGCGACGCCAGATAATCCGGGTGCAGGTCGCAGGCAAGCACCTCCGGGCGCACGTGGAATAGTCGCTCCATGTGGGCCACGCCTTCCTCGAAGGAGCATAACGTCTCGAAGTTCTCCATGTCGCCGATATGCTGGCTCAGGAAGGCGTAATCGTCCCGGGTGATGCAGAAAGTGTTCTTCAGTTCGCCGCCGGTGGCCAGAATCGGCCGCGTGGGCCACGGCAGGCGCACCGGATAAGGCGCGTAGCCTCGCGAGCGTCGCAGAGGCATCATCAGGTCACGACCGCCCTTATCGCGATCCCCCCCTGTGACGACGACTCGCATCACGGAATCATCGCAGCGGGTGTGGATGTCCCGGTCATGGAGCAGGATCGCGTCAGCCAGGGCCGCCAGTCGCTCGCGGGCATCGTCATTAGCGCAGGCGATCGGCTCCTCGCTCAGATTGCCGCTGGTCATGACCAAGGCGTCGGGGAAGCCGTCCGCTCGCTCCATGAGCAGGTAGTGGAGGGGGGTGTAGGGCAGCATGACGCCGATGTTGTTTTGTCCCGGCGCGATGTCGCGAGCAAGGGTGGAGTCGAGTCGGCGTGCCAGCAAGACGATCGGCCGCGCGCCGGATTGCAGCAGCTCCATTTCGGCGGCCGTCACCCGGCAATAGCCCCGGACGGCCGCCATGTCGGGCATCATGACCGCGAAGGGCTTGTCGATCCGCAGCTTGCGCCGGCGCAACTCGTCCACCGCCGCCGGATCGCTCGCGTCGCAGGCCAGATGGAACCCACCCAAGCCTTTGATGGCCATGATCCCGCCGTCGCGCAGGAGCTTGCGGGTGGCCTGGAGCGCGTCCTCCCCTTGGGACGCCAGGTCGGGGTGTGATCCGGGCTTTTCCAGCCATAGCTGCGGGCCGCATTCGGGGCAGGCAATGGGCTGGGCATGAAAGCGCCGGTCAAGCGGATCGCGATATTCGGCCGCGCATTGCTCGCACAGCGGGAAGCCGGCCATCGTCGTCAGCGGCCGGTCGTAGGGGATGTCGCGGATGATGGTATAGCGCGGGCCGCAATGGGTGCAGTTGATGAACGGATAGCGATAGCGGCGGTCGGCCGGATTGAATAACTCACGCAGGCAGTCGGGGCAAATGGCCATATCCGGCGAGATGGGCTGAAATGCGCCCTCTTCGGGTATGGAGGCCAGAATGTCAAAGCGCTCAAAGCCGTTCGGCGGGCGACGGCTCGCTTCCAGATGGTCGATGCGGGCCAGGGGCGGCAACTCGGCCGTCAGCGCTTCGCGGAAGCGGGTCAGGTCGGCACCGGGGCCATCCACTTCGATATCCACCCCCGAGGAGGAGTTGCGCACCCAACCGCTAAGGCCGTAGCGTTGGGCCAAACCGTAGATGAACGGCCGAAAGCCAACCCCCTGCACAACGCCGGAGACATGAACCCGCAACCCTTGCCGTTCGCCGTCCTTATGCGGCCTCGCATCGATTGCGTTCATGGGCGCTCCTCGCGGCTTTCAGCGCGCCTCCGCGAACGCTTCAACCTGTGCCGCAACCCAGTCGATCCAGGCCTCCACTCCCTCGCCCGTGCGGCAGGAGAGCGGGAACGTGGTTAACCCCGGGTTGAGCGCGGCCGCCCCACGCCGAAAATAGTCCATGTCGAACTCGACGTAGGGCAACAGGTCGATCTTGTTGATGACCAGCACATCGACGCCGCGATAGGCGCCGGGGTATTTATAGGGTTTGTCGTCCCCTTCGGGCACGGATGCCACAAGGACGCTCAGATGGGTGCCAAGGGCAAAGTTGATCGGGCAAACCAGATTGCCGACGTTTTCGACGATGAGCAGGTCGGTGTCCGCAAGGTCGAGCTGGTCGAGCGCGCCCTGCAGCATGACGGCGTCCAGATGGCAATCGCCGCCGGTGTTGATTTGCACGGCTTTGGCTCCGGCGGCCGCGGCGCGGTCGGCGTCAAGGCTGGTGGCGATGTCGCCATCGATGGCCGCCAGCCGGAATCTGTCTGCCAGCCGGCTCACGGTTTGTTCCACCAGGCTCGTCTTTCCCGCGCCGGGTGAGGCCATGAAGTTCAGGCTGAAGACGCCGGCGGCATCCAGACGGGCGCGATTGTCGGCCGCCAGACGCTCGTTAGCGCCCATGATTCTCTCTACAACGGGTACGCGTTCAGTCATCATATCTCGTTGCCTCTATGTTTCGCCGATAGGAAGCTCCGCATGCTCTTCTGTGGTAACCTCGATCGACTCCAGATAGAACTCATCACCGGCGAGGATATCGATCTCAATTCCGCCGCAAGCCGGGCAAGGCAGGTCCTCGCGAGGGCTATAGGTGTGGCCACAAATCCGACAGCCCAGGCGGCCGGGGATTCGCCGGAAGTGGAGCCTCGACCCTGCAGCCGGGGTGCCGTCGGTGATGATGTCCCAATAGAACTGCACGGACTCATCGACGATGGTTGACAGGTCTCCGATGACCAAATAGAGATCGGTCACGTCCGATGCGCCGGCTGCCCGACTGTGGCGCAGGGCGATCTCCAACAGGCTCTCGGTGACGGATAGTTCATGCATGGCGGCGACCCTATCGGCAGCCATTTTGCTTGCCGTTGAGCATTTGATCGAATGAAACGGTCGTTGCCGTTTCAATTAATACTATACGATTCGACGGCCGATCTGATGAGTGACGTTTGTCACTCGATCGGCTTATCAATGTCATGAATAGCCTGGGCGGAAATTGGAGGGAATCGAGCGTCAATCGAGCGGCAGGCGACGCAGGACGATGACGGTGTAATCATCGGCCTGGGCCGCGCCGGCCGAGAATTCATTGACGGCCTTGAAGATGGCGTCCAGCAATTCGTCGGCGTTGGACCATTGTCGTCCGGCCAGAATGGCCTCCAGTCCTTCGTCGTCGAGGAAATCGCCGTGGATATTGCGCGCCTCGGTGATACCGTCCGTGAAGAAGATGACGAAGTCACCCGGTTGCAGGAAGCAGAGCTTTTCTTCGGGAACGAAGCTGTCGAACGCGCCGAGCACGATCCCGCGCGCCTGGAGCAGTTCGATATCTCCGGTGCTTTGTTGTAACCAGATGGGCGGGTTATGACCGGCGTTGGCATAGATCAGGCAGTGTATGGCCGGGTCGAGCACGGCATAGAAGGCGCTGAGGAACAGCGGTGATGTTTCGTCCTCGCGGATGAAATGATTGACTCGCTGCAAGGCTCGCGACGGATCGCAGCCGTCCAGAGCGTAGGTATGCAGCAAGGTGCGCGAGACGGCCATGTAGAGCGCGGCCGGGACGCCCTTGCCCGTGACGTCGGCGATGACAATATGGAGGCGGCCGGAGCTGTCGGGCTGGAGGATGAAATCATACAGGTCGCCGCCCACCTCGCGCGCGGCGCGGTAGCCGGCGGCGAACTCATAGCCGGGAACGGCGGGGCAGTCGCGGGGCAAGAGGCTAAGCTGGATTCGGCGGCCGATCGCCAGCTCTTCCTCCATGCGTTGCCGCTGAACCTCCTCCTCCATCAAGTGGCGGGTTCGGATCGACATGATATTCATCACACGCAGGGCGAATTCCGGCGAACGGCTGATGAGGTCCCGGAAGCCCGCACGGTCCAGGCGAATGAGGCTTGATTCTGTGATCGCGGTAGCGGTGGCGCTGCGCGGCTGGTCATCGACTATCGCCATCTCGCCCAGGATCATCCCCGGTCTGAGCGTGTCGATATGTCGGCCCTGAACCATGATGGCCAGCTCGCCCTCGAGCAGGACAAACATTTCGTCGCCCGGCTCACCCTCGCGCACGATCTCCGTGCCCGCCGGAACCGTTACACGTCTCGTCCCGGAAAAGAAGAGAGCTCGTTCACCGGGAGTGAGGTGCAGAGAGGAAATGTCCGAAGAGGATGGCGTGTCGGTCATGGGGTTGCCGATGTCAGGGTTGGGGAACCCCGAGCACGCCTCGCTTGAGGAACGTCAGCTGGTTGAGGCCGTCTTTGGAAACGGAGTAGTTGAGTTCGTCCGTCAACCGTCGCATCATATGGACGCCAAGCCCGCCAAGCGGTCGCTCCTCCAACGGCAAGCTGATGTCGGGCGGGGGAACGGTCGTCGGATCGAAGTGTGGCGCGCCATCGATCAGGCGAACCAACAGGTCCCCGCCCTCCGCTTCAACGCTGACGACCACATAGCCCGGCTGTTCGTTATAACCATGAAGGAGGGTATTGGTGACGGCCTCGTTGACGGCCAGCACAAAATCCCCGGCCACATCTTCATCGCCGCCCAGCGACAGGGTGGCCTGCTCCAGAAATTCGCGAATATCGTTCAAATCCCGTATCGTGGCGGACGAGTAAGTACTCTGTAACATAATTTAACTCAAAGTATTGCGCCAGGTATAAAAGAGCGGTACGCTGGCGGCATGAAAAAGGAACATGTTCACCTCAGTGACAGCGATCGAACCTACCTGGAAAACCTGGT
>JAGOZU010000078.1 GCA_018058545.1 Promineifilum sp. | reverse complement strand
GACAATGAGCGCAATGGTAATCTAGGTTATGTTATGGAATAGAGGTACAATACAGATGCCCACGAATTTCCATAAGGAGTATCCCAATGATAGTCGGTGTACCTAAAGAAATTAAGAATAATGAATATCGCGTCGCGATGACTCCAGCCGGCGTGCGACAACTCGTCGAACAAGGCCATACAGTGCTGGTTGAGAAGGGAGCGGGCGATGGTAGCCGCTTTACGGACGAGCAATACACGGGAGCCGGGGCGAAAATCGTCCCCACCGCGGCCGATGCCTGGGGCGCGAGCATGGTCGTCAAGGTCAAGGAACCCATCGCTGTTGAATATCAGTATCTTCGCTCCGATCTTCTCCTGTTCACCTATCTGCATCTGGCGGCCGAAGAGGCTCTGACCAGAGCCATGGTGGATTCGGGTGTGACCGGTATCGCCTACGAGACGGTGGAAGCGGCCGACGGCAGCCTGTGCCTGCTAACCCCCATGAGCGAGGTGGCCGGTCGTATGTCGATTCAGGTCGGCGCGCACTTCCTGGAGCGGTCCCATCAAGGCCGTGGCATATTGCTGGGCGGTGTCGCCGGCGTGCCGGCGGCCAATGTCGTGGTTATCGGTGGCGGCGTCGTGGGCACCAACTCGGCCCAGATGGCCCTGGGGCTGGGTGCTAACGTGACCATCCTGGACACGAACCTTGACCGGCTCCGCTACCTGGAGCACGTGCTACACGGCCGATTGACAACCGTCGCCTCCAACTCCTACCACATCGCCGAAGCTGTCCATAACGCAGACCTCGTTGTCGGCAGTGTTCTTGTACGCGGCGCGCGCGCGCCGCGGCTTGTGACTCGAGAGATGATTTCGACCATGAACCCCGGCAGCGTCGTCGTCGATGTCGCCGTTGATCAGGGCGGTTGTGTGGAGACAATCCACGCCACAACTCATTCCGACCCGGTCTACATGGTTGAAGGCGTGGTACATTACGGCGTGGCCAACATGCCCGGTGCGGTTCCGCGTACGAGCACATTGGCCCTTAGCAACGCCACCCTGCCTTATGTGCGGCGACTGGCTCGCCTCGGCGCGAAAGAAGCCATGGCCGAGGATCCGGGTCTGGCCAAGGGCCTCAATACGTTCGAGGGCTACGTAACCTATGAGGCCGTGGCTTTGGCCTTTGGCATGGACTACGTCGCCTACGAGGGCTGATCAACATCAAATCAAAACAATGCCTCGGCGAGAGTCAGATAGGTTATCTCGCCGAGGCCCGGTGCAATTAATCGCTCATACAACGTGGATCTGTTAGCCATCACCGCCCATTTATCGGTCATCAACGGCACCGTCCTTAATGAGGGTTCGGTGCCGGGACTGCTGGCCCAGCCCGCCCCACAAAAAGCCGCACGCGGCCGGGAGCGGGACTATTTATTCATCCACCTGACGCTGACCGGACAATCGGATGAGGCAACCGATCTGGCCCAGGAACTGGTCGAAGCGATGGCCAAACAGTTCTTCGCCTCGACAGGCAGCGTCACCTCGGCTTTACGTCGGGCGGTGCTCGACAGCAACGAGCAACTCCTGCGCCATAATATGACCACCAGGTCCTCCCATGAAGGCGCGTTGAGTTGCGCGGTTATGCATGGCGGCGAACTCTATTCACTTCAGGTGGGTGAAGGCATTGCTTTCCTGGGCCATAATTTCGGTGTGGAACGGCTGCCGGCGAGAGCGCCGGATGTGCTGACACCCCTCGGCCGCAGTGCGGGCATCGACATCCGCTTTGCTTTCCACCAATTGCAAAACGGCGACATGATGCTGCTGGCGGACCCGCGTTCGGCTCATCTGACCGGGGAATCGCTGGCTCCGGTATTGGTCGACTCGGAGATAGAGAGCGGTCTGGAATCATTGATGGATGTTCTGGCCGGCGACTCCGCCCGGCTGCTTCTGGTCGAATTCGCTGACGAACTGCCCTCGACCCTGCCGCTCACATTCCAGCACAGCCGCACACCGGCACCCAAATCCGCTTCGGCCAAACCGAAGCCGGCCGAAGCGCTCCCCGAACCTTCCCGGGCACAAACGACCTCGGCCGGTGCCGCAAGCGACTTCCCGACCACCTCGTCGGTGGAAGTTGGCGCGCGACGGGCAGCATCCTCGTCGGCTCGTGGGCTGTCACGCTTCATCGCCTGGCTGGCGGCCGTGTTGGGGCGATTCCAGCGCGACGAATCAGACGAACCCGCCATTCATTGGGCGATCCCGACGACTGTGGCCCTTCTCGTCCCGATCATCATGGCGTCTGTTCTGACCAGCGTCTTCATCCAGCGTGGCACGGTCGCTGAACTATCGGCGATTAAACAGGAGATGATGGACGAGTTAGCCGCGGCCGAAGCCGTCGGTGGCGCTTCGCCCGAAGCGCAAGACCATTATCTAAGAGTGCTGGCTCTGGCAGGAGAGGCGGAAGCGTTACGAGAAGGCGACCCGGAAGTGGGCCGCATGCGGTCGCAGGTTCACGACGCACTGGACCGGTTGGATGGAGTCACTCGAATGTCAGCTTCGACACTCTATCGGTATCAGGACGGTGCCAGTCTGTCACGTATCACCTTGCGGAGATCGGACGGGGGCCTGGCTGTATTGGACCAATTCGCCAATCGGGTCTTGTTTCATCCCACCGACGAGCCTTTCCAGAAGTTGACGACGGAAGAACCCACTCTGATAGCCTTTAGCAAGCAGGCGGTTGGCGCTCAGGCGGTTGGAACCTTGCTGGATATTTTATGGCTGCCCGGCAGCGCGGCGACCACGCGCGACAGCATCAGCATGCTCGACCGTTCCGGCGGCCTCTTCAGCTATTTTCCCAATCTGGGCGACACGAGCGGCGCGGTGCTGGGCAATAGCAGCAACTGGTTAAATCCCGTCGCCATGGCCACCTATCTCGATCGAATCTATGTTCTGGATACGGGAGCCGAAAAAATATGGAAATATTACGCCTCCAGCGGTTACGCCCAACTTCCTGAAGACGCGGCGATCACCTTGGCTGACGGGTCCGATCTCGGGCAGGCGGTTGACTTCGACCTCTATGCAGAAGATGGCAGTCTGGTGGTACTCTACGGAGACGGCCGCATCCGCTATTACAACACGCATACCGGCCAGATCACATGGGACGAGAGTATGCCCGCCCAAAACGGGCTGGCGACGCCGTTCCTCGCCCCCACATCCGTCAAACTGGTGGGCAGCGGGCTAAGCGCCTCCATATTCGTGCTCGATCCCGGCAGCGGCCGGCTGGTTCAACTCAGCAGCGGCGGTATCGTCCTGACTCAGTATCGAATCCTGGATGGAAGCGGAAAGGATATTCTCAGCGAGGCGTCGGACTTTGCCGTGACCGAATCCCCACTGAGGATTCTGGTAACGGCTGGAGAGCGGATTTATCTGGCCGGCGGCAATTAGGCTGTTGATCTACCGACCTGAGAAGCGAGCCTCTCGCTTTTCGAGGAAGGCGGCGATCCCCTCGCGATTATCTCCGCTGCGGCCGGCGACCTCCTGGATATGGGCCTCATAGGCCAACGACTCCTCCAAACTCATATCCCAACCGCGATTCATCGCTCGTTTGGTAAGTCCATAGGCCAATGTCGGCCCGTCGGCAAGGCGGCGTGCCCAAGCGGCGGCGATCTCCGGTAGTTGATCCGCCGGGACAACCCGATTAACCAACCCCCACTCCAGCGCCTGATCGGCTGGAACCCGATCGGCCGTGACGGCCATCTCATAGGCGCGCGCGTAGCCGACGATGCGGGGCAAGAACCAGTTCAGTCCGCTATCGGGTATCAGACCGATGCGGCTGAAGGCGAGCATGAACGATGCCTTTTCAGAGGCTATGCGAATATCGGTCGCCAGAGCCACACCACAGCCCGCGCCGGCGGCGACGCCATTGATGGCGCCGATGATCGGTTTTTCCAGATTCACCATCTGCCGGATAAGCTGGTGATACCCGTGACGAAGATGCTCGCCGATGGATACGTCCTCACCCCGGCTCTGAAAATCGCCCAAATCCTGACCGGAGGAAAATCCTCGCCCAGCCCCGGTGATGACCAGGCAGCGCACATCACCGTCCCGACCGGCCGCTTTGAAGGCGGCAGTCGTCTCGGCGATCATCTGGTCGTTAAAGGCGTTGAGCTTGTCCGGGCGGTTCAGCGTGATGGTGGCAACGCCATCAGCCACGTCATAGAGGATCGTCTCGTAAGTCATTCAAAGCTCTCCCCGATGCCGGCGGACGATCAGAAAGGAATATCCGAATCGAAGTCGTCGTCCGACCCGTCCTCTTCTTCCGCCTCCTCAGGATGCCAGGGCATATTGACCCACAGCAAGAGAAGTTCCCCCTCGTCAATTTCGGTCAGCCGAAGGGCGATCACATCGACTTGTTGTCTGAGGCGCAGATCGTCGGGGTAGTCCAGCCGCACGGGGCGGCCCTCTCTCCAGGCTCGCAAACAGCGGTCCTGGATATCCTCGCCGTTGCCTGTGCGCAACTGGCAAAGGGCTACATCCATCTCCGATGGACCTTCATATATAGATTGAACCCAGCCTTGCGGGTTGGGCATAAAGTCCGGCGTTGGGCCTTCTATGATTGTGATGAGTTCGGGTTCCATGAGATATTCAACCCTGTCATTTGCAGATTTTTCGTTCGCGGACTAAGTCTACTTAGGAATGGTTGCTCAAGCAAATGCGCGCCCGTCTACTATTCGGTCAAGGATGATCCAGGTGAAAGGCAGCGCGTGGCGATCGTCAGCTGGATGGTACTCCCGATAGCTCTCGCGCCACCCACCCCGATCAAATTCAGGGAAGTAGACGTCACCCTCGGCCGCGTCATGAACGTGGGTCAGATACAATCTGTCGACCACGGGCATGAGACGGCTGAACAAATCCGCGCCGCCAATGATGACGACTTCATCGACATCCTCGGCCGCGGCCAGCGCTTCCTCGACTGAGTGGACGACTACCGCACCCGGGGCCTCATACTCCGGGTTGCGCGTGACGACTATATTGAGTCGGCCGGGCAGCGGCCGAAACTGGTCGGGCAAGGAGTCATAGGTTTTACGCCCCATGATGCACGGCTTGCCCATCGTCTTTTCACGGAACCAGGCCATATCGTCGGGCAACCGCCAGGGCAGCGCATTGTTACGGCCGATTAGGCGGTTGTCATCCATAGCCACGACGTAGGCAATGCGGGGTCGTCGGATCATCGGCTCTCCTAGACAGCGATAGGGGCGGCGATGCGCGGGTGATGCCGGTAATCGACCAGCTCGAAATCGGGATAGTCGAACCCGAAGATGGAATCGATGGCCGGGTTGAGGCGAATCTCCGGCAACGGATACGGCTCACGAGTCAACTGCAACTGCGCCTGATCGAGATGGTTTAGGTAAAGGTGGGCGTCACCGAGGGTATGGACAAATTCACCCGCCTCATAACCCGTCACCTGGGCCAACATCCTGGTCAGCAGCGCGTAGGAGGCGATGTTGAACGGCACGCCGAGAAAGATGTCGGCGCTGCGCTGGTAGAGCTGGCAGGAAAGGCGGCCGCCAGCGACGTAGAACTGGAAGAGGCAGTGGCACGGCGGCAAGGCCATCCGGTCGATCTCGCCCACATTCCAGGCGCTGACAATGAGACGGCGGGAATCGGGCGTGCGGCGAATGGCCTCGACAAGCGTAGCGATTTGGTCGATGACACAGCCGTCGGCCGTCCCCCAGGAGCGCCACTGATGGCCATAGATCGGCCCAAGATCGCCGTTTTCGTCAGCCCACTCATCCCAGATGGTCACCTTGTTATCGCGCAAGTAACCGATGTTGGTTTCACCGCGCAGAAACCAGAGCAACTCGTAGATGATCGAGCGCATGTGGAGCTTCTTGGTGGTCACCAGAGGGAAGCCCTGGGCCAGATCAAATCGCATCTGATGGCCAAAGATGCTCAGGGTGCCGACGCCGGTGCGATCCTCCTTCCGGGTGCCGTTATCCAGTACGTGTCGCAACAGCTCGAGGTATTGCCTCATGCCGAACCTCCCGTTTCATGTGGGTCGAAGTATAGCATCGAGGACCGCCCGCCGCTATCGTTCCCTATCCGGCCGGTCTATGCTAATATGAGTCCTGATCGCCATGAACGATATTCAAACCTTTTCCCAACGTGTGCTGGACAATGTCGAGCGAGTCATAATCGGCAAGCGAGATGTCCTGGAGATGTTGATCGTCGCTGTGCTGTGCGAGGGGCATGTCCTGCTGGAAGATGTACCGGGAACGGGCAAGACAATGCTGGCCAGAGCGCTGGCGGTCAGTCTGGGCATCGACTTCAAACGCCTGCAATGCACGCCCGACCTGCTGCCCAACGACATCACCGGTGTTTCGGTCTTCGATCCACGGCGAGGTGAATTTTCTTTCATCCCCGGACCGGTATTCAGCAACATCCTGCTGGCCGATGAGATCAATCGGGCCACGCCTCGCACCCAGTCCGCCTTGCTGGAGGCCATGGGCGAGCGACAGGTCACGGTCGACGGCGTCACCCGACCGCTCGAACGCCCATTTTGCGTCATCGCCTCGCAGAACCCGGTGGAGTATGAGGGCACATTTCCCCTGCCGGAAGCCCAACTGGACCGCTTCTTCATGAAGTTAACGCTTGGCTACCTGGATGAAAAGTCGGAGAGCCAGATGTTGCTCAACCTGGAGCGGGAGCATCCCATCGACTCAATCGGCCCGGTGGCGGGCGGTCATGAATTACCGGCGCTCGCTCGGCAGGTCTGGGAGATACACGTTGACGAGACGGTGCGCGATTACATCATCGGGCTGACGTTCGGCACTCGCCGCCACCCCGACCTGTTGTTGGGGGCCGGCCCACGCGGCAGCCACGCGCTCTATCGCGCCGCCCAAGCCTATGCCGCGTTGCAAGGGCGGGATTACGTTTTGCCCGACGACGTCAAATATCTGGCCGCTCCCGTGCTGGCTCATCGTTGCCTGCTTCATCCGGAGAGCGCGTTGCGAGGCGTGACCGTGCAAGAGATCGTAGCGAGGATATTGCAGGAGGCGACGCTCACCATCGGAGAGATCTAGTCATGTCCCGCTATTCATGGCTGCTGCTCCTGCTGTTAGCAATCGCCTTCCTGCTGCGTGTCGATTTCATCTTCTACATCCTCTATATCGCCGTGGGTATTATTGCCTGGAGCCGTTGGCATACCGCGCGAGCCTTTGGCAAGCTGACGGCCGCCCGTGAGTTCCGTCGACGAGCCTTCCTCGGCGAATCCGTCGAAGTCAAATTGACGCTGACCAATAACAGCCGTCTGGCGGTCCCCTGGCTTCAGATTCAGGAGCACGTGCCGCCGGAGTTGCGCGTGGAGGAATCTGTCCAGCTTGTGCGATCGATTCGCGGGCGGCAAATGGTCAGCCACACCTATCACGTCAAGGGGCTACAGAGGGGTTATTATTCCCTTGGGCCGATGCAATTGACGAATGGCGATCTGTTCGGATTGGCCAAACCCCGTTCCGGCTACCTCGCGCCGGATTACTTGACCGTCTACCCCCGAATTATACCCTTGGCGCGGCTGGGATTGCCCTCGCGGCTGCCGTTCGGCACCATTGCCAGCCGGCAGCGATTATTTGAGGACCCGGCCCGGCCGATGGGCGTGCGGGAATTTCGTTCCGGCGATTCGCTGCGGCAGATGAACTGGAAAGCCGGCGCCCACACCGGTAAATTATTGGTGCGCACATTCGAGCCGGCCATCTCGCTGGAAACGGCTATCTTGCTCGATCTGTACAGCGGGTCCTACGAGCGGCGCAACCGACACGAAGCCACCGAGTGGGCCATCGTGGTGGCCGCCTCGCTGGCAACCCATCTGATCAATCAGCGACAGTCGGTCGGGCTGTCATCCAACGGCGTGGATCCGCTGCGCCTGCAGGCCGACAAGCGAGTTTTCGACGAAGTGACCGGGCGTTTGCTATTCGATTCGGCCGCGGCCGAGGGCGGCCTGGGCCGCTACTTGGCCCCATCTATCGCACCTCGAAACGGGCGGCCGCATCTGATGAAGATCCTGGAACAGTTGGCTCGACTCGACATGCGGGAGACGATCCCGCTTTCGCAATGGGCGCCATCGGCCTGCACCAATCTGAGTTGGGGCGTCACCGTGCCGGTTATTACCGGCCAGGGAGATGAAACGACGTGCAACATGCTGCACCAACTGGCCCGCAGCGGCTTTAACCCCATCCTCATCGCCATCGAACCGACAGCGAACTTCGGCCTTGTACGGGAAAGGGCGCGCAGGCTAGGCTTCCAGGCTTATCATATCGTCAACCAACGAGACCTGTCACTATGGCATCGCCCTGTGGCCGGATCGGCCGAGGGAGCGTTCCTGAGATGAGCCGCCCTTCCCGAACCTTGCGCAGGAAAGGGGCGATCGCCGCCGCCGAGCTACAGCACAAACCGGCCGAAGGCGAGCGCCTGGCGTTCCGGGTTGACCCGTGGACCCGGCGACTGGTGCGGCCGTTGCTGATCGCGACCCTGGCCACTTCGGTATCGGTTGCCCTACTGGTCATCATTCTTGTCATCTCGTCCGACAAGCCCTGGATGGTCCTCGTCCCCTTGTGCTTCCTGGTTGCGCTTGAAGGCGCCTATACTTCAGCGTGGCTAAATAACCCCGACAGTCTTGGCGTCGATCGCCTGGCGTACCGGCTGACAGAGGTTCTGCTGATTTTGGTGGTCGTTCGCGCCTACAGTTGGGTCGTGTTCGGCGGCGGCATTCCTTCCCCCGAAGAGATGCGAACCTACCTGACCGCCCCTCTCACCGTCCTCTCGACTGGAGGTTTCCTCACATCAGCCTTTGTGACGCTGATCGGTTGGGCCTTTGCGGTATCAACCGGACGGATATTCGCCAAACTGGACGTGAGCGTCTTTGAGGAGAAGTTCTACCGACTCCCTCCAGCCCAACAAAAGGAGATGGGCGACGATCGGCCGATCGGGCAGTCGCGCGACCAACTCCTTAACACCTATTTTGGAAATTGGCTGGCCGTCGGCATGGTCATGATCATCCTTGCTGCCCTCAGCACGTTTGAGGTCAGGCAGTTGGCCGGTGTGGTCAATCCACTCGATATCACACGCCTGGGCTTGAGTTCCCCCATGCTCGTCGCTCTGATTATCTACTTTCTGGCGGGGTTCTGGCTGCTCAGCCACGGCCGTCTGCTACGAATGAACGCGCGCTGGCTGGCCGACGGCGTGGCCAAGGAAGCCGACCTGGAACGGGGCTGGCAACGCAGTTCGCTGGCGATTCTGCTGGCAATAGCCATTGTCGCCGCGTTCCTGCCGATAGGCTCGACCCTGCCGATCAGCCGTCTCCTGTCGCTGGGGGTAAGAGGCATCGCCTACCTCGCCGGCCTGATCATCCAGGCCATCATGTATTTCTTCGCGGCATCGATCATGGCCCTGACCGGCAATGCCGAAGAAAGCGAACCCATCCAGCCACCGCAAACTACACCAGCGCCGATCGTTGAAACGGCCGCACCACCGATTGGGCCAACCAACCCGTTCGTCGAGATGGCCTTCACAACGATCTTTTGGACCCTGATCATCGCCATGCTCATCGGCGCGCTGCTCTACTTTCTGCGTGAACGGGGTTACACTCTGCAGCGAGATAGGGTAGAGGGGCAATGGCACATCATCGCCGGGTGGTTGCGCGAGATATGGGCGAGGTTGACGGGGCGCGTCCGATTGACAAGCCGGCAGTTACGCGCCCGGCTAAACGCTCCCAAAGCCGCGGTCACCACCCGCGATGAGAGCGCAACTGCCGGAACCAGACGCGGGCGTCCCGGCGCTCTGTCCCCCCGGGATCAGGTTCGTTATTATTATCTGGCGTTGGTTCACCGAGCCGGGCAGCGTGGCACAAAGCGATCCGCCGGAGAGACCCCCCTGGAGTATGCCCGTCAACTCAGGGCCACGTGGCCGGAGGCAGAGGGAGAGATCGACGAACTTACCGGGGCATTCCTGGAAGCGCGCTACACCCCCCGACCGGTTGAAAGAACAACCGCCCAGTCAGTCAAAGAACAGTGGCGCCACTTAAAGCAGCGATTGAAGAGAACCAGTAGTCAATAAAGAAAACTCTTGCTAAAACTGCTTGTTGATTAGGAGATTTTGCATGCAATCTATCGTTGAATGTGTACCGAATTTTAGCAACGGCCGTGACCCGGAAGTCTACGGCCGTATTGTTGAGGCGATCAGCGGCGTCAAGGGAGTCCAGGTACTGGATGTCAGCGCCGATCCGGATCATAACCGCACCGTCGTGACCTACGTCGGGTCACCGGATGAGGCCATCGAAGCGGGCTATCGAGCCATTGCCATGGCCAGGGAGTTGATCGACCTCGACCAACATCATGGCGAGCATCCCCGCATCGGGGCGACCGACGTCTTCCCGTTCATCCCCATCCGGGGCGTGACCATGCAGGACTGCGTCGCCATGGCCCAGCGGTTGGGCAAGCGGGTGGGAGAGGAGTTAGGTGTGGCCGTCTACCTCTATGGCGCGGCCGCCTCCCGCCCGGAACGTGAGAGCCTGTCGGCCATCCGTAAGGGTCAGTATGAGTTATGGCGGGATGAGGTAGCGACCAATCCCGATCGCACACCGGATTACGGGCCGGCCGTGCCGCAAAAGTGGGGTGCGACGGTCATCGGAGCGCGGCCGTTCCTCATCGCCTATAACCTCTACCTGAACTCGGATGATGTCACCGTTGCCGAAAAGATCGCCAAGGCGGTACGCTTCTCCAGTGGTGGCTGGCGATATGCTCAGGCGAAAGGCTTCCTCGTCGAAGGTCAGGCGCAGGTCAGCATGAACCTGACGAACTTTGACAAAACGCCCATCTATCGCGTGCAGGAAGCCGTTAAGCGCGAAGCCGCTCAGCACGGTTTATCGGTGACACGCGCCGAACTGGTTGGTCTCATCCCGGAGAAGGCATTACTGGATAGCGCCAAGTGGTATCTGCAGCTGGGTGACTTGCCCGATGAGCAGATATTGGAATTGCGCCTCCATGCTTCGGCCGAAGAAGACGCTGATGAATCAGAAGTCATCCACATGGGCCGGTTCGCCGCCGCCGTCGCTTCTTCAACACCCACACCCGGAGGTGGCTCTGTCGCTTCGTTGGCTGGTGCGTTGGGAGCCGCCCTGACCCAAATGGCCGCCGGGTTGACGGCCGGCCGCAAGAAGTATGTGGATGTAAACGATCAGGCCGAGAGCATCATCGCCAAGGCTGAGGAGATCCGGCACGAACTGATCGCCGCGGTCGATGAGGACGCAGCCTCATTTGAGGGTATCCTCCGCGTCGTCCGCGACAAGGAGATGGACGCCGATACCAAGGCAGTCGCCATGGAAGCGGCGACCACCCATGCCGGGGAAGTCCCCCTCCGGGTAGCCCGATTAAGCCTTGAGGCCGTGCGGTTGGCCAAAACCATCGCTACCATCGGCAACGTCAACGCCGCCACCGACGCCTCGGTAGGAGCGATCATGGCTCGCGCGGCCGTCCACGGGGCCGGGCTGAATGTAAAGGTCAACGGAGTCGGACTGAAGAATCGGGAGTTGGCGGCCACGTGGTCGAAAGAGGTGAACGCTTTGATCGCTGAGGCCGAACAGCTGGCGCATGAGGCTGTAGCCATCGCCGAAGAGCGCGGAGGCCTCTAGTTTGACTCTCCAGTTGGGCAGGGCCGGTCGCTTGGTGAGAGCGATCGGCCTTGTTGTGATCCTTGCGGGGCTGTTGCTTGCCGGCTGCCGGACATCTGCGGAAAGCGGCGGAGGAGCCATCACTTCCACAGGTGCCGAGATAGCCCCGGAGCCTTCAGTGGAGCAATCGGTGCATCCTCCATTGTCTTCAACCCCAACACAGCCGATAGAGGAATCGTCACCTGCCGCGGCCGTACCCGGCACCATGGCGCCACCGCCCTCGCCCACGAGCATCCAAACCTCGACCCCCAGGGGGACACCGGAGCCGATTACAACCAGTGAGTCGAACGGCTCCAGCCCAACCGACACGCCCGCGCCCACTTTCACCCCTCCACCCCCGCCGCCGGTTCCGACGGGGCAGCAACTTTGGCTCCAACGGCCTGTGCCGGCGTCCGGCACAACCTGGACGGACAAGTCCTATCCCTATGGCAGCACGCGCGGCGGAACGCTGCGGCCGCATACCGGCGTGGAGTTTATCGTTCCGACGGGCACGCCGATTCTGGCCGCTGCCGCAGGCACGGTGCTTGTCGCCGGGGACGACGCCACTGTCGCCCACGGGCCACAGACGAACTTCTACGGCAATCTGGTGATCGTGGAGCACGATACCAGCGACGGTTCGGCCCTCTTCGCCCTGTATGGCCATCTGTCCGAAGTTCAGGTCGAAGTCGGCCAACGTGTGGCCGCCGGAGATACGCTTGGTCTATCCGGGGAGTCGGGGGTTGCCGACGGGCCACATCTCCATTTTGAAGTGCGGGTTGGCGTCAATAGATATGTGGCTACGCGAAATCCGCTGCTCTGGCTTCGGCCCCAATACGGCATGGGCGTCGTCTCCGGCCGCGTGACCAATCCTGCCGGGGAGCTGTTGTATCAAGCGCCGATCACCCTGATCCGGACTGACGCGCCCGCGCCCTATACGGCCACCACCTCTTACGCCCAGAGCGAACCCAACAGCGACGATATCATGAGAGAGAACTTCGCCCTTGACGACGTCGTGCCGGGCTTCTATGAAGTGGTCGTCGATGCCGGCGGCAAGCGGTTTACGACCGAACTATGGGTCTATGCCGATCGCGTCAACTGGGTAGAACTGACAGTCGGGCCATAGCGATCCGGCAAACCCGACTCGATCGAATTCTGTCAGCCACCGGCAGGAGAAAGACGGTTGCGCCTGACCATGGCATAGCCTATCAAGGCTGCCAATATCCCCAAGACTAACGTCGTCACTGTGATCAGCACGCCGATATCAAACCAGAATTGCTCCGGAAACAGGCGAATGAGGGAATCGGTATAGGCGAACGTCCAGGTGCCGGGCGGGAACAGCAGCTCGTGGAACTGGACGAAGAAGACATCCCAAAAGAGGAGTATGGACAGGGCGATAAGCGCCAGGAGGATGATCGTGGCCAGCCCGGCCATCATCAGGGTTCGCCAGCCATACGGCCGCGTCCGCGCCGGAATGAGCTGGATGGCCAGGCCGATAACGACGATCAAACCGGCGATATAAGCCACGTTTCTCATCCCGTCGGCGACGACCTTGACGTCGATCATATGGCTGATCTCCGACTCCACATAGAGGGATGTATCGGTACCAGGGAAGCGTAAATCCCTGAGCATGTAGATGACTTCCGGCGCCGGCTCGGACCGCTGCAGGTATTCGAGCGTGCCGCGAGCCAGCTCCAGTCGCTGCTCGTTGGTAAAGCCGAACATGTCAGGGGCGATGCGGTTGTATTCAAATGCCGGGTAATCCCAGGCGATGATGGCCCGGATGGTGCCCAGACCCAGGAAGAAAGGCATGGCCAGAATTACCAGCCAGCGAACGATGGTCATGAATGCTTTGTTTTCCAAGGATGCCTGCCTTATTTCATATCGGAGCCAACCTGTAGCTTGGCTCTATCTACTGTTCCAATGTACCCAGGCCGGACGGCCCCATCTCCAGCAGATAGCGAATCACGATGGAATCGCTGATGAACTCGATAGGCGCGAGGTCATCGGTCATGACCGTTCCCTCGTTGCCCAACGCTACCGGATTGGCCGCGGCCACCGCCAACGCCTCGCGTAGCAACGGGTCTGTATCCGCCTCAAGCCGCGCCAGATTGGCGTGAAGGTTGCCAATGGTCGTCGGTTGCTTCGTCGCCACCAGAATTGTATTCAAAGTGCCGGGAACGTCGATAGCATGGACAGCGGGAAATACATCCCGAAGCGTGGCCCCCACGGCGTCAACCAGGCGACGGTCGTCGGGCACGCGGCCGACATTGATGGCCATCACCCCATCCTCGCTCAGCCGGTCGCTCACCTCGGTGAAAAACTCGCGTGTGGTCAGATGCCAGGGAATATAGGGCACCTTGTAGGCGTCGATGGTGATCACGTCATACGGCCCGGTGAGTTGGGTCAGGTTATAGCGGCCATCCCCGGCAATGGCGTTGATATTCGGCTCGGTCAGATCGAAGAATCGTCGACCGGCGTCGATGATAGCCGGATCAAGCTCGATGCCGTCTATCGCCAGCGGGCCAAACACGCGAGTGAACTGCTTGGGAATGGTGCCAGCGGCCAAGCCAACCACGGCCATATTTCGCGGCGGCCGAGGCTCGACATTAAAATAGGGAGCGGCCAGCATGATGCTCCAGACGGAAATCTCCGGCACACGGCCGCCGTCACAGTAGAAGGAATGGAACGCCTGCCCCTCGTTGAGCAACAGGTAGTTGCAATCACCCTGGCGAACGACCTGGATGTAATTGTAAGCCGACTCGGTTTCATAGAGCTGTCCGGTATAGCTTTTGATTCCCCCGCGCAGCCAGAGAGCGGTGGCCGGAAGCAGCACGAGCGGCAACAACAGCGCGGACAATCGGGTATGGCGAGCAGCCATGGATCGCCACAATCCCACCAACCCCACCAGCAACAAAACAGAACCAAACAGGACGGCCGTCGCCCGCGAACCGGCCAGAGGAATGACGATGAGGACCGGCAAATACGTGCCGAGCAAACTGCCCAAGGTCGAGATGGCGAAGATTCGGCCGCTAACACGCCCGGCCTCATTCACATCGCGTACCGCCAGGCGAATGGCAAAAGGCGAGAGGCAGCCAAGCAACGTGACCGGGACAACCAGCGCCAGAATGACGAGGGCCAATGACCCGGCCAGCGCGTTGACGTTCATGATCGCCAGGGCCGCCGCCGCCTGCCGCAACACCGCGCCGGTCAGCAACAGGAAAAGGACGGCGCAGAACCCGGCCACGCTGACCAGACCGTAGAACACCGCCTCGCCCGGATAGCGATCGGCCAGGCGGCCGCCGATGAAGTAACCGGCCGTCAGGGACAACAGCACCAGACCGATCACGTTGGCCCACACGATGTTGGACGTGCCGTAGACGGTCTGGAGCAAGCGGCTGGCGGTGAACTCAATAGCCAGCGTGCTCATGCCGGCCACGAAGACGGTCAGGAACAGGTATCGGCGGTCAACTGTCGATTGAGCGATAGAACACCTCGCATTGAACAAGCACTGTCATTCGCCGGAAAGATCGAAGGCATCACGCATCTCTGCGGCCGTCAGCTTTCCCGTATTGCGAAAGATCATGGTCAGCGGCTGATCATACACGATAAAGCTCTCATCGGCGCGACCGAGGGAGAGAGACGGCCGTTGGGTCAGATAATCAGCGACGGTCGCCGGAGGATTAAGCCCGGGCCAGCCAAATGTGTCCGCCCGCAAGGTCACGCCAAACAGACTCGGCGAGCGCTCTCCAACCCAGACTAGCTCATAGCCCAGCGCACCGTCGAATAGCAACTGATGATACTGCCCGGAGATTGGGAAGCGGTCGGGCAGGCGCGGAACAACGCCGTAACTCCGGTTGGACAATACGGTGAGGTATTCGGCCCCGGCCATCAGGTCCAGATTGGTCGTCAATTTGGCTTCGTCATCGGCCGCGTCCGGGCCTGTCAGCCAACTGAGTTCAGCGTTGGGGTATTCATTCCGTGATCGCTGACGGCCGTCGACCACCATCGTCACCGGTAAATAGTCATCCAGCCGCTCGCTGAGGATGAGGGTTCCGGGCGGGATCTCATCATATACCCAACGTGATGCGGCGTTCCAGGGATGCTCCCGGGCGTAGATCGACATGAAGGCCAGGGCATAGAGGCTTCCCGTCACGAGAGCCAGGGCCGTCAGTGCCCGACGACCGGCAACCGATCGCCACTCGCCGATCATCCCCGCGCCAAACAGGAGCAAAAAGAGGACGATGGGCTGCATATAGCGTAAAAATTTGACGTAAAAACTGCCGGTGAGGATGAAATACGGCAGCACCCACAGCAGAAGGATCACGACCGGTTGGGCTTGCAGACGGGCCAACATGTCGCGCCAACCCTTGCTGTCTCCCCGCGGATGACCGGCACACCACACGACCCACGCTAACCC
>JAGOZU010000020.1 GCA_018058545.1 Promineifilum sp. | reverse complement strand
TGGAGGCGACGGCGACAGGCGACAAGATCACCGTCTTCACGTCATCCAACTGGGCTGTCACCGGCGTCAATCAGTGCCGCAAGTTCATGGATGTATGGTTTGATGCCGGGCAGCTCGTGGCCCAGACCCCACCCACCAACACGCCTGCGCCTCTGCCGACCCTGGCTCCTGCCACCCAGCCGCCACCCACAGCTCTGCCCGCGCCCACCGGGGGCGTTCCCACCGAGGCGGCCGCGGCTACGGTGGCGGCGACGATGACCCAGGCTGTCGCGACAGACACACCGACGCCAATCAACACAGCAACCATCTGTGTCAACGCTTTCCTCGACGCCAACGCCAACGGTCTCCGTGATGCAGACGAGTCGTTTGTGGCCGGGGTGATGCTGACCGTGGCCCAGGGCACAACTGTCGTCGGCCAGGCGGTGTCGACCGGTACCGAAACGCCGATCTGTTTCAGCAACCTCCCGGCCGGGGCCTATCAGGTCGGTCAGACGTTGTCGCCGACGCTGGAGATGACCACACAGGCCAACGCGACGATCAACGTGGTCGAGGGGCAGACGGTCGGGCTGGAATTCGGCAGCCGGCTGCGGCCGACACCCACGCCTGAATCGCAATCGAACGCGACGGCGACGGCCGAAGCGGCGGCCGCCACCCCCACAGTCCCGGCAACCGGCGGACGGGACGGGGGTTCAAACTGGATTGTCTATTTGGGCCTGGGCGCGGTTCTGATTGGAGTGGTCTTGTTGGGGGCGTTGCTGTTTATGGTGTTGCGACGGTAAGAACCTGCTCCGACAGCATATGACTTTTAGTATTAATCGAGATTAATCGAGCAGCGAGGACTTCTTCGATGAACCCGGTTTCTGCAAGACGTCTCGAGAGAGAATTCGTATATTAAGATAGAGAGGTTCCATGACGCCCCACCCAATGGCCGGAAAGCCTGCCCCAAAGGGAATGCTGGTCAACATCCCGCGGCTGGTATCCGATTACTACACCATTCACCCCGACCCGACCGACCCGGCGCAACGCGTCGCCTTCGGCACGTCGGGCCATCGCGGCACATCACCGGCCGGCGGTTTCAATGAGAATCATATCCTGGCCATTTGTCAGGCCATCGCCGAATATCGCGCCGCCCAGGGCATCACCGGCCCGTTATTTGCGGGGATGGACACCCACGCGCTCTCGGAACCGGCGCTGGCGACGGCCGTTGAGGTGTTCGCTGCCAATGGCGTGGATCTTATCATCCAGCGCGATCGTGGCTATACCCCGACCCCCGTCGTCTCCCATGCCATCCTGACCTGGAACCGCGACCACGCACCCGCCAGAGCCGACGGCGTCGTCATCACGCCCTCGCACAACCCGCCTGAAGATGGCGGCTTCAAATACAACCCTCCTGAGGGCGGCCCGGCCAACACAGATACAACCCGGTGGATTCAGGATCGCGCCAATCAACTGTTGGGTGACGACCTGCGCGAGGTCAAGCGTTGGACCTATGGCCGGGCTTTGAAGGCTGACACGACTGCAGAACGCGATCTTGTCACGCCTTACGTGGATGATCTGGGGTCGGTCATCGATATGGCTGCCATCGCGAGCGCTGGGCTGAAGATCGGTGTCGATCCGATGGGTGGCGCCGGGGTGGGCTTTTGGGGGCCAATCGGCGAACATTATGGCCTGCAACTCGACGTCGTCAATCCCTATGTCGATCCCACCTTCAGCTTCATGACCGTCGACCACGACGGCAAGATTCGCATGGATTGCTCGTCGCCCTACGCTATGGCCGGCCTCATCCGCCTGAAGGACGACTTCGACATCGCCTTCGGCAACGATCCCGATTTCGATCGCCACGGTATCGTCACGCGCAGCGCCGGGTTGATGAATCCCAATCACTATCTGTCCGTCGCTATCTGGTACCTGTTCCAGAATCGTTCTGATTGGCGCGCCGATGCGGCCGTTGGCAAGACGCTTGTATCCAGTTCGATGATCGATCGCGTGACCGCTCATCTGGGGCGGCGACTGGCCGAGGTACCTGTCGGGTTCAAGTATTTCGTCGACGGCCTGCTGAGTGGCGATTACGGCTTTGGCGGCGAGGAGAGCGCCGGGGCGTCGTTCCTGCGGCGTGACGGCGCAGTCTGGACGACCGACAAGGACGGCTTCATCATGGACCTGCTGGCGGCCGAGATCATGGCCCGCACCGGCCGCGACCCCGGCGAGCATTACCGGTCGCTGACGGAGATGTTCGGCGATCCGGCCTACGAGCGCACCGACGCGCCGGTGACACCCGAGCGCAAGGCCGTGTTGAAAAACCTGTCGCCGGACCTGGTTCGGGTCGATACGATGGCCGGCGAGCCTATCCTGGCCAAACTGACCCGCGCCCCGGCCAACAACGAGCCGATCGGCGGGCTGAAGGTCGTCACGCAGAATGGCTGGTTCGCGGCGCGGCCGAGCGGCACGGAGGACATCTACAAGGTCTACGCCGAGAGCTTCCTGGGCCGTGATCACCTGCGCCGGATCCAGTCCGAGGCCGCCACGATTATCGACGACGCCTTTGCCGCCGCCGGGGTATGAATGGTTTGAGGCCCGGCAAGTGGTTTGAATTGACGGCGCGGCGGCTGGCCGCGGCTTCCTTTCGCCTGTTTGGCCCTGACTGGCCGTGGATCGCGGTCGTGCTGTTGGCAGCCTTCGTCGCCGCCTGGCCGGCTGTGTCGCAGCCTGGCCTGATGAACACGCGCGGCGGCGGGGATAGCCCGTTCCTGCTGCAACGACTCCATCAGTTGTCCTCCGCGCTCGCTGATGGTCACTTCCCCGTCCGCTGGATGCCTGACGCCAACTACGGCTATGGCTACCCGTTCTATAACTATTACGCGCCGCTGTCGATCTATATCGCCGCCGCTTTTCATTTCCTGGGCTTCAGCTTTGTTCGCGCCATCCACCTGGCGCAACTGGCGGGATTTGCCGTGGCCGGGGTGGGCATGTTCTACCTGGGGCGTCGTTGGCTGGGTTCGCGGTGGGCGGGGCTGTTGGCGGCTGTCGCCTATACCGTTGCGCCGTTCCACATGGTCAACGTCTATGTGCGGGGCGACTCTCTGGCTGAATTCTGGGCCATGGCGTTCTATCCGCTGGTGTTGCTGGCGGTGGATGGGCTTTTGGGAGCAGGGGAGCGGGGGAGCAGGGGAGACGGGGGGTGGAGGAGCAGAGGCGCGGGGGTTACCGCTTTCGCCTTCGCCTATGCCGCGCTCATCCTTAGCCACAACATCTCGGCCCTCATCTTTTCGCCGTTCCTGTTGCTCTATCTGGTCGTTCGACTGGTGCACATTAATAATCGGCCGCATCGTGAAAGCGAATCCGTTCCTCTCGCCCATTACGCCATTCCGGCTGCTCGTACCACGGTGCTGACGATCGCCCCGGCCTTCGTCCTGGCCCTGGCCTT
Organism: Promineifilum sp.; assembly: GCA_018058545.1. Taxonomy (GTDB): domain Bacteria; phylum Chloroflexota; class Anaerolineae; order Promineifilales; family Promineifilaceae; genus Promineifilum. The sequence goes on along the minus strand of JAGOZU010000020.1, from coordinate 39,225 downwards.
GGCCGCGTGGTTCTTCGTGCCCGCGCTGGCCGAGCAGAGCCTGGCCCAACTTGGACCGGTCACCGAGGGATACTTCCACTTCAGCAACCACTTTCGCGGCCTCGACCTTGTGCAGGGTGGGTTGATTTTCGATTACAACCCTGATGGCGGCGTCGCTTTCCGGCTGGGACTGGTGCAGGCCGGGCTGGCGCTGGCGGGGGCGGTGGCGCTGTTGCGGTCGTGGCGATTGGCCGCCGGTCGTGCGTCAACGACCGTCATTCTGTCCGGGTTGTTGATCGCCGTCCTGATGGTCACGCCACTCTCTCGGCCGTTGTGGGACCACCTGCCGCTCTTGCCCTTCACCCAGTTTCCCTGGCGTTTCCTGTCCGTCGCATCTTTTTTTGCGGCCGCGGCCGCGGGGGCGCTCGTGCTCGTAACCGACCGACCGGCAGCGCAGGTGGCCATCGCCCTGACTGGCAGCCTGGTGTTGCTGTCGGCGGGACTGTTGGGCCTGCGCACCGACGTCCTTATCCTGAGCGACGCCGATGTGACCGCGGAGCGCCTGGCGCAATATGAGTGGTTCACCGGCAATATCGGCACCACCATTAGCGCGGAGTATCTGACTCCGGAATCGGCGCCACGGCCGTGGGCGAGCCGATGGCTCAATACAGGCGAGCGAGACTACATCGTCGCCGTCGAAGGGGATCTGTCGTCCGAACTGCTGGAACGCCGAGCGACCTCGCAGTCGTGGCACCTGGTCGCCGGGGAGGGCGGGGCGCGGGCGCTCTTCCCCACGCTTTACTGGCCGGGCTGGATGGCGACCATCAACGGCCACCCGGCCGAACTTCGCGCCTTTCCGTCGTCGGGCCTGATGGCGCTTGATGTGCCCGCGGGCGAGCATGTCGTCTCGCTGGAGCTTGGCCGCACACCGGTGCGCCGAATTGCCGAATGGGTGTCGCTGGGAGCGATGCTCCTCGTCGCCTTCCTGTTCATCAGGAGGGTGTCCTCACTCCGGCCGAACTACCGTTGGTTAGGGACGCTCATCATTGTTTCGGCATTCCTCATCGCTTTGGCTTTCCTCTGGCGTGACGATCCGCGCGAATTATCGCCGGGCGATATGACCTGGGACTTCGCCCAGATGGGCTACCTGCATCATGATCCCGCCGGGGTTGCGTTCACAGATGGCGCGCGCCTGCACCACTATGGCTATAGCAGTGACACCATTGAGGCTGGGGCGACGTGGATGGTGACGCTCAGCCTCACGCCGGGGACCGTCACCACCGCCACGCTCGACCTGGTGACGCCTGCCTCGGCTCGACCCGTGCCCGACGGCATGACCGAACCGCCAGTGATAGCTACGCAGACCATTGACCTGAGCGGCGAGGTCGCGGTCTTCACCCTGCCGATCCCGGCTCAGGCTCCCGCCGGGTTGGTTGTGCCGCGCCTGACCCTCCACGGAGCGCGGCCGTTGATGCCGTCGGGCGGCACGCGGGGAGGCCTGTTTCTGCGGCCGGTGCGCGTGACGGCGGCTCCTGATGGCCCGCCGACGCTGGCCAAGCTCGATGTGTGGCCGCTGGCGATGACGATGCGCGATGAGGCGACGCTTGACGGTCAATTCGCCTGGAGCATCCCCCGGCCATTGGGGAGTCGCTACCAGTTGTCATGGCGAGTGCAAAACGGTGACGGGATGACACTAAGCCAACTCGACACCCAGCCGGGTTATGGCTTCCAGCCGACCGATGGCTGGGGGGCGGACGCGCCGATCCATGACTGGTTGGCCTTGCAGTTGCCGGAATCGCTCCCCGGCCCGGCTCCCTATCCGCTGGTGCTTATCCTCTATGACTCGCCGACAGGGGAGCAATTGCTGCTTCGTCGGGTGGGCGAAATCACGGAGACGGACGGCCGCCGAGCCTATCAAGCCGTCACGCCGATCTTTGACCCGCCTGTGATGAGTGCGGCCGCCGATGTCACCTTCGCCGAGGACGGCCTTTCGCTGATCGCCTTGCTCGGCTATGACCAGACAGTCGTGGATGGCCGGCTGGAATTGACGTTCTACTGGCGCGCGGTGGCCGGGGTTCCGGTCGACTTCACGCGCTTCGTGCATCTGATCGACGCTTCCGGCGCGGTCGTCGCCCAATCGGACGGCCATCCTGCCGGCAACAGCTACCCGACCGGGCAGTGGGTTGAGGGGGAGGTGGTGATCGACTCGCTGCGTCTCGACCTGTCGGCCGTGCCGCCGGGGGCCTACCATTTGGCGACCGGCTTCTATCGTACCACAGAGGGCCTGCCGCGACTGGATGCCGTCACCCCCGACGGTCCGCTGCCCGATGGCCGAGCCGTCTTGCCCGACCCCGTCGTCATCCCCTGACGGCTGTCGCCCGCCCCTTATTGACCAGAAAGGCCAGTTCTGTGGCGAACTCGAACCGTTCGGCCGGCCAGCCGCGCTCGTCCAGCAACCGGCGGAAACCGGCTTCGTAATGAGCGGCCATCGAGCGAGAGGACTCGCCTCTGCGGCGGCCGCAGAGCGTCTGAGTCGGGAAAGAGACGAGCAGCCAGGGGGCGCGGATTGTGTCGAGCAGCCGAGCGGGGGCCGTCTTGTCCACGGTCTCCAGACAGGGCAAGGTCTTAAGGATGAGCGCCAGATCGGCCGGCTCATCCGGTGGGCGGCCGATTACGTCCCGCACTTCGGCCCGGCCGGGGATACCGGCCAACTCAAAGTACTGGTTGAGGAAGGCTATCTGGTTGGCGTAGATGTCGCAGGCGATGTATTCCGTTGTCGTCGGCAGAGGCATCCACGGCCGGGCCAGCGGATTCAGCCCGCAGGCGATGTCGATGATCCGGCCAGGTGGCGGGATGGTTGCCATGATCGTGGTGTAGAAAGTGTTGAGGATCGGCAGGCGCTCGCGGGTGGATGTGTGGCCGGTCATCGCCTCCCGGCAGGCGTCGCGGAACCTCTCGCTGTCCAAGCCGGCTTGAGCCGCCTCGCGCAGCCGGGCGAGTGTTCGGTTGTAGTCGATTGGCGCGTCCAGAAATGCGCCCCCGGCCTGGTGAAGCGCGTTCTTGGTAGCTTTGACGGCCGTTTTCAGGTTGGGGCGGCTGGCCAGCTCGCGCGCGCCGATGGCTCGCACGAATTCAGGGCTGACATGACGGTACTTGGCGCTTGCCAGGACCGCGGCTACCAGAGCATCCAGTTGCTCGTCCAATGCATCTCCCTTGAAAACTCTCAGCTCACAGGCGCGAACACGAATGTCGCTGCCGGGCGTTCGGTTGCAAACGTCACGTGGACCAGCCGGACGAGCGGTTTGTTCCGGCTGGCCCGCGATGCGTCCAGCAAGCGTGCGGCCGTATCCCACGGCGCTTCACCGGGTTTGACGGCAACGGCATCGACGGCCGGCTCGGCATCCTGATCGACTAGGGTCATCTCCACGGCATCAGAATCGACGGCATCGACCAACTGGACGGCGACATTCCAGGCCATCGAATCGGTCACTGGCTTCGCGCGCTTGACCAACCGTCCTAACCACACCCCCGGATCGCTCGCCTCATGCTTCATCGAAGGCGACCCTCCGGCATGATGCAAAGCCTCATCGACTTGTTGCCTGTAGCCGGGGGAGAGACCTCGAGGCAGAGGGGAGAAATCGAAGAATCCGGCGGGCGGATAGCCCTCGGGCACTTGCAGAACGCCGCCGCGCATGGTGCAGCGATAGCAGAACGTCAGCCGGCCGCCGTCGCGACCGCTGTGATAAATGCCGGTCAGCCTGATCGGCATGACGATGAGGCCTGTTTCCTCGCGGAAGGCGCGCGCCAGCGTTTGTGTGGGCAGGATACCTGGTTCGACAGAGCGGCCGACCGGCGCCAGCGATTCATTCGCGGTTTTTTGCAGGAAGATTCGACTCTGGTAGTCGGTTAGAAAGCCGTTTATGATGAGCTGCATGGGTTGAATTTTGGTTTAATCGGCCAATAATTAATGATTTAAGCTTCTGAAACGCCGGTTGTGTTCAAGATACCCTCGCGTTTATTCGCTTTCCTGCGCCCCACCGATCACAACCACGTATTCCCCCCGCGGTTCCGTCTCATCGAATCGGGCAATGAGTTCGGACAGCGTGCCGCGCCACACCGCCTCAAACAGTTTGGTCAGCTCATTGGCCACGGCCGCCGGGCGATCGCCATAGACCGTCAGCGCGTCGGCCAGAAATTCGCGCAGCCGGTGGGGAGACTCATAGAAAATCAGAGTGTGGGGCGATTCCCGATCGATCTCCAGAAAGGTCCGCCGTTTGCCGCCCTTGCGTGGGGGAAAGCCGCGAAAGGTGAAGCTGTGGGACGGCAGACCGGACAGTACCAGGGCCATGACAACGGCCGATGGGCCGGGGATCATCGTCACCGGCAGGTCCAGATCGATGGCCTTGCGCACCAGCGTATAGCCGGGGTCGGCCACGCCGGGCGTCCCCGCGTCGGAGACGACGGCCACTGACTGTCCCTCCTGCAGCAAGGCGACGATGCGTTGGCCCGCTTTCTCCTCGTTATGCTCGTGGAAGGCGATCTGCGGCTTTTTAATGTCGAAATGCTTCAGCAGCAGGCCGGTCTTGCGGGTGTCCTCGCTGGCGACGAAATCCGCCTCGCGCAGCACTTCCAGCGCGCGCAGGGTGATGTCGCCGAGATTGCCGATGGGGGTGGCCACCAGATAGAGCATGGGGCATCCGGTCGCAGCTTAACCCGACGTGGTCGCCGATGACTCGATCGTCGACTCTTCGGCCGTCGACTCGTCGATCACCGAGTCCTCGGCCCAATCCAGCGACGCGCCGAGTTGTTGCATGGTCTCGATGAAGCCGGGGAAGCTGTCGGCCATGCAGGTCGCCCCATCGACCAGCGTCGTGCCCTCGGCCACCAGCCCGGCCACCGCCAGAGCCATGCCCAGCCGATGGTCGTTGTGGCTGTATACCTCGGCCCCTCGCAGGCTTTGCGGCCCCCGCACGGCGAAGCCGTCCTCGCGCTCGTCCATCGACACGCCCAGACGGCGTAATTCGCCCGCCAGGACGGCGATGCGGTCGACTTCCTTGACCCGCAACTCGGCCGCGTCGCGGGCAACGCTGTCTCCTGCCGCTTGCGTGGTCGCCACGGCCCAGATGGGGAACTCATCGATCGCCCGCACCACCAGCGCCCCATCGACTTCGGTGGCATGTAATTCGGTGTGGCTGACCGACACGTCGGCGATCAGCTCGCCGCCGGTCACATGTTGATTGCTAATCGTGATGTCCGCACCCATCGCCCGCAAAATATCCAGCAGGCCGGTGCGCGTGGCGTTGACCCCCACCTGCTTGATGGTGATGCGCGAGTGGGGCACGATGGCCGCAGCCACCAGAGGGAAGGCGGCCGATGAGAAATCGCCCGGAACGGTCATGTCGACCGGCAGAAGACGGCGGCCGCCGAGGGGCGCATCCCCCAGCGTGACCCACCCCTGATTTTTGGTGATGATCGTGCCCATGGCGATGAGCAAGCGCTCAGTGTGGTCGCGGGCCGGGCCGGGTTCGTAGACCCGAACGGCGTTGTTGGCGTACAGACCGGCCAGCAGGATCGAGCTTTTCACCTGGGCGCTGGCGACCTCCATCTTGTATTCGATGCCGTGGAGCGATGAGGGACGAATCGTCAGGGGGGCGTGCCCCTCGTCTGACTTGATATCCGCGCCCATCAGACGCAACGGCTCCGTCACGCGCCGCATCGGCCGCTTGCGCAGTTGCTCGCTGCCCTCCAGCACCGACGGGAAGCTCTGCCCGGCCATCAGGCCCGCCAGCAGGCGAATCGCCGTGCCCGCGTTCCGGCAGTTGAGGGATTCGGACGGCCGCTTCAACCCGCGCAGTCCTCGTCCCTCCACAAATAAATCCCACGAGTGGGAGCTGTGTCGCACGATCTCGATGCCGACTCCCAGCGCGCGCATGACCTCCAGGGTGGCCAATGTGTCCCCGGCCGGCAACCAGTTGCGAATGATGCTCGGGCCGTCGGCCAGCGCGGCCAGCATGACGGCGCGATGGCTGATCGACTTGTCTCCGGGCACGGAGACGGCTCCGGTCAGGGGCGTGGCCTGCCGGCGAACGATAATTTGATCGGTGGATGTCATCGTCGTCAGATCGCCTTCCGGTGGGATTGCACCTGCTGGGGGGCGTTCTCGGCGATGCCTGCCGGCCCTTTGATGCGGACGCGCTCGTGGCGCATGCGCTGTTGGATGGCTTCCGATGCGTGGTGAGGATCGAGGCGGGCCACCGGCGGCCGTCCGGCCAGTTTCGCCTGATCCAGCGCGTGATGGATCAGCATGACATTGTGCCGCCGCAGGAAGTCGGCCGTGCTTCCCGTATTGTCGGCCTGGCAGGCGGCTTCCAGCTTCTCATGCAGGTCGGCCACTTCGTCGGTGGGGATGTAGGCGGGCGAGGAGAAGAACTCGTAGCGATCCTGAATGGCGATCGGGCGGCCGAGGATGATCGCTCCCAGCGTCGCGTTGCCGTGACCGCCCGGCTCGAAGACATCCACCACCTCGCCGGACACGATTTCCTTCAATCGCAGTGTCTGGCGCTCGTAGCCCATCAATTCATAGCCGCCCATCGGCGCCCCGCCGGCCCAGCTATCAAGCAGATCGCGCTGGTGGGGCGGCAGCGTCTCTTTCTTTTCGTCACGGAAGATATCGACCACCCGGTTGCCGCTCGACGGCAAGGTGTAGTCGAACAGGAACCAGTCCAGAAAGCGTTCCGTCTCGGAGGGGCTCATCAGCGACAGCGTATCGGCCGCGTAGAGGTCGTTCCAGTAATGCGCCGCGGCCGTTCCCGCCTCGCCCTCGAAGCGTTCGTTGTCGGCGAACTCGAATAACGCCAACCGCAAGTCGCGGGCTGCGTCGGCCAATGCCCGGTTCTCGCGATCGGCCGCCAGATCGGCGGCCATATGGCACTGCTTGTATTTCTTTCCGCTCCCGCAATAGCAGGGATCGTTCCGACCCGGTCTGTCCATACTCTCTATTCCCTGTCTCGTGGCCTGCGTATCGGTTGCGGCCCCGGATTCGTCGGGATTATATCAAACTATCGTCGCTGTGGTTGAATGATGCTTGACGGCTCAATCGGATGAGTGGCGGGCGGCGATGGCTTCCCGAAATTGGGCGATGACGTCGTCCAGGCTCGCGCCGGGGCCGAAGACGGCCGTCACCCCCATCTCCTTCAGGCGCGGCACGTCTTCGTCGGGCACGATGCCGCCCAGAAAAACGGGCACGTCGGTCATTTCGTTCTCGACCATGAGCTCCATGATGCGGGCCATTAACGGCATGTGGGCGCCCGACAGGATGCTGAGGCCGATGGCGTCCGCGTCTTCGTGCAATGCCGCTTCGACGATCATCTCCGGCGTTTGCCGCAGGCCGGTGTAGATCACTTCCATGCCTGCGTCGCGCAAGGCGCGAGCCGTTACCTTTGCGCCGCGATCGTGGCCGTCAAGCCCCGGTTTGCCGATCAGGACGCGGGGACGTCGTTCGCTCATCTCTTTCTCTCCTCGCTTATCACCACATTTCCGATGTATAGGTCGGAGCGTAGTTGTGTTTAGCCAACAGGCGCGAGCCTTCCGAATCCTCGGCCGTCCGCAGAGCGGGATGCCGGAACAGGCAGGCGATCTCCTCCACGCACAGGCGGCCTTTGGGCGTCAGTTGCAGCCGTTCGCCGGCAACAGTCACCAGCCCTTCGGCTGACAGGCGCTCGAAAAGGGCGGCAAACTGCTCCAGCGGACTCCTATTATAAGCCGATCGGAACAGGCTACAATCGATATAGGGATCGTTCTTGAGCGAAAACATGATATCGCGGTAGAACGCTTCGTCGTCGTTCAGCCGGTAGCCGCGCCACAGGGGTGAGCGACCGGCGGCCGTCCGTCGCTCATACTCCGCCAGATCGAACACGTTGCAGAGCTGCGTGCCGCTGTAATAACCGTAGGCCCCGGGGCCGATCGGCAGGGTGATCGCCGCCGACGGCAGTCGTTCCTGCCGGAAGGTGGCCGGATCATCGCCGCCACGCGCCCAGAAATCGCCGGGCAACTCATGATAGCCTGCCGCCTCCAGCGCCAGTTGGGCCATGATGTGCTGCGTCTGAATATGGCGGTGGGACGGCAGAGCGACTGCGCCACGTCGCACGCGCTCGTAAAGCCCCGTGCCCCGATCGACAAACAGGAAGTAGGTGGAGATCGAGTCCGGGGCGAAGCCGACGGCATCGGCCAACGTGCGTTTCCAACTCTCAAGCGACTGCCCGGCCAACCCATACATCAGGTCGATGTTGACCAACATCCCGTGGGCACGCAACAGGCTCATCGCCTCGCCCATGAAATCGGCCGCGTGACGGCGATTGGTGTCGCGCAGGATCTCCTCATCCGAGGCCTGATAACCCACGCTGACGCGGTTGATGCCGTGTCGTTTTAGAATGGTCAGGAAGCGCGTGGCCGAACGCTCGTCGGCGAAGAACTCCGGATGAAGCTCCACCGTGCCCGTCAGCGTGGAGTTGAGATACCGGCGGTTGGCCAAAAAACCGAGGAAACTCTCCAGCGCGTCGGGCGGGATGAGACTCGGTGTGCCGCCGCCGAAGTAGAGCGAGGTGATATCCAGCGTCGTGTGGCGGGCATGATAGTCGAACTCGGCCTTGGCCTGCTCCAGATAGCGACCGATGGCGGCGCGACGCCTGGGGTTGAGAGCCACCAGGTAGTAGCTGCAGAAATCACAGACGCCGGAGCAGAACGGGATGTGGATGTAGGCGTTGCCGACGGCCGCCGGGTAGGGTGACGCTTCGTCCGTTTCCAGCGGGCGCATCTCCGACAGCGACGGATAGATGCTCAGGTAGTAGTAATCGAGGCTGTTGCGCTGCAGCGCGCGCGGCAATTCGTCGAGCCGGTATTCGTCATAAAGGCGTGCCGCCTCGGTCGCAAGCGATGAAATATCGGTCATTGATTCTGATTATAGCAATTCGTTTCCGGCGGGACGGTCGATCAATCGCATTATTTTGTCTATACTATATTCATCCCACTCAACGGAGCGCAGGCCGATGAACCAACAGGAATATGATGTGGAACTGGCGGCGTTCGAGACGCGCATCGCCGGCGGCGAGAAGATCGAGCCGGGCGACTGGATGCCCGACGCCTATCGCAAGCAGCTCATCCGCATGATCTCCCAGCATGCCAACAGCGAAGTGGTCGGCATGCTGCCTGAAGGCGCGTGGATTACCCGCGCCCCCAATCTGCGACGCAAGATGGTTTTGCTGGCCAAGGTGCAGGACGAGGGCGGTCATGGCCAATACCTCTATCATGCCGCCGAGACCCTGGGCGTCACTCGCGACGAGATGATCGACGCCTTGCATGACGGCCGCGCCAAGTATGCCAGCGTCTTCAACTATCCCTCGCTTGGCTGGGCCGACATGGGCGCCATCGGCTGGCTGGTCGACGGCGCAGCCATCATCAACCAGACGATGCTGGCCCACTGCTCCTATGGCCCCTACTCACGGGCCATGGTGCGCATCTGTGCCGAGGAAGGCTTCCACAAGAAGCAGGGGCAGGAGATGATCATTCGCTATGCCCAAGGCACGCCGGTGCAGCGCAAGATGGCGCAGGACGCTATCGATCGCTGGTGGTGGCCGGCGCTGATGATGTTCGGCCCTCGCGACAGCGAATCATCCAACACACCGCAGTTGGTGCGCTGGGGCATCAAGACCCGCACCAACGATGAGCTTCGCCAGGAGTTCATCGATGAACTGGTTCCGGCCCTCCGCGCGCTGGGGCTGGATGTGCCCGACCCGGAGATGCATTATGACGAAGCGACCGGCCACTGGACCGGCCGGGATATCGACTGGGATGAGTTCTGGCGGGTCATCAAGGGCGATGGCCCGATGAACGCCGCCCGCTTGGCCGCGCGACGCAAGGCTCACGAGGACGGCCGCTGGGTGCGCGAGGCCGCTGCCGCCTACGCTCAGCGATAAGCCGGACTGTCACCAATAACCCAGGCATTGCCGCCTTGCTCGTCGAAGCCTTGTGGCTGGACGATAATCATACGAACGAAAGGATCAAGTGATCTTCGTGATCCTTTGTATTTTGGATGATTTCCTGGCAGGTTTACCATGATTGATCAATGGCCGCGATACGAAGTATTCAAACAGGATCAGGCCGATGGCCCCATCCGCAACGTCGGCTCGGTTCACGCGCCCGACGCTGAACTGGCGTTGATGAACGCCCGCAACGTATTTGCCCGGCGCCCGGCTTGCTACGGCCTGTGGGTCGTACCTGCCGGGGCGATCCTGGCCCGCACGGCCGAGGAGCTGGCCCGCGAGGAAGCCGCCGTGTCGGATGGCGATGGCGAGTCGGTCACTTATGCCGTGTTCAGCAAGCGCTCGCAGCGACAGGCCATGACCTATGTCGATTACGTGGGACAGGTGGTCGCCCTCTCGCCGGAGGAAGCGCTGCACGCGGCCGTCGCTGCCTACAACGATCCGCCGGGCATCGTCTGGTGGGTTTGCCCCGAGCATCTCATCAACCGCAGCGACCCCGCTGACGCGGCCGCGTTGGGGGCCGCCACCGGCAAGGCGTTCCGGATGCCGAATCATTATCACACGGTGTTCACCATGCAGAAAATCAGACGCGGAGAGGAGAGCGAAGCATGACGGCGGCTTTAGATCCTGTAGTGGCGGCGGCGCTGGCCGAGCGATTGCTGGCCATGGCCGATGATGAACTGATTCTGGCCCATCGCAACTCCGAATGGACCGGCCATTCGCCCATCCTGGAGGAAGATATCGCTTTCAGCAATATCGCCCTCGACGAGATGGGCCATGCCGCTATCTGGTACGGCCTGCGGGAGCAGTTGACCGACGAAGACCCGGACCGGCTGGTTTTCTTTCGCGACGCCGGCGACTATCGCAACGTCCAGATGGTTGAACTGCCGAAGGGCGACTGGGCCTTTTCGATGTTGCGGCAATATTTGTTCGACGCGGCTGAACGGGTGTCCCTGGCGCATCTGACGGCCGGCAGCTATCGCCCTCTGGCGGAGGCGGCGGCGAAGATTCAAACCGAGGAGATCTATCATCTCCGTCACACCGGCCTGTGGCTGCGGCGGCTGGGGCTGGGCACGGAGGAGAGCCACGGCCGGTTGCAAGTCGCGCTGGATGTGCTCTGGCCCTATGCCCGGCAGTTGTTCGTGCGACTACCTGGCGACGAGGTGTTATTCGACAACGGGATCTTCCCCAATATGGCTCTGCTGCAACGTGAATGGGAGGATGCCGTTCGGCCGTATCTGACCGAGTGCGAATTGACTATCCCCGAGGAGGCTTTGCCGCGCCGCGACATCCCCCGCACGGAGCATACGGAGAGCCTCATGGCGTTGCTGGCCGAGATGCAGGCCGTGGCCCGCACGGACCCTATGGCCAAGTGGTGAAAGACATGACGATCCTGGAAGCGGACATCTGGCGGGCGTTGCAAAGCGTGATGGACCCGGAGATCCCGGTCATCTCCGTCGTGGATATGGGGATCGTGCGCGAGGTGGAGGTGATGCCGGAGGGCGTGACCGTCACCATGACGCCGACCTTCTCCGGCTGCCCGGCGCTGGACGTGATGCGGCGCGATATCGAGTCGGCCGTGCGCGGGTTGGGGGTGGAGTCGGTCACCGTCCGCACGGTGCTAAATCCAGCCTGGAGCACGGAGCGCATCAGCGAGCCGGGACGCGAGAAGTTGCGGCGGTTTGGGCTGGCTCCTCCGCCACGCCATGACGGAGACGTCACCGTCACCTTCTTTGAGCCGGTCGCCTGCCCGCGCTGCGGCTCGACCAACACCAGCCTGCGCAACGCCTTTGGCCCGACGCTATGCCGGATGATCTGGTATTGCAACGAGTGTCAGGATGCGTTCGAGCAGTTTAAGGCCTTGTAAGGCGTTCTGCAGGCGGGATGTTCGGATGTCGCAGGTGAGCAAATTAATGCCAGGGGTAGGGGTGAGGCAGCGGCGAAATCATCACCGTTTCGCAGAACCACCCTCATTCGCCGCTGCCTCGCCCTCTTCGCAGAAGGGTCAGGCAACCGGTAAGGGATGCCGCGCGTTTCCATGGAGATGGTTGCCCGGTTGCCTGATCCCTACGGCACCATTGATTAATTCGTAACTATCCAAAATCCGGTCGCGCCCGGCAACCCTCAACCCTTGTGGAATTGATTGATAGCTTTAGCGACGGCCGCTGCTGAGGCCGGCGACAGGTCGGGGAACATGGGCAGGGAGAGCACCGAACGGGCGGCCGCCTCGGTCACGGGCAGGCTGCCGGGGCCGTAGCCGAGCCGATGATAGGCCGGCTGAAGATGGACGGGGACGGGATAGTGGATGGCCGTGCCGATGCCCCGCGCCGCCAGAAATGTCTGCAGCGCGTCGCGTCGTTCGGAGCGAACGGCGTACAGATGATAGACGTGCCGATCGTCCGGCCGGGCGACCGGCAACTCAAGCGGCAGGCCTTGCAGCATGTCGTCATAGACGGCCGCTGCCCGGCGACGCGCCTCGTTCTCCTCGTCCAGATGGCGCAGGCGCACGCGCAGGACGGCCGCCTGCAACTCGTCGAGGCGGCTGTTATAGCCGGGCACGTCACTGATATAACGCTCCCGCCAGCCGTATTGGCGCAGCAGCCGCAGCCGTTCAGCCACATCCGGACGGGAAGTAGCCACCGCCCCGCCGTCGCCCACCGCCCCCAGATTCTTGGTGGGATAGAAGCTGAACGCGGCCGCGTCGCCCATCGTGCCCACCATCCGGCCGCGATAGCGCGCGCCGTGAGCTTGGGCACAATCCTCGATGACCAGTAAGCCATGCTCGCGGGCTACAGCCAGGATACTGTCCATGTTGGCCGGGCCGCCGTAGAGGTGAACCGGAACGATGGCTTTCGTCCGGGGGGTGATGGCCGCGCGGAGCTTCTCCGGGTCCATCGTCAGCGTCTTCGGCTCGATATCCACCAGAAGCGGGATCGCGCCGCATAGCTCGATGGCCGTCACCGTAGCCACGGCGGTGTGGCTGACGGAGATCACCTCATCGCCCGGCCCGACGTCACAGGCCCGCAAGGCCAACATTACCGCATCCGTGCCCGAAGCTACCCCAACCGCGTAGCCCGTGTCCAACCACGCGGCGAACTCTTCTTCGAAGGTTCGCACCTGCTCCCCCAGAATGTACCACCCCCCTGCGAGCGCATCGGCCACGGCCGCGTCGATCTCCGGTTGCAACCGGCGATAGGCAGCCTTCAGATCGACAAAGGGGATCGGTTGGGGATCAGACATGGCGCTCAGACGTAATGCTCGAGGTTGGCGCGGAAATAATCCATCGTGCGCGTCAGCCCCTCGCGCAGCCCGACCACCGGCCGCCAGCCCAGCTTGCTGCGGATCTTGCGATAGTCGCCGTAGAAGTCGCCGATGTCGATCCGCTTGCGGTCGTCGGGGAACGGCCGCATCTGGAAGTCGCCCCCGCCGTTGACCTCGATCATCAGTCGCGCCAGATTGAGCAGGTTGATGGGGTCGTCGCTGCCGAGATTATAGATCTGGCCGTCGGCGGCGTCGTTGGCGGCCACGATGAGCAGGGCTTCAATGACGTCGTCGATATAGTTGAAGTCGCGAATCTGCAGGCCGTCGCCGAAGATATCCAGCGTTTGGCCTTCCAAAAGCCGACGGAACCACCAGCCGATAAACGTCTGACGGGCGTCACGGATACGCATGCGCGGCCCGTAGGTATTGGTCAGCCGCAGGGAGACGGTCGGCAGACCATAGACGTTGTGATAGACCATGTGATACCATTCGCCGGCGAGCTTGTTGATGCCGTTGACGTCGGCCGGTTGCAGCGGGTGGCGCTCGTCCACCGGCAGGTATTCGGGGCGGCCGTAGATCTGGCGCGTGCTGGCAAAGACGACCTTGGCCGACGGGTTGCCGTGGCGGCAGGCCTCCAGCAACGACACCTGGCTGCGGGCGTTGATCTCCAGGTCGGTGTAGGGATCGGTCATGCTGTCGGTATGGCTCACCTGCCCGGCCAGATTGAAGATGACGTCCTGGCCGCGCACGAGATAGCGCAACCCGTGCTCGTCGCGCACATCGGCGATGTTGACGCGCAGGCGATCTTCGATTCCCTGGACGTTAAACAGGTTGCCGCCGTACTCGGGAATCAGCGAATCGACGATCAGCACTTCCGCGCCGAGGTCGAGCAGCCGATGGGCCATGTTGGAGCCGATGAAGCCCAACCCGCCGGTGATGAGAACGCGCTTGTCGCGGAAAAACTGGTGGTGATCAGTGGGGACCGTCGGCATAGGATTGGTTACAGGGTTGAGCGGATTCGTCGGCCGCGACCGGTTGCCCTTCTTCTTTGCGCCAGACCAGCCGTATCCACAGTTTGGTCAGGTCGCGGGCAACCTCGGCCAGGCGACGAAAGCGGAAGAATTGTGATTTGCCGTAGGCGCGGTGAAAGTGATGGACGGGCGTCTCGGCCAGGCGAAAACCGGCGTCCTGCACCTTTTTCATCAGCTCCACGCAGATGACGCCGCTGTCGCTGGTCAACTGCACCCGGTCAAACACCTCCCGGCGCATGAGTCGGAAATCGCAATCGACATCCTTCAGCTTCAGCCCGAAGGCCAGCTTGATGGTGTACTGATAGATGCGGCCGATGATAATGCGGTGCAGGGGGTCGTTGCGCTCGATCTTCCAGCCATTGATAAAGTCCACGTCGTCGCTGACCAGCGCGGCCAGGTCCTTTAGCTCGCGAGGATCATATTGCGCGTCGCCGTCGGTGTAGAAGATCCAGTCCCTGGTGGCGCTGGCGAAGCCGGTGCGCAAGGCGCCGCCGTAACCGCGGTTTTGCGGGTGGTGGATGATGCGCACCTCACCGGGGTAGATGCGGGCCAGCTCATCCAGAACGACGGCCGTGTGGTCCTTGCTGCCGTCGTTGACCACGACGACCTCATAGTCATCGGTCAGCTCGCGCAGCGTCAGCAACACGGTGATGACCATGCTGCTGATAGTCCCCGCGTCGTTGTAGGCCGGGAAAAAAGCGGAAATGGCAAGTTTGTCACTCATCGGCAATCGGATCGGATCATACTGTTTTGTGGCCGATCCGCCCACAATAGATTGGCTATAGCTCTCCCGGCCACATGATCGGCAGCATTTCCGGCGCGTATCGCTCCGCCATCTCGTCACTCAAGGTATAGCTGCGGCAAATTTCCTGGTAGAGGCGGGCGCTCGGCCGCCAGGTTCTCTCCTGCGTCAGCGGATCGATCGCCACTAGTCCGAAGCGTTGTGTCCAGCCTCGCTCCCATTCGAAATTATCGACCAGAGACCAGTGATAGTAGCCCATCACCGGATAGCAAAAGTTGATTGCCCGCCATACCTGCTGCAGGTGACTCAGCAGAAAGCCCGGCCGCAACCGATCGGTCGCGTCGGGCACGCCGTTCTCAGTGATGTAGATCGGCCGCTGATAGCGCTTCCAGACGGTGTCGATCACCTGGAAGAGACCGGGCGCGTAGACCTCGCCGTAATTGCCGTCGCTGACGGTGGCATCCGGTCCCCAATCCTGATCCACGAAACCCGGTGGCGGCGGGAAGTGCAGATAGAAGCGGGTGTAATAGTTGATGCCCATGAAGTCATAGGTCCCGGCCAACCCATCGAAGAACTTGCCGTTGACAAAGCCGCGATACCGGCCGGTGTGGAGGGCGTCCGGCCAGCTTTTGTTATAGATCCGGCGCACGGTCCTGGCCCACTGACGGTCGATGAAGTTGCCGCCCGGTCGCGGCTCGAACACCTGGATATTATTGGCCGTGCCGATCAGCGCGTCAGGGTAGGCTTCCTTGATGACGTAATAGGCGGCCGCATGGCAACGCAGCATGTTGTTGACGGCTTCGAACAGCGACCCAAAACCGTAGCGACCGGGATTGGGGAACACGCGGTTCAGATAGCGCATCACGAGGTAGGTTACCGGCTCGTTGAACGTGATCCATTTCGGGACCAGATCGCCCAGCTCGGCCACCACCTTGGCCGTGTAGCGTCGGAAGTAATCGATGATGATGTCGTTGTTGAAATCCCCCTTCTCCACCAGCCACAGCGGATTGCTGAAGTGGTGAAGGGTCACCATCGGCTCCAGGCCGCGGTCGTGGCATCCCTGCAGGATCGCACGGTAGCGGGCGATGGCCGCGTCGTCAAAGACGCTCGGCTCCGGTTCGATGCGGCTCCACTCCAGCGACAGGCGGTGGGCGTTGTTGCCCATCTCGGCGGCGATGTCGAGATCGCGTTCGGCGTTTTCCCACCAATCGGAGGCCCGCCCCGCGCCCAGCTCGCCCTTGATGGGTTTGCCCATCACCTCCCACTCATACCAGTCGCTATTCGTGTTGTTACCCTCGACCTGATAGGAAGAGGTAGCCGTGCCCCACAGAAAGTCGGGCGGGAAAGTCATTGTTGCGTGAGCCATGGGCGCTATTATAGCTGAAATGCGGGCGAGGGCGGATGAAAGCGACGGGTTGCTCATGATATTTGCGGCGCGCGTCGCGGCTCGCGTGAGTGGCAAATCGCTCCTTTTGTGGTATAATTCCCTCCGCTAAAAACCCGCTTTTCACGGTCGGCCCACGCGGCCGTCGCCCGAGGCATCGCCCGGGCTGCACCCAAATATCTGGAGACAATCGATGTCAGGACATTCCAAATGGTCTACCATTAAACATAAAAAGGCCGCTAGTGACGCCAAGCGCGGCAAGATTTTCACTCGAATTGCCAAGGAGATCACCATCGCCGCGCGCGAAGGCGGGGGCGATCCGGCGTCGAATACCTCCTTGCGGCTGGCCGTGGCCAAGGCCAAAGAGGCCAACATGCCCAAGGACAACATCGAGAAGGCCATTAAGCGCGGCACGGGCGAGTTGGAAGGCGGCGAATTGATCGATGCCGTCTATGAAGCCTACGGCCCGCACAGTGTCGGCATCCTGATCGAGGTCGTCACCGACAATCGCAACCGGGCTATCGCCGACGTGCGCCATGCCGTCAGCAAATACGGCGGCAATATGGCCGAGGCCGGGGCGGTGTCGTGGCAATTCAAGCGCAAGGGCTATATCAGCATCCTCGACGAGGTAGACCAGGATGAGCTGTTCATGGTCGCGGCCGAGGCGGGGGCGGATGACATCCAGTTCAACGACGGCATCACCGAGATCTACGTCGAGATCGAGTCCTTCCGGGCTGTTCAGGAAGCGCTGGAAACGGCCGGCTACGCGATGGATGAGTCCTCGCTTATCTTTGACCCGACCAACCGAATCGAACTGAGCACGGCCGAATCGCTGCAAGTGGTGAACCTCATCGATCACATCGAGGAACTGGATGACGTGCAGAACGTCTTCTCCGCGCTGGAGATGAGCGACGACGTCATCGCGGCCATGGAAGCGGCCTAGCCGGCGGCGTATATGATGGGAGTCGGAGAGCGGAGGAGCAACGAGGCAGAAGGGCGGAGGGGTGCGGAATCCCCCCTGCGCATCCTGGGCCTCGACCCCGGCACCGCGACCACCGGCTACGGCGTTGTTGACGTTTTCGACGGTGAAATGCGCCTCGTCACCTACGGCGTGATCGAGACCCCGGCCGGCGACCCGCCCGAACGACGACTCCAATCCATTTACCGCCAGATCAACGCCCTGATCGCCGCCCACCGGCCGGAGCGCGCCGCCGTCGAGCAGCTCTTCTTCGGCCGCAACATCACCACCGCCATCGCCGTGGGGCAGGCGCGAGGCGTCTTGCTGCTGGCCTTGGCCGAGGCGGACATCGCCATGAGCGAATACTCTCCGCCCAAGATCAAGGAAGCCATCACCGGCTACGGCAAGGCGGACAAGGCCCAAATGCAACTGATGGTGCGCCACCTGCTCGCTCTGAACGAGACACCGCGACCCGACGACGCGGCTGACGCCCTGGCCGTGGCCATCACCCACGCCCGATATGTCGCCTTCGAGGCGGCGGTTGATGCGTCATAATCGATCGCGCCTGATTCGATGATAATAACAAGCCATGATCGCCAGCCTTAGCGGAACCGTCCAGAAGATCGAATCCAACAGCCTCATCATCCACATTGGGGGCGTCGGCCTGCGCGTCAACGTGCCCCGCACCGTGCTGGAAGACGTGGGCGGCGCCGGCCGGCGCATCACCCTGCACACCCACCTTCTGGTGCGGGAGGATGCGCTCGCCTTGTTCGGCTTCGAAACCGAGGACGACCTGCAACTGTTCGAGTTGCTGTTGGGCGTCAACGGCGTCGGCCCCCGGCTGGCGCTGGCGATCCTGGGCACGCTTAGCCCCGAACTGCTCAAGAGCGCGGTCATGCGCGAGGATGCGGCCGTCTTGCAGCGCGTGCCCGGCATCGGCAAGAAGACGGCCGAGCGCATCATGTTTCACCTGCGCGACAAGCTCAAACTGGACGCCACCGCGGCCGCGTTGCCTCTGGTCAGCGACGTCGATGCCGACGTGATCGACATCCTGACCGGCCTCGGCTTCAGCATCGTCGAGGCTCAATCGGCCTTGCAGCACGTTCCCCGCGAGGTCACGGCCATCGATGAGCGCGTCGGCGCGGCGTTGCAGTATCTGGATCAATCCTGACGCGGCCTGCCCTCGACGGCTTCGGTTCCACCTGCATCAGGAGCCTTCCCGTCTCCTTGCCTTAACGACCCATCCGTTTATACTTACTTCTGTCCGGCATGGAGCCGGCAGCTTGTCTGGCCCGGAACCATATTTGTGAGAAACCTGATCCCTCTCAGCGGCTACTACCTGTGCAACCGCCTCGGCCGCATCTTTCTGGAATCATTGGAAGACACTATCGGCCGCAACGGTTTGAACGCCCTCCTGAACCTGACTGATATGGGTTACTACATCCAGGTGCCACCCCCCAATGACCTTGACCTGGGCTTCGACATCTCCGTGGCGTCGAATCTCAATCAGGCGATGGAGATGATCTACGGCCCGCGCGGGGCACGCGGGCTGGCGCTTCGTAGCGGGCGGGCCATGTACGGTCGCATCGAGGGCGCCTTTGATATGCCGACCGGCTTCAACGACCTGGCCTTCCGCCTGCTCCCGCTGCCGACGCGGCTGAAGATCGGCGTCCCCGCCCTGGCCCGCGTGTTGACCCAACATAGCGATCAGTCCCACCATGTTCACGATCGGGGGACCTATTTCGATTATGCCGTCGAGCGTTGCGCCGCCTGCTGGGGGCAGCAAGCCGGCTCGCCGCTATGCCACCTGAACGTCGGATTACTTCAGGAAGCCCTCAGTTCTTTCGGCCGGGGCCAGGAGTTTCGCGTCACCCAGACCGAATGTCATGCGGCCGGGGCCGCGATGTGCGTATTCCGCATTGAGAAAGAGCCGATCGCATGATTCGCGCCCGTCTTCGCTCGCTCCGGCCGGATTTCCTCATCATCCTGGCTTACCTCATCCTGCCGCTCTGGCTCTATGCCTCGGTCACGATCGGCTCGCGGACGATGCTCCCGGCCGATAAACTGTTTCAATGGCCGCCCTGGCGTGCGTCGGCCGCCGAGTTGGGCCTTTCGACGTCCGGCGTTGTTACGCCCCATAACGCCCTCATCAGCGACCTGATCATCCAGAACTACGCCTGGAAGAATTTCGTCCTCACCAGCCTCAGCGAGGGTGATCTCCCTCTGTGGAACCCCTATCTGTTCGCCGGAGCGCCCTTCCTGGCTAATGGCCAACATGCGGCTCTCTATCCGTTCGGCTTTATCTTTCTGGTCGTGCCTCTGGCCAAGGCCTATGGCTGGTTTGCCCTTAGTCAGGTGTGGCTGGCCGGTGTGTCGATGTATCTCTTCGGCCGCATCCTGGGCATGCGGCGGGGCGGGGCCGCCCTGTCCGGATTTGTCTATCAGGGGGCGCAATTCCTGGTCATCAGCGCGGCCGTATTCCCCATGATCGCCGCGGCCGTCGTTTGGTTGCCGTTTCTCCTCGGCTGTATCGACCGTGTCGTCGTCACGGCCAACGGCCCGGCCGAGCGCCGCGGTCGAGCCATCCTGTGGTTGGCGGCCGGGGCTATCGCCCTGGGCTGCCAGGTCCTCGCCGGGCATGCCGAGTTCACCTATTACACCCTGCTGATCATGGCCCTCTTCGCCGCCTGGCGCATCCTGATAGAGGTTCGCAATTCGAGAGACGAAATTCGTGTCGCGGATCGTGCCACGAAAGAGCCGCGCGCTCCAAATTCAACCCTCGTCTCGCGTGCCTTGCATCTCGCCCTGTGGCTTTCGGCCATGGTCGCCACCGGCTTGCTCATCGGCTCGCTCCAGCTGGTGCCGCTGGTTGAGGTCGGCCGGGTCAACTTTCGCGCCGGGTCGGCCTCGTTCGAGGAGGTGCGCGGATGGGCCTACCCCCCGCGCAACGCCCTGACCTTCCTGCTGCCAAACTTCTTCGGCAACCCCACCCACCACACCATCCGCGACGCCTTCACCGGCGACGTCGTACCGGTCGGGGTAAACTACCATGGCGAGCCAAACCCGTATGGCCCGGCCACGACGAGTTGGGGGACGAAGAACTACGTCGAGGGGGCGGCCTATATGGGCATCCTGCCGTTGCTGCTGGCCGGGATTGGCTTGACGGCCCTCGGCCGCCGGCGTGCCGGGACGGCCGCGCGTCGCGCTCATGCGTTGTTCTTCGCCGGGTTGGCGTTTTTCTCCCTGGCCTTCATCTTCGGCACGCCACTCTACGCCATTCTCTACTATGGCTTGCCGTTTATCGACCAGCTTCATACCCCGTTTCGCTGGGTCTTTCCTCTGGCGTTGTCGGTGGCGGTGCTGGCCGGCTTTGGCGCGGATGAGTGGAGGGCAGAGGGGCAGGAGGGCAGATCGGTCTTCCGATCTCTCAAACCAGCCTCCTTATTGCCCTGGCTTGCCATCTTCGCTGGTGGCGCTGTCATTGTGCTTACGGTTCTCAGCCGCGTGTTCTTCGATGCTGCGCGGCCGCTGGTCGAGCGGCTCTTCCATGCTCTGGCCGGGGCGGAGTATGCCTTCCCTTCGGCCGAGGCGTTCTATAGCTATCTCTTCTGGCAATTGTTGCTTTTCGGCGGCTTGTTGGCCGTGTCGGGGATCGTCCTCCGCTTGGCGCGACGAACCCGGCTGTGGATCGTCCTTGCCTGCGGGCTGATCATCTTCGACCTCTACGCCGCTAACGCCGGCTTCCATGCCGCCGCCGATCCCGCTTTGCTCGAACACACCCCGGCGGCTGTGCGCTGGCTGAACGAACAGCCCGGCCAATGGCGCATCACCACCTACGACACCACCGGCGCGGGCACGCTGAACGCCAACACGCCCTGGCTCCACGATCTGGCCGACATTCGTGGCTATGACTCCATCATCCCCCGCCAATTCACCGACTATATGGCGGCCATCGAACCGCAGAACGGGCTGCAATTCAACCGCATCCAGCCCATCGGCTCCCCCGCGGCGCTCGATTCCCCGCTGCTGGATGTGCTGGCCGTCAAATACGTCATCTCGGCCGAATCGATCACCTCCCCCAAGTACCGCCCCGTCTGGGAGGGAGAGGGGGTGGTCATCTACGAAAATCTGGCCGCCGCGCCGCGGGCCTACACCTTGCCGCGCACGGCCGAGGTTCACGTTCCCGATGACCTGGCAGCCCTGACCGGCGACTATGACCCGCGCCGCTATGTCGTCATTGAATCGGACGTGGCGACAGCCGCCCCGGCGCAACCGGCCGAGCTGATTCCGGCGGCCGTCGATAGCGCCACCAACAACCAGGTGGAAGTCACCGCCTCGGTCGATGAGCCGTCGTGGCTCATCCTTGGCGACAGCTATTTCAACGGCTGGCGGGTCTACGTTCGCCCGGCCGGCAGCGGCGAGGAGTCGGAAATTGAGAGCGAGATCACCCGCGTCAACGGCAACTTCCGCGGCGTTCCTCTTGAGCCGGGCGACTGGACGGTGCGCTTCCGCTACAGCCCGCGCAGTTTTCAGCTCGGCGGGTTGATGTCGTTCATGGGCTTGAGCCTGCTGATCTTCGTCCTTGGGGTCTGGGCCTGGGGGCGCTTCTATCGACCGGATTCGACCGCCTCCACCACGCGCAGCGTGGCCAAAAACAGCGCCGCGCCGATGGCCCTCAACCTGTTCAACAAGGGCATCGACTTCGTGTTCGCCGCTTTTTATCTGCGCGTGCTAGGCCCGGCGGCCGCCGGCAGCTTCGCCACGGCTATCGCCACCGCCGGGCTGTTTGAGATCGTCGCCAACTATGGCCTCAACATCCTGCTTATCCGTGACGTGTCCCAAGACCGCTCGCAAGCGGGCCGGTTCCTGCTCAACTCCAGCGTTCTGAGGATATTCACCGCCGCCGTCGCCGCTCTGCCGGTCGTGGTCTATCTCGTTACCGCTTCACGAGGGTCAAACCCGCTCAGTTCGGCCGAGATCGCCGCCATTATCCTCATGATGATCGGCATGGTGTTCTCCGGGTTGGCCCTGGGCGTCTCCGGCTTGTTCTATGTCTATGAGGAGGCCGAGATCCCGGCGGCCATGTCGACCGTTTCGACCATCCTCAAGGTGGGGCTGGGCGTTGCCGTGCTTTTGGCCGGGTTCAGCTTTGTGGGCCTGGCGGCCGTCTCCATCGTCGTCAATGTAGTCACGCTCCTCCTGTTGTCGATTCTGGCCCTGCGCCGATTCGAGCTGCATGGCCCGTGGACGCTCGACGGGCCGATGATCCGCGACATGCTGCGGCTTGGCTTCCCGCTGATGCTCATCCATCTGTTGCAGACCGTCTTCATCTCCATCGACGTCCTGCTTTTGCGCCAGCTATTGCCCGACGGCGAGCGGGTTGTCGGCTGGTACAACAGCGCCTGGAAATGGTTCAACGCCCTGCAGATCATCCCGTCCTATTTCACCCTGGCGCTCTTTCCGATTATCTCCCGCGCCATCAAGGAGAATATGGATTCCGCCCGGCGCATGTATCGCATGTCGCTCAAGATCATGCTGCTGCTGGCGTTGCCCATCGCCGCGCTGACGACCTTCGCCGCGCCATTGCTCATCCGCGTGTTGGGTGGCCCCGAATTCCTGCCTCAGGGAGCCGTCGCCCTCCAGATCGTTATCTGGTCCATCCCCTTCGGCTGGCTGAACAGCGTCACCAACTACGTGCTCATCGCCCTGGGACTGGAGCGCATGCAGCCGCGGGCCTTTGTCGTGGCCGTCGGCTTTAACATCCTGTTCAACTACCTGTTCATCCCGCGGTTCAGTTTCGTCGCCGCGGGCATCACGACGATCCTGTCCGAGGTGGTCCTGCTGGTCATGTTCGCCCACTATTTGCGGCAACGGGGCGCGGGGATGGATTGGCTCCGTCTGGTAGCCCGGCCGGTTCTCCTGACGGCGGTTATGATGGCCGTCATGTGGGCCGGCAACCGGCTGCATCTCCTGGTGGCTCTGGCGCTCGGCGTGATTGTGTATCTGGCCGGGCTGACCGTTCTGCACATCATCGAGCCGCAGGAACGTCAGGCCATGGCGGCGATCCTGCCCGCGGGGTTGACGCGGCGATTGGGCTGGAGCGCAAAATGACATCCGGCCATCGAACGTCGGCCACGCACCGGCTGCGCTCCATCGCCTTGCTCGTTGTCATCCTTCTGGTCGCCACCGCCTTTCGCGTCATCGACCTCGACAACTTTCCCACACCCGTCGGTGCGACCCCGCCCGGCCTGGAGCACGACGAGGTGGCCCACTGGCTAATCAATCAGGATATTCTGGCCGGCGGTCACGCCATCTATTTCACTGAGGCCTACGGTCACGAGGCCCTCTATCACTATATTCAGGCGATCATCGGCGCGCTGGTCGGCGACCACGCCCTGGCCCTTCGCTTGCCGTCGGCCTTTTTCGGGGTGCTCCTCGTGGCGGTCAGCTACGCCCTGGGCCGGCGCATGTTCGGCGAGCGCGCCGGTCTCTGGTCGGCCGCGTTTCTGGCGGTGCTCTTTTGGCCGGTGTTCTATAGCCGCCTGGCCTTGCGTGCGATTTCCCTGCCGGTCTTTTCGGGGCTGGCGGCGTGGCTATGGATTCGGGGGGTAGAGGAGCAGGGGGGCGGGGGAGCAGAGGAGCGGGGGAGCAGAGGAGAAGAGGGGCAGAGAAGGAACATTCATGCTACCGCGTTCCTGATGTTGTCCGGTTTGTTTGCCGGTCTCAGCCTCCACACCTACATGGCCGCGCGCGCCGTGCCGATATTCTTCGCGCTCTACATGGCCTACCTGGCGTTGTTCCATCGGCCCGTGTTGCGGCGGCACTGGCGCGGCGTCGCCTTGTTCTGGCTGATGCTGGCCCTCGTGGCCGCGCCGCTGGCCTTGTTCCTCCTGACCAATCCCGGATCCGAGATTCGTATCGCCGAAGTGGATGCGCCCTTGCGCGCCCTCCTCGCGGGGGACGCGCGACCGGTCCTGCAAAACGGGCTGAAGATCGCCGGCATGTTCGGCATCGACGGCGATCCGCTCTGGCGGCAGAACATCGCCGGGCGGCCGGTGTTCGACCCGCTCATGGCCGTCCTCTTTTATGCCGGGGTCGTGTTTAGCCTGTGGCGCTGGCGGGACAGACGCCACGCCTTCATCCTGCTGTGGCTGGCGGCATCGGTCATTCCCAGTCTGGTCACCACGGACGCCCCCAGCAGCATCCGCATCATCAACCTGCTGCCCGTTTTGATGTTCTTCCCCCTGGAAGTTATGCACATTGTGCCCTACTTATCCACAGTATGGGATAAGTTATCCACACAATTAATAACAAGGGTTGTTACATGGGGGCTGGGGGGGCTGTTGCTCTATTCGGCCGCGAGCACGGCCGTCGGGCTGTGGCGCGTCTGGCCGGCCAACGACGAAGTGCGTTTTGTCTGGCAGGCCGCGCTGACCGAGGCGGCCGCTTATTTGGACCATTCGCCGGACGATGGGCCGGTGGCCGTCGGTGGCTGGACGCCGGAGACGATGGATCCCCCGACGATGGAATTGAGCCTGCGCCGTGACGATTTATCGCTGCGCTACTTCCAGCCGGAGCAGGGGATGGTTATACCGGCATCGCCCGACGGGAAAGCCATTCGCATAGTTGTCCCAAGTATTCTGCCTCTGGCTCCCGCCCTGAGCGATATCGTGCCCGACGGCCGCCTGGAGGGCGATTTCATCCTGTATGAGGTCCCGGAGGATTGGGCCATCGCGCCGGAAAACACGGCCGAAGCGGTGTTCGACGACCAGCTATCGTTCTTCGGCTATACCCTGGACGAGGGCTGCAAGGTCGGCGGGACCTGCGAGGTGGTCACGTTCTGGCGGGTGCTCGCCCCGGCCGACGGCCCCCGGCGTCTGTTCCTCCATGCGGTTGAAGGGGACGCGACCGTCTCGCAGGCCGACGGGCTGAGCGCTCCGGCCGAACATTGGCGGACAGGCGACATCGACATCCAGATATTGACTCTTGAGGAGACGACCGGGCAGTTGCGCCTGGGCGTCTACAACCCGGCTGACAGGCGGCGGTTGATCACGGCAGACGGCGCGGAATACGTGACGATCGACGTCCCGTGATCTGGTGGCCTCATTTGATGGTGTTGCTGTCTGTGGGGTTCCGCCCGGCCCTTCATCTCTGAAAGGCCGGGGCGATCCGCGAGAGATCAGACGATCTCATGAATGGTGAAGGCGATCTCGCCCTGCGGCGTCATGGCCTGGACGGTGGAACCTTTCTTCGCGCCCAATAACGCGCGGCCGATCGGCGACTCATGGGAGATTCGGCCGTGGGCCGGATCAGCTTCCAGCGCGCCGACGATCATATAGGTTTCCAATTCGTCATCGTAGCCTTCCTCGGAGACGGTGACGGTGCTGCCGATGCGCACGACGTTCGACGGGCCGTTCTTCTCGATCACCTTGGCTCGCCGAAGCATGTCCTCCAGTTGGCGGGCGCGCGCTTCCAGAAGCCCTTGCTCTTCCTTGGCGTCGTGGTAGTCGGCGTTTTCCTTCAGGTCGCCCTGCTTGATGGCGATCTCCAGCTTTTGGGCGATCTCCTCCCGGCGCACCGTTCGGATATTGTCCAACTCATCCTTGATTTGTTGCAACCCTTCCGGCGTCATGTACATAACATCATCGTTCAACATATCAACTTCTCTCTGTGTAACTGCCATTATCAGATTCTTCAAATACAAAAAGAATCGGCCCAGCCGGCTGTTGCGGCTGGGCGTTCCTTGCCCACTATTTGCATTGATGATGCGTGGATTAAGTAACGCTCAAGGCCGCCGGCGCCTGATTGGCGCGCGGTTGAGGAAAATGAAGCGAGCGTGGATCTCCGTTTATGTTCTTCATGGTGAAGCTGAGGCTAGTATAGCCCAACCGGCGGCCGTTGTCTACCGGCCGATCGCCAATTTCAATCTGCGCCTGCACCGCTCCCTCATCAAACATCGGAACCGGCCATCAGCAGGCCGACGTATTCGCGACCGGCTTCCTCGATGGGCAGCGTTTTCACGATGTGGCCGTCGAACATCACCGCGACCCGGTCGGCCAGGCTGAGCACCTCGTCCAGTTCGGCCGAGACGAGCAGCACGGCGACGCCCGCGTCGCGCTGGGCGACGATCTGGTTATGGATGAACTCGATGGAGCCGACGTCGATGCCGCGCGTGGGCTGGTTGGCGATGAGCAGCTTGACCGGCCGCGAGAACTCGCGGGCTACGATGACCTTCTGCTTGTTGCCGCCGGACAGGCTGCCGGCGTGTGTTTCAATCGACGGTGTGCGCACGTCATACTTTTTCACCAGGTTGCGGCCGTTCTCCGCAATCGCCTCCCGGTTCAGGACGCCTCGACGAGAAAATGGGCTGTGGAAGTAGCGATTGAGTACCATGTTGTCGGCGATGGAATAGGGCATGACCAATCCGTGCTTTTCGCGATCTTCCGGGATATGGGCGACGTCCAGTTCGGAGATCTTGCGGGGAATGAAATGGGTGGTGTCCTCCCCGTCGATGGTGATGTGGCCCTTGACGATGGGGCGCAGCCCGGTCAAAGCCTCGACGAACTCCCGCTGCCCGTTGCCCTGAACGCCGGCCACGGCCAGGATTTCACCCGCTCGCACTTCCAGATTCAGGCCCTTGACGACCTTGTGCTTGCGGTCGTCCATGACCTCCAGGTCTTCGATCTTCAGAACGACCTTGCCCGGATTGGCTTCTTCCTTGTCCACTTGCAGGATGACTTTGCGGCCGACCATCATCTCAGCCAGACTGGCTTCGGTCGATTCGGCCGGGAGCGCCTCGCCCACGCCGCGGCCGCCGCGCAAGACGACGATCCGGTCGGACACGGCCAGAACTTCCTTCAGCTTGTGGGTGATGAAGATGATCGACACGCCGCGACCGGCCAGCTCGTGCATGATCTCGAATAGCTCATTGGCTTCCTGGGGGGTCAGGACGGCCGTCGGCTCGTCCAGAATCAGGATGTCGGCGTGCCGGTAGAGAGCCTTGATGATCTCCACGCGCTGCTGCAGGCCGACGGGCAGGTCCTCAACGACGGCCGTGGGGTCTATCTCCAGGCCGTATTGCTCCGACAATTCCCGAACGCGCCGGTTGGCCTCGCGTTTGTCGATATAGCCACCCATTCGGGTCACTTCCGCGCCCAGAATCACGTTCTCGGCCACGGTCATGACCGGCACGAGCTGGAAATGCTGGTGCACCATGCCGACTCCGCGGGCGATGGCGTCGCCCGGGCTATGGAGCGTGACCTGCTCGCCCTTGATGTGGATCTCGCCCGCGTCCGGCGTATACAGCCCGTAGAGGATGTTCATCAGGGTGCTTTTGCCGGCGCCGTTCTCGCCCAGCATGGCCAGGATCTCGCCTCGTCGCAAGGTGAGGTGGATCCGGTCGTTGGCCAGAACGCCGGGGAACTGCTTGGTAATGCCGGTGGCCTCCAAAACGATAGGGGCGTCAGCGGCGATGGGTGATACTTTGTCGCTCATCTTGTCTCCAGTAGCGATCGACGTGGTCGTAACGAGGACGCACGGCCGGCAAAATCAGGCCGCTCGCGTCCTTGTGCTTTGTCGCGATATGCTTAGCTGCCCTCTTTTTCGTAGGGGATACCCTCAGCGGCTGGGGCGCGCGAGCGGCCGACGAATCCGGCCAGCACCAGGATGGTCAGAATATAGGGCATACTGCCGATAAACTGCGGTGGCAAATTGACGCCCATGAACTGGAGTTGGGTCTGCAGGGCGTAGGTGAAGCCGAAGAGCAGCGCCGCGCCCCAGGCTCCCAGCGGCGTCCATTTGCCGAAAATCATGATGGCCAGCGCCAGGAAGCCCCGGCCGTTGGTCATCCCCCGCTCGAACGTGCCGACCCCCTCCAGCGTCAGGAAAGCGCCGGCCAGCCCGGCAAAAACTCCGCCGATGATCACGTTGACATAACGCATCTTAAAGACGTTGATGCCGACCGTATCGGCCGCGCTGGGGTGCTCGCCAACCGCGCGCGTCCGCAACCCCCAGCGGGTGTAAAACAGGACGTAGTGCATGACGAAAACAATGATGATCGCCAGGTAGGTGATGGGCGGATTGCGGAAGAAAACCGGCCCGATGAGCGGGATGTCGGCCAGCGGTCCCAGAGCATAAGGCGGAAACTTGCCCCGCGTTGTCAGGCCGGACACGTAGAAGTAGCCGGTGAGGCCGATGGCCAGGATGTTGATCACGGTTCCGCCGATGATCTGGTCCATCTTGAGCGTGACCGACATGAATGCCAGCAACAGCCCCATGATGGCTCCGGTCAGCATGCCGACTCCCAGCGCCAGCCAGAGGTTGCCCAAATAGACGTTGGCCAGAAAGGCCAGGAACGCGCCCATGAGCATCTGTCCCTCGATGCCGATGTTGATGACCCCGGAGCGTTCGCAAATAAGGCCGCAGAGCGCCCCCAGGATCAGAGGGGTTGACTGGCGCAAGGTGGAGGCCATGACGGCCGTGGTCACCACAGCATTGTTGGCATAGGCGTAGGCGACCGAACCGGCAATGATGACGCCGATTAAAACCAGCCACTTGTTTCTGATGATCCAGTTGCTCGATTCCTGGCGCGGTATTGCTGTCATTTCCATAGCGTTGTTATCCTAATGGCTGCTCCAGCCGGTGCTGAGCGTGACCTGGGTATCATCCGTGCCGCGTTGGCGGATGAGCGCTTTGACGATGACGTCGGCGGTGACGAAGAACAGGATGACGGCGGTGATGACATCGGTGATTTCGGTTGCCACCCCCGCGCTGAACTGCATCTGGCTCGATCCGGCGCGCATGGCGCCCAGCAATAGCGCTGCGGGGATCGCGCCGAAGGGGCTGGTCTTGCCCAGCAGGGCGACGGTGATGCCGTCAAACCCGAGGCCGGTGTTAAATCCGGGCTGGAATCGACCGTTGATGCCCTGTGTCTCGACGGCGCCGCCCAAACCGGCCAGCAAACCGCTGATCATCATGGACAGGATGACGATCTTGGCGACCCGGATTCCGGCATATTGCGCGGCGCTGGAGTTAAGCCCCACCGTGCGAATCTCATAACCGAGGGTGGTTCGATAGAGTAGCCACCAGACGATGGCGGCGGTGATCACCGCCAGAATGAAACCCGACGGTACGCTTCCCCAAGTGGGTAACTTGGCCGAAGGTAATATTTTGGCGGTGCGGGCCACGATGTTGGTCGGCGACGGATCTTTCCAGGGGCCATCGGCCAGAAAATCGGTGAGATTAATGGCCACGTAGTTCAGCATGATGGTCACGATGACCTCATGCGCGCCGGTGTAGGTCTTCAGCGCGCCGGGAATAAAACCGTAGAGCGCGCCGGCCAGCCCACCGGCCAACAGGGCCAGTGGCGCGTGAATGATGGCCGGGAGCCCTTCGACGGCGAAGCCCACGTAGGCGGCGACGACCGCGCCGACGAGCAATTGCCCTTGCGCGCCGATATTGAAGAGGCCGCCCTTGAAGGCAAAAGCGACGGCCAGACCGCTGAATACCAATGGCGTCGCTTTTTCCAGAGTCCTTTGGATGGCGGCAGGCGAGCCGAAAGCTCCCTTGACAAGGGCGCCATAGGCTACAATCGGGTTCACCCCGGATACGATTAGTAAAATTGCTCCGATAATCAAACCCAGAATAACGGCAACCAGCGGCACGCTGATACTTCGCCAAATGTGTCGCAAGGTCATTGCTGCCCGGTTATCCGTGCTGGTCGGTGTGGGGGCCGTCGCCATAACCACCTCCTATAAACAATGTGCGACGTGCCGAATCCCGACACGTCGCACATTTCTATTTCATCTAGCAATGAGGTTGAAGAAGCGGATAGTCAAACCTGCCTCTGTTCATGCCTCTTGTCAGATTAGCCGCCGGGGTTGTAACCGGTGCTGATCGAGCCATCCAGCAGACCGGCGTTGGTCTTTTCCAGCAGGTCCTTGATCTCTTGCGAGACCGCAGCCTCATGATCGTGGAACGGAGCGAGACCCACGGCGCCGAAGAAGTTGCCGCCGGGGAATTCGCCGTTAACCGACATCGTGGCCAGGTCGACAACTCCGGGGGTGATGAGCTTCATCGCGCTCGAAACCAGGCAGGCATGGGCCTCGGGAACAGTGCCCCACTGGTCGCTGTCCACACCGATGCACCAGACGCCTTCATTGCCGGCGGCCTGGATCAGGGCGCCGTTGCCCGTCTTGCCGCCCGCGCCGAACACAACGTCCGCGCCCTGGTCGATAGCCTGCTGGGCCGTCGTCGCGCCCCACTCGGGGTCGGTGAAGGCCACATCCAGACCACCGGGATGGTAGGTGGCGATGATGTTGATGTCGGGGTTAACCGAACGCGCACCGGTCAGATAGCCTTCGTTGAAGGCCACGACCGGCGGGACCAGGTTGGTGCCCAGCACGGAGGCGATGGTGCCGCTCTGGCTCAGCGACGCGGCCAGCACGCCGGCCATGTAACCAGCCTTGTCCTCATTGAAGACCAGACCGGTGACGTTCGGCAGAGCTTCGCCCTGGAACTGGTCGACACCGATGAAGTCGACATCGGGATATTTCCCGGCGGCTTCGATCGTCGCCTCGCCCATGGCGAAACCGACGGTCACGATGATGTCATAACCCTGGTCGGCGAACAAGGCGATGTTGGCGCCGTAGTCCGTGGCGTTGGCCGTCTCGATGTAGTTGACCTCGGCCGCGCCAAGGGCTTCGGCCGCCTGTTGCGCGCCTTCCCAAGCGGACTGGTTGAACGATTTGTCGTCAACTTCGCCGACGTCCGTGACAAGGCCGATGCACAGAACG
Organism: Promineifilum sp.; assembly: GCA_018058545.1. Classification (GTDB taxonomy): domain Bacteria; phylum Chloroflexota; class Anaerolineae; order Promineifilales; family Promineifilaceae; genus Promineifilum. The sequence goes on along the minus strand of JAGOZU010000020.1, from coordinate 8,040 downwards.
CCCTCGTCGCTGCAATTTGCAGCTTCGGCAGGCGCTTCGGTCGGCTCGGCGGCCGCCGGCGCTTCGGTCGGAGCCGCAGCCGGGACCTCGGTTGCGGCCGGGGCCGCGCCGCCGCCGCAGGCGACCATCAGGGCCAGCAGCAACAGTCCGGTAAGTAACAATGCAATTCGCTTCATAATCTTTCTCTTCTCCTTTGAAACAGAAAGTAAATGGTAAGCGCGGTATGGGGGTTTGAGTGAATCGTCGTGGATAATTTACGGCCACAAATAATGGCACACCGCGGACTCGTTCAATCCCTTCCTCTGCCCGCACTTCCGCATCTATTGTCACTCAAAAACACCGAAAAGACAAAAAAAGAACGGGATCAGAATGGATCGGCTTATCCCTCGCTTTTCAGGATGAATGCCGCCACGGACTCCCAGACCGTGGCGTGAATCGGCTCGAACGGCCGCATGAGTTCGTGCCCCACGTGGGGATATACCGTCAGGTTTTTGTCCCTGTTCGGCAGGATGGAGAGTATTTGGCGGGCGTTGTCCGGGTGGGCCGCATTGTCGTCTTCACCGGCGAAGATCCGCACCGGAATGTCCAGCCGGGGCCACAGCTTCCGCCCCATTTCGATCATGGCCACCATCTCGTGCATGCCCGACAGGGGAACCCGGCTGACCTGGGGCAATTGAGCCTGGAATTCGGGGCTGTCGTAATCTACCGATGGGTCGAAATCCAGCACCCGCTCGCGCACCAGATGCTGCATGCTTTCTTTCTTGCTCTTGTGGGGGTAATACCAGGGGACGAAGTGATGGATGTATTTGACCCAATTGAGGCGTTTATCCGGCGGGTTGTAGACCGGCGCGAGCATGGCGATACCCTGTGCGTCGCCATATTTCACAGCGATATGCGCGCCAAGGATATTGCCCATTGAATGGCCGATTAGATACAGTTCGTCGCACTGTTGGCGGACCAGCCGGTAGGCCTCTTCGGCTTCGGCCAGCCACAGGTTGCGCCCCGCTCCGCGCAAGGCGCTGGGGTAGGTCCCGTGGCCGGGCAACAGCGGGCAATGGACGAACACCCCTTTTTGGTTGAGATACTCGGCCATGGGTCGCGAACTGAGGGGGCTGCCCATGAATCCGTGGAGCACGAGCACGCCTACGCGACGGCCGTCCGGCAAGGGCTTCCCGGATGCCAGGGTATAGGGGAGCCGCTCCGTTTTTACTTCATAATTCGGCTTAAAAGGCATATATGGTTACCTCGTGGGCCGGAGTATAGTGACAAGCCGCCCATGGGGCAATCATCCGCCCGCGAATCTGGTACAATCGGGCTATGACTATTCATGTGTTGCCCGACCAGTTGGCCTCGCAAATCGCCGCGGGCGAAGTGGTCGAACGGCCCTCATCCGTCGTCAAGGAGTTGATGGAAAACGCCATCGACGCCGGGGCGACCGTCATCACCATCGACATCCGGGGTGGCGGCCGCGAGCTGATCCAGGTGGCCGATAACGGCGACGGCATGCCCGCTGATGAGATTGAGACGGCCTTCCTGCGCCACGCCACGTCGAAGCTTCAGTCGGCCGACGAGTTGTGGTCCATTCGCACCCTCGGCTTCCGGGGCGAGGCGCTGGCCGCCATCTCCGCGGTCAGCCGGGTCACGGTCGTCAGCCGGGAGCGAGCGGCTTCGACCGGGGTTCGCCTCGTTCTCGACGGCGGCATCATCACCGACCGGGAGCCGGTTGGCGCGCCGGCGGGCACGGTCATCGCCGTCGAGAACCTCTTCTACAACGTCCCGGCACGGCTAAAATTTCTGAAAAGCATCACGACCGAGAAGCGCCTCATCGACGAGTTCGTCACCCGCTACGCCATGGCCTATCCGGCCATTCGCTTCCGGTTGAGTCATGACAATCGGGTGACCTTCCAGACGACCGGCAGCGGCTCGACGGCCGACGTCCTGCTGGCCGCCTATGGCCCGGACACGCTCCACCAACTCATCGAACTCCTTCCGCGAGAGTCCGAACCGTCTGTCGCGAACAATCGAAAGCCGGCGGTGCGTGGTTTCGTCAGCGACCCCGCCCTGAACTACGCCGGCCGCAACCATATCCAACTTTATGTCAATGGCCGCACGATTCGCGATCCCCGGCTCACTTTCGCCGTCGTCCAGGCCTATCACACGCTGCTGCCGGTGGGCCGTTTCCCCATGGCGGTGCTCTTCATCGACATGCTGCCGGAGGAGGTGGATGTCAACGTCCATCCGACCAAGGTGGAGGTTCGGTTTCGCGATGAGGGGGCCGTGTTTTCGGCCGTGCAGCGAGCGACGCGCGAGGCGTTGATGGAGACGGCTCCCGCTCGTAGCCTGGGGCTGGGCGGCTGGGTGTCTTCGGATCAGGGCATCGGCGGGTGGTCGGGTTTCCGCCCGCAGGCCGAGCGCGACGATATGCCCTCCAGCCGTCTCGACATCCCCTGGCAATTGCAAGGCCCGGCCCCGGAACAAAGCCCGAATGAGGGAACGGCCGCCCCGTCGCTGTTGGATAATGGCGCCTCGCGGCTGCCCATCATGCGCGTCATCGGCCAGGCCGGCGCGGCCTATATCATCGCCGAGGGGCCGGACGGCCTCTACCTCATCGACCAGCATGCCGCCCACGAGCGTATCCTGTTCGAGCAGTTCATGGCCCAACGGCAAGGGCAGGGGATCGCCTCGCAGGGGCTGGTGGCCGCCGCAACCGTCTATCTGTCCCCCTCGCAAGCTCACCTGGTGGAAGAGAACCTGGGCTTATTGACTGCATTGGGCTTCGAGATCGAGTCGTTCGGGCCAAATGCGTTTCGGATTCGCGCGGTGCCGGCGATTCTGAGCCGATCCGATCCGGCGGCGGCCCTGGCGGCCGTCGTGGCCGATCTGGAGAACGAGACCGCGCCGTTGCAGGCGGAGACGGAGGCGATGGTCGTCAGGCGCGTCTGCAAGACGGCCGCGGTCAAGGCCGGTCAGGTTATGACGCGCGAGGAGATGGAGGCGATGATCCTGCAACTGGAGGCTTGCGAGGTACCCCACACCTGCCCCCACGGCCGCCCGACGCTCATCCACCTGTCGGCCGCCGCGCTGGCCCGCCAGTTTGGGCGGACGTGATGCCCGACAAACAAAAAAGGCCCCCGTCGCGGAAGCCATTGTTTGCCCACCTTTCCGGCGAACCCTATAATTCGGTTATGTCGATGCCGAAGGTGGGAATCGAACCCACACTCCTTTCGGAACACGATTTTGAGTCGTGCGCGTCTGCCTGTTCCGCCACTTCGGCCGGACTGAACCAGGGGCAAGTATAGAACAAGACCCTGCCGGTGTCAATTTCGTCCCTTGCATCAATGCCGAAAATTGATCTGCGCCCCATCACGCTATAGAATTTCACCGGTCGCCTGACGGAGCGCGAAGGCGGTGGACGGCCATCGAGTGAAAAGAATGATGCTCGCAAAGGCGCATGACAATCGGGCGGATGGAAACGGCACAGTTGGAGGCAAGGATAACCGGCTGTTGGCGCTATCCTTGCTGGCGGCTGTCACCGGCATCGCCGCCGGGCTGGCCGCCTATCTGCTCATCGCCCTCATCGGCTTCATCAGCAATCTGATCTTCTTCCAGCGCATCGGCTTTCAGATTCCCAATCTGCGATATCACACGCTGGGGCCGCTGGTGGTCGTCGCGCCGATCATCGGCGGCCTGATCATCGGCCTGATCGCCAAATACGTCTCGCCGGAGATCCACGGCCACGGCGTCCCGGAAGCGATAGAGGCGGTGCTGACCAATCGCAGCCGGATCCCGCCCCGCATCGCCCTGCTGAAGCAGGTTTCCACAGCGATCGTCATCGGCACCGGCGGGCCGGTCGGCGCGGAAGGCCCGATCATCTCGACGGGCAGCTCGGTAGGCTCGCTGGTGGGGCAGATGTTCTGCCTGACGGCCGTCGAGCGGAAGGTGCTGCTGTCGTGCGGCGCTGCGGCGGGCATGGCGGCGGCGTTCAATACGCCCATCGCCGCTGTCATCCTGGCCATCGAACTGCTTCTCTTCGAATTCAAGACCCGCTCCTTCATCCCGCTGGTCATCGCCAGCACATTGGCCACGACGGTTCATTTCGGTCTGACGGGACGCGGGCCGATGTTCGATGTCGGGCAGATGGACTTTGGCGTCCCCGCCTATCTTCCCCACTACGTCGCCCTCGGATTGATCTGCGGCTTTTTCGCCGTCGGCTACAGCGGCGCGCTCTATTGGGTGGAAGACCAGTTTGAGCGGCTGCCGCTCGATCCCATGTGGTGGCCGGTTCTGGCAGGGTTAGTGATCGGCGTCATCGGGTATTTCGCGCCGTATGTCCTGGGCGTCGGCTATGACAATATCACCAGCATCCTGAATAATGAGTTCGCGCCCTCCGTCCTGATCGTCATCGTCCTCGTTAAAAGCCTGGCTCTGTTTCTGGCTCTTGGTTCGGGCATGCCGGGCGGTCTGTTGACGCCGACGTTCATGATCGGCGCGGCTCTGGGGGCGCTGTTTGCCCTGGCGGTCAACGCCGTGGTCCCCGGGGCCAACCTGTCGCCGGGCGCATGCGCATTGGCGGCGATGGCCGCCGTCTTCGGCGCCGCCTCGCGAGCCACCTTCACTTTCATCATCTTCGCCTTTGAACTGACGCGCGACTACACGGCCGTCTTGCCGCTAATGCTGGTATGCGTCGTCGCTGATCTGGTGACGACGCGGTTCATGCGCAACTCGATGCAGACCGAGAAGCTGGTCCGGCGCGGCTTGCGCGTCCAGCAGGATTACGAGGCCGACATCATGCATCGGATCACGGTGGCCGAGGTAATGGACAGCGACCCGCCGCGTCTGCCGGCGAAGATGTCATTGGCCGAGTTGGCCGACCGCATCGCCCGCGACGACCCGCAACTTGGCCGTCGCAACGGCCTGCCCATCGTCGACGAGGACGGCCATCTGGTGGGCATCATCACCCGGAGCGACGTATTGCGCGCGATGGAGCGCCCTGACCGAGCCTCATTATCCATCTTGCTGGCGGGGACGAGCAATCCCCGGGTGACCTATCCCGACGAACCCATGAACGACGCCATCGACAAAATGCTGCGCTATGATGTCGGTCGATTGCCTGTCGTTCGCCGCGATCGGCCGCAGGAACTGGTCGGCTATCTCGGCCGAACCGGCATTCTGGAGGCGCGCTTGCGACGCATGAGGGAGGAGAACGAGCGGGAGCCAGGGTGGCTGCAGCGGGATCGGTAGGCTGTCCGGGCGGAGGCGGCCAAGGCGACGGCCGAATGACGCTCTATGGTGGCTTGGGTCGTCGATGCGAACTTGTGTTCACGATGACCGGCGACCGACTAACCTCACGATTAGCCTATCCTCACTGACCACCCTATAATACCTTCGTCCGGTTTACCCAACCGTCGGCATGGTAGTCTGACGGCAAAATCGGCTATGTTCAGTTATGTCAGCGACTTCGGGATGAATCGAGGGGACACCTCGCCTGATTCGTTGTCGGTGTCATGGCCGCTGAACGCCAACATTTCGGGGCGCACCCTTGATGAATGAAGAATCACTGATCCAGCAGGCTCAAAAGGGGGACATCGTCGCCTTCAACCGCCTCGTCGTCCAGCATCAGGAGATGGTCTTCAACGTCGCCTATCGCATCATGGGCGACCCGGACGTCGCCGAGGATGTGGCTCAGGAGACCTTCATCACCGCCTACCAGAGCCTGCGCACCTTTCGTGGCGGCTCGTTCAAGTCATGGCTCATTCGCGTGGCCACCAATCGCTGCTATGACGAGTTGCGTCGCCGCAAGCGTCGCCCGCAAACTTCGCTGGACGAGATCATGGACGAAAACGAGTCCTTCGCCTTTCTGCGCAGCCCCAACGAAGGCCCGGAAGCGCACCGGCAGCGCGTGGAGTTGGCCCTGGCCATCGAACACTGCCTGAAGGAACTGCCCGACGACCAGCGCATCGCCACCGTCCTGGGCGATGTGGAAGGCTACGACTACCAGGAGATCGCCACCATCACCCGCGTTTCACTGGGCACGGTCAAGTCGCGATTGAGCCGGGCGCGGGCCAGACTTCGCGATTGCCTGCAAGCCGTCGGCGGGGAACTATTACCGTCGGCATATCGTCTAGAAACAAGAGGTAATTAGGCGAATAACCATGTTTGATTTTATGCGGGATCGCGGCTCGACGGCCGAGGAGAGACGTCTGGAGGCGCTTGGCGCTTATCTGGATAATGCCCTCGCGGCCGATGAGCGCGGGCGCTTTGAAAGCCGCCTGGCCCACGACGCCGAATTGCGCGCCGAGCTGGAGCGGATGCGCGCCCTGAAGATGCAGATGCGGGCCATGCCGCGCCGTCGCGTGCCGCGCAGTTTCGCGCTGGATCCCGCTCTCTACGGCCGGCCGAAACCGCAACCGATGATGCAGCTCTATCCGTTCCTGCGCGGGGCAACGGCTCTGACGGCCTTCTTCCTCATGTTCACCCTGGCCCTGGGCGCGTTTCGCGGGCAGTTCACCGGCGGAGGCGCCGCCGAGATGGCCGCGCCACAGGCCGCGATGATCGCAGAGGAGACGGCCATGGACGCCGCTCCGGCTCCGGAAGCGGCCCCGGCCGATTTGCCCGCCGAGGCTTCCGCGGCGCCGGGCGCGGATCAGCGCACCCGACCCACGGTGGAAGCGTCGCCCAAAGCGGAGAGCCTCGGGACCGGCGCGTCAACGCTGGGCGTCGAGGGAACACTCGCGCCCGAGGAACTCGCCGGAGACGCAGCCCAATTCTCGACCGAGGCCACCGATAGAGAGACGGCCGAGATGCCGGACCAGGTGGAGCCTGCCATGGATCAGGGTAGTGGCCGGAGCATTGGTTCCCTGTTGTTCCCGGCCCAGATCGCGCTGGCGGCCGCCTTGTTGCTCCTTCTCGTCCTGCTGCTGATCGTCCGTTTGCGTCTCCGTTAATTCCAGACTGGTGATTAATTATGGCTGAAGCCGCACACTCCGACAGCGCTCCGGCGTGGTTCGTCTATTGCCCGCGCTGTGCCACACCCATGCAAACCGTCCGCAAGATGGACAAGCCTCGCCGTGTTTGCCCGTCCTGTCGTTATGTCTATTTCACCGATCCCAAAGTCGGTGTGGGCGTGGCCGTCGTCGAGGATGGCAAGCTGCTGCTGATTCGTCGCCGGATGAACCCGGAGCGCGGCAAATGGAGCTTGCCGGCGGGTTACGTCGATCAGGATGAAGATCCCGCCGCCACGGCCGCGCGCGAGGCGCTGGAGGAGACGGGGCTGATCGTGGCGGTCGAGAAAGTGATCGATGTCTTCTTCAACCCGCCCGGGCAGGGCGGGGCGAGCATCTTCATTCTCTATCGGGCGCGGCTGACCGGCGGGGTGTTGCAGGCGGGTGATGATGCGGGCGACGCGGGCTTCTTCGCGCTCGACCAATTGCCCGAGTTGGCCTTCGCCAGCACGTATGCGGCCGTCGCCTATCTATTGAACGATTCCAGGGATTAGCCTGAGTCAGTCGACCCTGTTCATTTCGGATGGGTTACGGAAACAACTTTGTCGATCTAAATACATTATTTCGTCAGATAGTTTCGCGCTTACCGAGACTTTCTGCCAAAATGGATGTTACCAGCGAATTCATACTAACCCCTTCCTGTTTGGCCCGCATCGCCAGACGCGCATGGACGCTCCTGGGCACGCGCTGGACGAACTTCCCGCTAAAACTACCCCCGCTCCCCGGTTCCGGCACGGCCAGGTTCATGCTTTCCAGGGCAGCAATCGTTTCTTCCAGGGCATCCAGACCATTATTAATGGCCTCGCTTATTGTTGCGCCATCCGAAACACACTCGGAAAAGTCGGAAAAAGAAATCAGGAATCCTCCGCCTTCCTCGTCCGAAAGAGGGCGAATTTCAAATGGATATTGACTTAAGTACTCTGTAACATAATTTAACTCAAAGTATTGCGCCAGGTATAAAAGAGCGGTACGCTGGCGGCATGAAAAAGGAACATGTTCACCTCAGTGACAGCGATCGAACCTACCTGGAAAACCTGGT
>JAGOZU010000077.1 GCA_018058545.1 Promineifilum sp. | reverse complement strand
GCATGAATCAACTTGCCGACCGTTTCCGCCCCTTCCTCTCCGGCGAAATAAAGCTTGAGCATAAACTCCAGACGCATTTCCCGCGGCAGCCGAACCGGAGCGACCAGCCAACGGCCGAAGGCGGCCTCTCCCGTCGGCGTCAGATGATAGACCTTGCGCGGCGGACGACCGTCTTGTGGCTCGTGGGTGGCTCCCAGCTGGCCCTCTTCCTCCAGCCGCGCCAGCAAGGCATACAGGCGGCTCTGTTTCACGCGCCAGACCAGATGCAATTCAGGCGTCTCGACCAGACGATGATAGATCTCATAGCCGTGCAATGGTTCGCGCCGAACAAAGCCCAGCAATGCGTATTCAATCGTAAGGGGGGATTGCAGCAATGGACTCATTACCTGACTACTCAATAAATGAATATAGACCCGGCTAGTATAAATGAGGTCACGATCGACGTCAACCGACGGGAATATGCCGGTGTCAACATATGACGCCCAGCATAAAACGAGCTACTATCTCCAGTGCCCCGGCGATGTTCGCCGGGCTTTTATTCATGATGATCAAACTATTGGCGCGTTCACTCCCGATCCTGTTCCTGTTCGGTCTGCTCATCGCCCTCGCCGCCTGCCGCGACGCCGACCTCTCGACCCAAAGGCCGGCGACCTCACCATCGGCGACCAGGCAGCCGCGAGCAACTTCTCAACCATCCGCGGCCGCCTCGTCGCAACCGGCCCCCATGCCGACCCTCGATCCCGCCGGCGTTCGCGCCACAGTCACCCATGTGTTCGACGGCGATACCATCGAGGTCGATCTGGGCGGCCGGACCTATCGCCTGCGCTATATCGGCGTCGATACGCCGGAGCGCGACGAGCCGTTCTATCAGGAAGCCCTGGAGTTCAATCGCGACCTGGTGGAAGATCAGACTGTGATTCTGGTTCAGGACGTCAGCGAGACCGACCGATACGGCCGCCTGCTGCGCTATGTCTATCTGGAAGACGGCACCTTCATCAACGGCGAACTGATGCTCAACGGGATGGCCCGCCTGGTCACCTTTCCGCCCGACGTGGCCCAGACTGACTATCTGCGCGAGTTGCAGCGACAGGCCCAGGAAGCCTCAGCTGGCATGTGGAGCCGCCCCGATCTGGTGGGGCCATGCGATTGCGACCGCAATCTTTATGACTGCCGCGATTTCCAGACGCAAGCAGAGGCGCAAACCTGCTACGACTATTGTATGGAGACGACGGGTAACGATGTCCACCGGCTGGACGGACGTGGCGACGGCCGGGCATGCCGATCATTGCCCTAAATGGGTCGAGCGAAGACGATGCTGATCTACCTGTTCGGATTGCCCGCGGCGGGAAAGAACTATGTGGGCGAGGTATTGGCTGATGAGTTCGGCTACACCTTCTACGATGGCGATCTCGACCTGACGCCGGAGATGCGCGACGCCGTGCGCGAAGGGCGGCCGTTCACCGAAGCCATGCGCGACCGCTTCTATGGCGTGCTGGTCGGCCGCCTCGCCGCCTTGCGCCCCGCCCACCCCGACCTGGCGTTCTGCCAGGCCACTTTCAAGGAGCACCACCGCGAACTCATCGCCGCGGCCGAACCCGACGTGGTCTTTGTGCTGGTGGAGGCCGATGAAGCCGTGCGCGTGGCGCGACTGTCACGAGGCAACAATCCGGTGACGGTGGAATACGCGCGCCTGATCGCCGGGTTCTTCGAGCCGCCACGCCACCCCCATTTCGTCATCACCAATAACGGCGGGCGCGATGACGTTGTGCGTCAACTAGCCGCCTTGTTGGACTGGTTTGCCGACCTGCGGGGTTAACCGGTCACCGCTAACCCTTGCACCACGGCCCGCCGATTGACCGATATCTCCATCGGCACCCTGTGAGATCCGTGGATGCGTCTTAGGCGAGGCTGCCCTGGACGACCGAGACCCGCTCGACATCGCCCAAAGCTCGCGCCAGATCCGCCGTGGTCAGGATGACGGCCGTGCCGCGAACGCCTGAGCCAAGCGAGATCACGTCCTCGCTCATCACGCTCTCGTCCAGCAGCACCCGGACAGGCTGCGGCAAGGCAAACGGCGCCACCGCCCCGATCTCGTACCCGGTCACCGCGCGCACCTCGTCGGGCGTAGCCATAGTCATCCGTGAATGGCCCACCACTTTCCGCAGCAGCTTCCAGTTGACCTGCTTCGGCCCGCCTACCAGCACCATCAGGTACTCATCCTGCGCCAGGCGAAAGAGGATGCTGCGGACGACCTGCTCAGGCCGCTGCTCGCGTTCCGCGGCCGCCTGTTCCAACGAACCGACCGGCCCGACGTGGCGAAACTCCTGAAAGGGGATGCCCAACGCCTGCAGCGCGCGGCCGACCGGCGTCAACTCATTCATAGTTGAGCCTATCCAGCCGCGTCCACCAGACCGCGAAACAGGGCCAGCATGGCCGGCTCGTCGGTGATCAGGTTCTCGGGGTGCCACTGCACGCCCACGGCAAAGGGGTGCCCGTCCGCCTCAACGCTTTCGATGAGGCCGTCCGGCGCGTAGGCGGCCGCTTTCAATCCTGGGGCCAGGTCGCGGATACCCTGATGATGCAGGCTGTTGACCTTCGCCTCGCCCCGTCCCAGGGCCATCGCCAGCTTGCTGTCCGGCTCGATGGTGACCATATGCGCCAAGTGGCTGCGCGGAAAATCGCCAAAGTAGTCGTGCTTCATGGCCCCCGGCATCCGCTTGAAGACGTCCTCATACAGCGTGCCGCCGAGGGCGACATTGAGCACCTGGTGGCCACGGCAGATCGCCAGCAGCGGCTTGTCGCGTTCAACGGCCTCCCGCGCCAGAGTCAACTCGACGCGATCGCGATCCTCGTCGACATCGAATATATATTCGGCGTGCGCGCTTCGGTAGCGCGCTCCGGAGATATCGCCGCCGCCGGTCAGCACGAGGCCGTCCAGCCGGTCGAGCAGCGCCGCCAGTGACCCCTCATCCAGACCCAACGGGATCATCACGGGCAGGCCGCCTGCGGCCGTTACCGCCTCGATGTAGCTGGGCATCAGGGCCAAATAGGATACGGACGATGTTTGGGTGATCGTCTTGCGGTAGGTCGTCAGGCCGATGAGCGGCCGACTGATGTTTCGATTCATGGTCATATCTATAGTTTGTTCGGGCAAGCAGTTAAAACAAAAACAGGTGAAAGACGGATACTTTCACCTGCTGCAGATTACATGACACCAGTGTATCGCCGTTGAGCGGCGACGCAAGGGTTTTTGCCTAACGGGAATCGAAAGTCCGCTTGGCGCGCAAGCGAGTCGCCTTACCTGTGCGGTCGCGCAGATAATAGAGGCGCGCACGACGGACATGGCCATGGCTCTGGATTTCGATCTTCTCGATGCGCGGGGAGTTAGCCAGGAAAGTGCGTTCGACGCCGACGCCGTTCGACGCGATTCGACGGACGGTGAAGTTGGCGTTGTTGCCCTCGTTGCGTTTGCGGATGATCGTGCCACGAACCATCTGGACGCGCTCGTTCTTGTCCCCGACATTGATGCGCACGTAAACCGTGACGCTATCGCCCACGCTTACCTCCGGCAGGTCCGAGTTCTTCTCTTTATCAAATGCTTTCAATAGTAAATCAGACATGGTTCTGCTCTCCAACAAATGGAAAAAACAACGTTCCTGCCGGAACGCCGTCTCTGCCCCAGGGATCCTGGTGAATATTAGTCGCGTAAATAGACAGCCCGATTCACGGGCCGAAGAGAAAGTTTACCATGAGCCAGGCCGTTTGGCAATGCTTTCGGCAATTTATTCCCGACTTAACCCCGGGCAGATGCGCTATTGGGGCAATCTCACCGTACTCGCCCCTCCGCCACCCTAATACGACGGTGGGTCGCTGGCGGGAAACGACTCCCACCCGGCCTCATCCACCACGTCGCCGCGGTCGATGGCGTTCTCAATCCGGCCGCCCGTCGGCAGAATCCCCTGTTGCATGCCGAGCAACACCTTGCCCATGCTGCGGCGGGATTCCAGATGCCGGTGCGCCTCGGCCGCATCCTCCAGCGTATACGTGGCGTCGATGCGCACGGCCAGCCTACCCTCGTTAATCCAATCGAAGAGTTGCCTCGCCCGACCCAACACCTCTTGTCGGTCAAGCATGTAGTGAATCAGGTTCGGTCGGGTGAGGAAAAGCGATCCCTTCCGGTTGAGCAGCTGCGGATCAATCGGTTCGACGGCGCCGCTGGACTGGCCACAGAGCACCATGTAGCCCCTCGGTCGCAGGCAGTTCAGGCTCCGGCTGAAGGTGTCGCGGCCGACGGAATCATAGACGACATCAACGCCCCGGTCATCCGTCAGCCGTTTGACCTCGCCCTCGAACTCCTGCTCCGTATAACGGATGACTTCGTCCGCGCCCATCCCAAGGGCCAGCGCTGCCTTCTCCCCGGTGGAGACGGTGCCGATCACCCACGCGCCGCGTAACCTGGCCATCTGCACCAGCAGCAGGCCGACGCCCCCGGCCGCGGCGTGGACAAGTACGGTGTCGCCCGCGCGGATGGGGTAGGTGTCGTGGCTCAAATAGTGGGCCGTCATCCCCTGCAGCATGGCCGCCGTGGCCGTGAACAGATTAAGCCCGGTCGGCACGGGAATCAGTTTCCAGTCCGGCACGACGGCATAATCGGCATAGGCGCCGAGGTGCATGGCGTAGACGACGAAATCGCCCGGCTTGAACGCTTCCACATCAGGCCCGACGGCATCGACCACGCCGCCCCCCTCGCTGCCGGACGTGAAGGGTAACTCCATCTTGTACTGCCCGCTGCGCTGGTAAACGTCGATAAAATTAACGCCGGCGGCCTTAAGCCGCACCCTGACCTCGCCGGGTCCCGGTTCGGGCCTATCGACTTCTTCAAGTCGCAAGACATCGGGGCCGCCAAATTCGTGAACGCGAATTGCTCTCATGTCATTAACTCCTTCGGCTACTGCTAATCCCCTGCCAGAGCTAATGCCCCACGGACAGGCATTTGGTTCCAGGTACGCCCCTCAAGCAAACGACCACTTTTCTTCTTGCTGGTTCCCCCCCATTGCTTAAAAAAGAAAGGGACACCGGCACGTAAACATTGTTGCTGGATATCAACCACCCATTCGCCAGACATTGGCCTAGCACCTGGTCCAGATTCCCCGCCAACAATAACCCAATCAATGCTTTTCAGATCGAGCAATGGCAGTGGTCCTAGCAACGGTTCGAGCGATAGAAATTTAATTTGCGCTCCTGTCTGCCGCAGATGATCAATGCGAAAACGATAAGTTTCATTTTCCACGCTAACACCCATCCAGACATTGTCTGGCCAGGCAATGTCGTCATTGAGCGTCAATAATCGTTCAGAGCGTTTGGTCAGAACCTGGAAACGATGCCACTCTGCCCGACGCATAACGGCAAATACTTGCTGAATAAAATCCAGCGGCACATTGGGATGGAACAGATCGCTCATGGAGTTGACGAAGATAAGCATTGGTTGTTTCCAAGTTAGCGGCCGTTCGAGCATATGCTCATGTAGTGTCAACTTAAAGCCATTGGCGTAATTAGGCTGGCCCATCGCCTGTAAACGGTGAGCCATTCGTTCGGCGTAACAGTGTTTGCAGCCTGGACTAACCTTGGTACAGCCTGTTATCGGATTCCAGGTTGCGTTGGTCCATTCAATGGTAGATTGTGCCATGATGACCTCACTTACCTAAAATATCTTGGGCGATTTTCACGGCCAGCTTTGCGCCACGGGGGTTTCCGGCAGCAAAGCAAAGCAGATATAGGGGATTATTGCGGGAGTTATATAAATGCAGGGGGTTTTCAGCTACGCCGGCAAAGATACCTTGTAACCTGGTCACGAAATATCGCCCTATTTGATCCAAGTTTGCTGCTTTTTTCAATTGCTCACGCTCACCAAAAAGGGTTTGTTTTGTCTCCACTTGGTAAAATGCATCAAACCAATCAGTTGTCCCAAAAAGTGTGTCCAATTTCTTTCTCAGCGTTTCGTCTATTTGACCATCCCGGCGTAAAAGTCTGTTGACAGCGACGCCTAGAGGAAACAGAACCCATAGATCAATAGCCTGGGTGTTGGCAATTGCTTCAATGGTTTTCCATTCTATTTGCATTCCGAAAGGGTCCAGAAAAAGCATCGCTCGGTTTCTTTTCCAGACACGATTCAAACACAAGTCTTGTAGATAAGCATTGCAATCGGCATTCACAAGAACGATGTCCTCTGCCAAATGCGGATAGCTATCCTTGAGTCTACTCAATTCGTTGAACCGGCTTGCATCCTGTTCAATGAAAAAGTATTTGTCGAATCTTGGTCCTGTCTCCAAAGCAATTTGGGCTGATCCTTGTAGAAACGTTTGAGTATCTTGCTCTACAAATTCAGGAAACATTAGCTCTGAAGGCTGCTGCTCTCGTTTTAATTGACGATAGCCTGTGCCTGCAAAGGCATCAATGTAAGCTATTCGGAATGGTTGCTTACTCAAGGCAGTTGTATATGCGCTCAAATATTTTTTAATACGTCTTAATTTTTCTTCAGTCCAATCACCGCCAAAAAGCTGCTGCTGTGCCATTCTCCCTCCATGAGCCAAGGCGTCAGATTGATGAAACTCGAACATATTATAACGGATTAGAACAAACGTTTCAAGTCCTGCGATTTTATTGTTCTAATCCTTGCAAATGGCTATCTCCTCTATTCATTTAATTATTTCAATTGTTCCTTTAGGATACAGTATAGGGCAAAAATCAGGATATCAAACAGAAAGTGAGGCGTGGATATGACTGAGCAATGTGCGGAATGCGGAGCAGTGATAACAGATCGCCAGACTTGCCGCGACCATATCCACCAGATGCTCTATTGGGAGAATGAAGACTCCTCGCGAGGCGTGGTGCATCATCTGATGGTATTGTGCTACCACCTGCAGCATCCGAGCTTCTATTCGGTCGAGGGCCTGGCCTTGAGCCGGCAGTTGCTGGTCGATTTCGTTGAGCGCGGTCTCAGTCTGTGGGAGGCCCGTCGCAACAATCGAGAGCGCGTTGCCTCCGGCAAGCGCGACTGGTCGATCACGGCACGCCCTGGCAATCAGGGAGCCTATGAGCGACCGATTACCTGGACAATGACAGCGGCCGATGTGGTAGCCGCCGGGGCGGAACGATATTGCGAGTGTGTGCGATTGTGGGCAAGGGAGATCAACGATAGCCTCTGCCAGTGCGTCGATGATCCGTAGAATATCTGCATCCCAATCCATGATCCGACCATACGACGGCCTTACTTCCCTGTGCTATAATCGGCCTGTTATGGGCAAGTTCGTCAAGGCCAATCGCAAGAAACTGATCGGCCTCTCCCAAATCCTGCTGAGCCTCCTCCTGCTGACCTGGCTATTCAGCCGCGTCAGCTTCCAGGAGGTCGTGCAGACATTGACCAACATCCATTGGGGATGGTATGCGCTGGCCTTCGCCATGTTCCAGCTCAATGTGGTCATCCGCGCCTGGCGCTGGTTTGTGCTGTTGCGCGCCCTGAACGACAAGCCTCGCTTCGGCTACCTGGTCTACCTTTATTACATCGGCTTCTTCGCCAACAACTTCATCCCGTCGGGGTTCGGTGGCGATGTGGTCAAGGTCGTCAGCCTGCGACAACGCCACGGCCACGGCTCGGAGGCGCTTAGCTCGGTGCTGATGGAGCGCGTCACCGGCCTGGTAGGCTCGTCGCTCATCGCCCTCGTGGCGCTGATATGGAACCTCTATGCCCATGCGACAACGCTCGACCTTCCCTGGCTGCTTTGGGCGCTCATCGTCGTGACGGCCGTGGGCATCCCGCCGGCCTTTTTCATCGCCCGCGCCGTGGATCCCATCGCCCTGTTACTGCGCATCTATCCCAAGGCGCCCACCCTGCCCTTCTACAACAAGTTCGAAAATCTGGTCAACACCATCCATCGCTATCCCTTGCGGGCGCTCGTCTCCGCGCTGCTCATCAGCCTGCCGTTCACGCTCAATCTGATTCTGGTCCAGATGATGATCGCCTATGCCCTGGGTGTCGAACTGCCGTTTCGCATCTTCGCCCTGTTCGTGCCGGTCATCGCCATCGTCAACCTGTTACCCATCACGTTCAACGGCCTGGGATTGCGCGAGGGAACCTATACCTTCCTGTTCGTGCCGGTGGGCGTGGCGGCGGCGACGGCCGTCTCGATGTCCCTGGCCTTCTATTTCCTGCGCTTCAGCGCCGGGTTATTGGGCGGCCTGATGTACGCCTTCCGCAGCATCCTGAGCTTCGCCCGCCCACCCGAGGTCCATGAGACATAGGGTCGGACTTGAAACCGGCTCCCACAGAAGTTAATTATGACCCAACGCAAAGTCGCCGTCTTCGGTCTGGACGGCATCACCTTCGATCTGTTACAACCCTGGCTGGATGACGGTCGCCTGCCCAATCTGGCTCGCCTGCTGGCCGAGGGAGCCGGCGGCCGCCTGCGCTCCACCATCCCCCCCGTCTCCGCCTCGGCCTGGCCATCCTTTGCTACCGGCACCAATCCTGGCCAGCACAGTCTGGTCGATTTCACCTATCCGGCCCAGGACAGCTACGAGATTCGCGTCTCCAACGGCTTGACCGTCGCCGTCCCCGCCGTGTGGCAGATCGCCGGAGCGGCCGGCAAGCAGGTCGGCGTCGTCAGCCTGCCCATGACCTACCCGCCGCGGCCGATGAACGGCTTCATGCTCTGCTCCTTCCTAACCCCTAGCGCCGACAGCGATTACACCTGGCCGCCCGAACTGAAGCAGGAGCTGCTCGACGCCTGCGGGGCGTTCCCCCTGCGCATGTCGGAGAAGGGGCGCGGCGTGGACCCGGCGGTGTTCGTGCGTGCCTGCAAGCAGCTGGAGATCGACCGGGCGCGTTCGGTGCAATACCTGTTGTGCGAGAAACCGTGGGATCTGTTCGTCTACGTCATGGAGACGACCGACAACCTGCAGCACGAGATCTGGCATCTGGTGGACCCGACACACCCGATGCACGATCCGGAGACGGCCGCGCGCGTCCTGCCCGACATCCTTGATTACTACGAGACGGTCGACCGTCTGCTGGGCGAGATGCTGGCCCTGGTGCCGGAGGACACACTGACGATCGTCCTGTCCGACCACGGCTTCGGCCCCTTCCACAAATTTTTTCATATCAACAACTGGCTGGCGGCCAACGGCTGGCTGGCCTTCAAGCGCAATCCGGTCAGCCTGCTGAAGCGGACCGCCTTCCGGCTGGGCGTCACGCCGATCAACGCCCTGAAGTGGCTCACGGCATTGGGCCTGAGCGACATGCGCAAGAACGTCAAGCGCGGCCGCGGAGGCAAGGCATTGCGTCGCTTCTTCCTGTCCTTCAACGATGTCGATTGGGCGCGCACCAAAGCCTTCTCCGTGGGCAACTTCGGCCAGGTCTATCTCAACGTCAAAGGCCAACGGCCGCAGGGCGCAGTCGATCCGGCTGAGTACGAGGCGTTACGCGACGCGATCATCGCCGCGGCCAAGGAACTGCGCGACCCGGAGGACGGCAGCCAGGTCGTACCCGTCGTCTATCGCCGCGAGGAAGTCTTCCACGGCATCAGCGAGGCACGCCTGCCCGATCTGGTGCTGCACACCGACCGGGCCAAGTATGTCTCCTTCGGCCACGCCGACTTCGGCTCCAATCGTGTCATCGAGCCAAGCACCGGCCAGACGGGCCACCATCACATGGAGGGCGTCGTCGGACTGCGCGGGCCGGGTGTGCGCGCCGGGGCGAAGCTGGAGGGCGCCAGCCTGCTCGACCCCGCGCCGACGATCCTGCATTACCTGGGCCTGCCCGTGCCCGAATATATGGATGGCCGCGTGCTGGTCGATGCTTTTACCGACGAGTTCAACGCCGCCAATCCGGTGCAATACAGCGACATCGATCCGGGCAGGGGCGCCGGCAGCGATTCAGTCTACAGTGATGCCGAAGAAGAACTGGTGATGCAGAAGCTGCGCGATCTGGGGTATGTGGCTTGATGAATGCTGATAACTTTGCGCTACCGGCGCTCATTCGCAAGCCAAGAAGCGAAATTATCTGGAAGCCACAGGCTACCTCCAGACATCTCTTGAAACGAAAGTTACGAGGCCATTTGCCCCCGCAGGCCTCGATTTCGGACTACGAGTCGATAATTAAAAGCATCTTGGGTCTCCAGGAAGCTTCAATCTATGTATACTATGCGGGTGATGCAACGTACCTGTCGATAGCAGGATGGCTGGATAATCGCCTTTGGTTGGTAATCGCTTCGCTTGATGGCGTGATGGAGACAGCGTTTGTCGTGGAAAACTCAGAGACATACCTGGACCGCGCGGCATTTGAATATGTTGGAAAGATCAGCGAGGTCGTGAAATGACACAAATCGAATTGTGGCTGACCCAATATGAGACCGACGTCCGTTTCCCCGACGTCAGCGGCATGGAACATCTGGACATGCTGCTGACACGCAGCCGCATCGCTGAGCATAAAGACGATCTGAGTGCGGAACAGTCGGCGCGATTGGCGGACGCGGATCAGCGGCTTCTTCACAACGCCCGACAATTTAACAGAGCGATCCTTGCCGTCGCCGACCTGACCGCCTGGCGAGAGGATGCCGGCGTATCGCCGGATCATTGGTGGTGGTATCTGGATGTTCTGACGAACGTGCCGCAATTGGCACAAGTCGGGGATTAAGCCGAACTTGACTATCCAGGAGATCGACCATAATCCAGCAAAAGACCTCAGCCTCGTCATTCCCGTCTACAACGAGGAAGGGAACCTGCGACCGTTGGCCGAAGAAATCCGCACGGCACTGGGCCGCACCGGCCTCGACTACGAGGTTCTCTTCATCGACGACGGCAGCAAGGATCGCAGCTTCGCCATTCTTGCCGAACTGGCGGCCGAAGACGACCACATCGTCGCCATCCGTTTCCGGCGCAACTACGGCCAGACAGCTGCCTTCGCCGCCGGCTTCGACCACGCCCGCGGCCGCGTCATCGTCACCCTCGACGCCGATCGCCAGAACGATCCGGCCGACATCCCCAGGCTGCTGGCCGAACTGGACAAGGGCTACGACGTCGTCAACGGCTGGCGCGAGAACCGGCAGGATGACCTGGTGCGTCGTTTCCCGTCGCGAGTCGCCAACTGGCTCATCGCCCGCACCAGTGGCGTCCGGCTGAAGGACCGCGGCTGCTCGCTGCGCGCCTTTCGCGCCGAGGTCGTCAGTGACCTGCATCTCTATGGCGAGCTTCACCGCTTCATCCCCGAATTGGTCAACTTCGGCGGATTCACCATGTCGGAAGTGCCGGTCAATCACCGCGCCCGCGTGGCCGGCGCGTCGAAGTACGGTCTCTCGCGCACCTTCCGCGTCATCCTCGACCTGTTCACCATCCACTTTCTGCGCAAATATGGCGACCGGCCGATGCAGCTCTTCGGCCGCTGGGGAATTATTCTCTTTGCACTCGGAGCGCTCATCGGTGGCTACCTGACCGCGCTCAAGCTCTGGGCGGGCATCACCGGTGGCATCGAGGGCTTCAATGCCATGACCATCGGAGATCGGCCGTTGCTGCTTCTGAGCGTGCTGCTAGTCATCATCGGCGTGCAGTTTATCGTCATGGGCCTTATCGCCGAACTGACCGTCCGCACGTACTATGAGACGCAGGATCTGCGGGTGTATCGGGTGAAGGAAATTGTGAGGAAATCGGGAGATTGAGGAACATTGAATGACCTTACTCATCATCGGCTTCGACGGCGCGACCTTCGACCTGATTAAGCCTTGGGCGCGCGACGGCTTCCTGCCCAACCTGGCCGGCCTGATGCGCGACGGCGTGACGGCTGACCTGGCTTCGACCCTGCCGCCGGTCACCAGCCCCGCCTGGCCGACGTTCATGACCGGCGTCAATCCGGGCAAGCACGGCGTCTTCGACTTCATCCAGCCCCACGGCGAGAACTTCACCCTTGTCAACTCAACCCAGATTCGCCAACCAACCCTCTGGCGGCGGCTGTCGGACATGGGCTATCGCGTCGGCGTACTCAACGTGCCGGTCACTTACCCGCCGCAAGAAGTCAACGGCTTCATGGTGACCGACATCCTCAGCCCGAAGAACGCGATCATCAGCCACCCGGCCGACCTCATCGGCCGCTACGAACCGGAGCTTGGTCCCTATCGCGTCGCGCCCAACATCCAGTACAAGCCGGGCAACGAGGCCGAATTCATCGCCGATATTTACGATCTGCTTGACGCCCATACCCGCTGGGCACTCAAACTGGCCGAAGCTGAGCCGGTCGATGTGCTCATGGTCCACTTCATCTCCATGGATATCGCCAAGCACGCCCTGTGGCGCTTCATGGACCACAGTCACCCGCGCTATGAACCGTCACCCTGGGAGCACGCCATCCGCGACGGCTATGCCCGCGTCGATGACGCCGTCGGCCGTCTGATGGCCAAGCTGCCGCCCGGCTCCAGCACCATCGTCATGTCCGACCACGGCTTCGGTCCCCTGAAGAACATGGTCAACCTGAACGTATTCTTCATGGATCGCGGCCTGATGAAGCTGAAGCCTGACGCGATGACTCAATTGAAGTCCTGGGCCTTCCGGCACGGCATCACCCCGGCCTCCGCCTATCAATGGGTGGCGCGGGTGGGCCTTCAAAACACCGTCGCCCAGGTCAGCAAGAAGGCGCGCAACGACATCGTCGGCAAGTTCCTCAGCTTCGACAGCGTCGACTGGAGCCGGACAATCGCTTACAGCATGGGCCACGTGGGGCAGGTGTATATCAACCGCGTCGGCCGCGACGAACACGGCATCGTAACCGACGCCGACTATGACCGACGACTGGCCGAGGTAGGCGACGCGCTGGCCGAACTGCATGACGACGACGGCCGTCCCATCCTGACCAACCTGTGGCGTGGCCGCGATGTCTACCAAGGCCCTTACGCCCATCTCGGCCCTGACCTGCATCTGGAACTGGATCACTACGCCATGATCGCCTGCCCACTCTTCGCCACCGAGGGACGGGTCATGACCAGCCAGATTCGCGGCGACTCAGGCTGCCACCGCCGCGAGGGCATCTTCATCACCGCCGGGCCGGGTATCAAGGCGGGTGTCGCACTGCCCGAGGAGAATATCCTCGATCTGGCCCCGACGATCCTGCATCTGCTGGGTGAGCCGGTACCGCGGATCATGGACGGCCGCGTGCTGACCGAGGCGTTGGTCGACCCCGCTCCGGTGCGATTTTCAGAAAATGAAGAGCAAGACATCGCCAACGGAGAGGGGTTTGATACTTCTGAGGCGGAGCAAATCGAGGAGCGATTGCGCGGATTAGGATATTTGTGATTCGCCGTCATCAGGAACATAAATTGCGGAATCCTGTTAACAATCGATTAAGTTCGAGGAGGTCATTGTGCCATGTTCGCCGTTGTAAACCATCTCCATTTCAACATTCCGGTTGATGAAATCCGCGATACCATCAAGAACGAAGGAGCGCCGATTCTGGCCGGGCTGCCGGGGTTTCGTGATTTCTACCTGGTCAAGTCGGCCGAAGATCGGGCCATCGTCATTCTCCTGTGGGAGGATGCCCCTAGCGCGGTCAATGGCTCTAAAGTCTTCGGCCCGACCTGGTTCAATGACAACATCATCCCGTATCTCGCCGACGAGCAGCAGCGGTCGGTTGGCCCCGTTATCGTTGCTTCGGCATCGAATTAACGTCATAAAGGTTACAGGTGAAAATGATCGTCGCGGCCGAAATACGCGGTCAGCGCGTTTGACTGCCTGTGTGCCCTGTGCTAATATTGCTCTCTAGGCTTAAGGCCTATATTTTGTTGTCAATTGCAGGCGTCGGTTCCGCTTCATCGGAGTCGACGGAAAGAGGATAGTAGATTAAAAGAGTAAGACGTCCACAAGTGACCAAACCCATCACCGTTGATTACCGAATCAATCGGCAGATCAGAGCCCGCGAAGTGCGCCTGATCGACCACAACGGTGTGAATCGGGGCGTCCTGCCTTTCTTCGATGCCTTGCGCATCGCTGAGGAGGCGGAACTGGATTTGGTTGAAGTGGCCCCGAACGCCAACCCGCCCGTTTGCCGCGTGCTCGACTTTGGCAAATTCGCCTACGAGCAAACCAAGAAAGAGCGCGAGGCACGGAAACATCAAAAGAAGATCGAGGTCAAGACCATCCGTCTGTCGCCTCGAACGGGTGATTACCATAAAGATATCGGCGTGCGTAATGCGCGCAAATGGCTTGAAGAGGGCAAAAAGGTCCGGTTCATGGTTCGGTTCAAATCTCGGGAGATTTCCTATCCCGAAATTGGACAGAAAGCCTTGCAGGATATCGCTGAGGAATTGAGCGATATCGCGGTTGTGGAACAACAGCCGACGCTGGAAGGCTGGCGCATGACCCTGACTCTGGTGCCGGAGAGTGCCGTGCCGCAAAAGAGCCAGACCGGCTCGGCTGAGGCGCCCAAAGAGCCGGAAGCAACCCAAGGATGAAAGAAGCCCTTCGGGGCTTTTTTTGACTGAGGCCGACGATGAGGACGAGCTGTCGCCAGGCCCAGGGATAAAACTGTAGTTAGGGATGTAACCATCATGCCAAAGGGAACAAAGAAATATAAACTGAAGACCTATAAGGCGGCCGCGAAACGCTTTCGTATGACCGGCACCGGCAAGATCGTCCGCACCAAGGGCGGCAAGAGCCACTTGCGCCGGCGCAAATCGGCCCGTACGAAGCAGATGTTCAGCGAAATGATTGTGGTCACCGCGCCCGGCGATCGTCGCCGGATCAAGCGCCTGGTGCCCTACATGAAGAAGTACAAGGCCAACCCGCCGGCCTAGTCAGATATCCGTTGTTTTGAGTCTATCGCTGCCTGGCCTCGCGCCCCGCGTTGAGCGTCCAGGCTACCATGAAATGCGAGGTAAAGAGTAATGCGCGTAAAAGGTGGTTTTGTAACACGCCGTCGTCATAAGAAGATTCTCAGCATGACCAAGGGTCAGTGGGGCACGCGTTCCAAGCTGTTCCGCCGGGCCAATGAAGCCATGATGAAGTCCTACTGGTACGCCTACCGCGACCGCCGCAACCGGAAGCGCGACTTCCGCCGTTTGTGGATCGCGCGGATCAACGCGGCCACGCGGACCCACGGGCTGTCCTACAGCCGCTTCATGCACGGCCTGCGAGTGGCCGAAGTCAAGCTGGATCGCAAGGCGCTGGCCGACCTGGCCGTGCGCGATGAGGCGGCTTTTGCGGCCGTTGTCGACGTCGCCAAGAACGCTTTGGCTTGATTCCATACAATCCTGTTAACTTTCAAACGCCACACGCTCGTCCGTGTGGCGTTTTTGTTTATGGCGGCAATCCCGGCCCTGGGCGCGAGCGTCTCCGTTCAGGCGGTTAAGCGTTCGTTTGGCGTAGTTGCGGCCCCATCCCCCCGCCGGTATCATCACCCATCGACATGAGAACAGCAGTACCCGACGGCCGAAACAGGGACAAGATACGCGCGCTGCGTCAATCCGGATGGGTTCTGCTCATCCTGTTGGTAGCGGCCGTGTTGCGGCTGGTCAATCTGTCCGGCGCGTCCCCCGAGATGGCCATCCCTCCCGGGATGACCCATGACGAGGCCGACCACGGTTTGACGGCCTGGGAGATCATCAACGGCGCGCGCGACATCTACTTCACCATCGGTTACGGCCGCGAGCCGCTCTATGATTACGCCACGGCCGCGGTCATGCTCGGAACAGGGCCGAGGATCTTCGCGGCGCGGCTCACCTCGGCCTATTTCAGCCTGCTCATGATCGCCGCGGTCTACGCCTGGTCACGTCGGGCGTTCGGCCGTCCGGTGGGGTTGCTGGCGGCCGCGGGATTGGCGGTCGGCTTTTGGCCGGTCATGGCCGGACGGCAGGCATTGCGCTCCATCGCCCTGCCGGCGCTATTTGCGTTGGCGGTCTTGTTCTTTTGGTGCGGTCTTCGAATCTATTTGCAGGGGAGCGGAGGAGCAGAGGAGCGGAGGAGAAGAGGAGAAGAGAAGCACCTCCGCACCCCTGCACCCCTGCTCCTCTTCGCTTTCTCCGGCATCCTCCTTGGCCTGACCTGTTACACCTACATCCCCGCCCGCGTGATGTGGCTCGCCTTTCCCGCGCTGGCCGCCTACCTGATCCTCGCCACCCCATCGGCCGGACGCAACGCTCGCCGCCTGCTTGCCGGGCTGGGGCTGACGTTGGCCGTAGCCGCTCTGGTCGCCACGCCGCTGTTCTTCCATCTGGTCAACAATCCGGGGCTGGAGGTACGCATCGATGAACTTGGGGCGCCATTGCGAATCGCGGCCGATGGCGATCTCGGCCCACTGTGGTTCAACGCTCGCCGCGCCTTGCGCCTGTTCACCATCGAGGGCGACCACACCTGGCGCTACAACATCCCCGGCCGGCCGTTTCTGGGGCCGGTGATGGGGGGGCTGTTTTATGCGGGCTTGCTAATGGCCGGATGGTCGGCCGTTCGCGGCCTATGGAGCAGGTGGTCCGGGAAACAGGGAAGCCAAGGAGATACACCAACTCCCCAATCTTCCCTCCTCTCCTCCACTCCTCTGCTCCCCTGCTCCCCCTCTCCCCTGCTCCCCCTCTCCCCTGCCGCCTCCTTCCTCGCCCTCGTCTGGCTGGCTCTCGGCTTCGCCCCCGTCCTCGTCACCGGGCCGGGGTTGAGCACGAC
>JAGOZU010000019.1 GCA_018058545.1 Promineifilum sp. | reverse complement strand
CCCCCTCGACCCAGGGGTCGGGCTGCGGCGGCAGGCCGAAGATACGGCGCGGGTTGTCGTGCATGAGCGCCGTCAGCCGCTCGACGGTCAGGCGGCCATCGGCGACGGCCGCGAGCATCAGCGGCAGGCTCGTCTCCAGCCCGGGGATGCCCGGCGGCGGGTTGGCCGAGCGCTTCTCGTCGAGGGTGTGGGGGGCGTGGTCGGTGGCGATGCAGTCGATGGTGTCGTCCAGATGATCCCACAGGGCGGCCACGTCGTCGGCCGTTCCCAGCACCGGCCGCATATCACCCAGCGGACCCAGCCGCGCCGCGTCGGCCACGGTCAGGAACAGGTGATGGGGCGACACCTCGCAAGTCACCGGCAGGCCGCGCATTTTGGCGTCGGCGATCAGCTCGATCTCCTCGCGGCGACTGACGTGGACGATGTGGATCGGCCGGTCGTAGGTGGCGGCCAGGCCGATGGCCACGGCCACGCTCTGCTTCTCGGCGTGCAGGGCGATCATCTTCTCGCGCGGCCAGCGCCGGAAACATTCGACCAGCGTCGGCAAGTCGTCGACGCGCAGCTTGCCGAAGGTGTCGTTCAGGTAGATTTTGAGGGCGACAGCGCGAGACGCCAGCTGGGGGAGCAGGGCGATATCTTCGGCCGACGCCCCCGCATAGAGGCCCACGTCACAGCGGGCATCGCGCCGGGCGACATCCAGCGCCGCCTCCAGCGCCTCGGGCGTAGTAAGCGGCGGGTTGGTGTTGGGCATGGCCAGGACCATCGTGACGCCGCCGGCCAGCGCCGCGGCCGTGCCGGTGGCGAAATCTTCCTTGTGCTCGCCGCCGGGCACGCGCAGGTGGGTATGGACGTCGATGAGGCCGGGCAAAATCAGATCAGGCATGGTGACACGCTACGATTGCCGGGTTGCAGGCAAAAAAAAGCCTGATCCTCTTGGATCAGGCTGGTATTGGTAAACAGGATGGATGGCCGGGCGGGCTGCTTATCCGCCCGGTGGTTGTGTTCGGCCGCTCGCGCCGCCGCCAGTATGTCGATTCGATTGCACACTGGAAAATTAGTTTAGCATGTTGGGTGGAGCGTGGCAAATTATTCGGTAATTTAATATGGTATGCAAGCTCGGATTAAGGTACAACATAACCATACTCATCAACGGGAGGCGCACCATGAGCAAGAAAGGCAGAAAGAACGACAAAGCGGAAGCGGTCGAACCGATGGCCGACGATTTTGTCGAATCGGACCGGGTTGAAGAAAGTGTCGTGGACGACGTGGTGGATGCGCCGCCCGGCTATCTGACCAAAAAGGGCAAGCTGAAGGAAGACTTCTATCTGGAGCGGCTGGTGAGGTTGCAGGAAGAGCTGACCAAGCTCCAGTACTGGGTGAAGGAGAAAGGGCTGCGGGTGGCCATCGTCTTTGAGGGGCGCGACGCGGCCGGCAAGGGCGGCGTCATCAAGCGCATCGTGGAGCGCACCAACCCGCGCATAATCCACGTCACCGCCCTGGGCATCCCCAACAACCGCGAGAAAGGCCAATGGTATTTCCAGCGCTGGGTGGCCCAGTTGCCCGCGGCGGGGGAGATCGTCCTCTTTGATCGCAGCTGGTACACGCGGGCCATCACCGAATACGTCCACGACTTCTGCACCGAGGAGGAGTATCGCGAGTTTCTGGCTTCCTGCCCGCAGTTCGAGCGCATGCTCCTGCGTTCGGGCATGATCCTGCTCAAGTACTGGTTCTCGGTCAGCGACGAGGAGCAGGAGCGGCGATTCCAGTTGCGGGCGTCAGACATCAAGCGACGCTGGAAGCTCAGCCCCATGGACATCAAGTCGCGCGACATGTGGGTGGAGTATTCGCAAGCCAAGGATCGGATGTTCGACTTCACCGACACCAAGCAGTCGCCGTGGTTTGTGGTCAATGCCGACGACAAGCGGCGGGCGCGACTCAACTGCATCAGCCATATCCTGTCGCAGATCCCGTATGAGGATATCCTGCCGCCGCCCATCGTCTTGCCGCCGCGCAAGGAGTCCAGCGGCTACATTCGGCCGCCCATCGACCAGCAGACGTTTGTGCCCGATTTGTTTAAGTGAACCTGCCGGGCTTAATCTGACCGGATAATGGTCTGCCCCGCGAGTGGATTAAGGTTTTCATAAACCGGGACTCATCGCGGCCTAAAGCAGCTATGCTATAAGTCTTGATTATCAAGGTGATATTTTCGCGCGAGGGCCGGGGTCGGGTGGCATGCTTGCCGCGACAAGAACGGGTATCGCGCATAGGGAATCAACGGACAGGAAACAGATTTTGATGGAACAACCGACAACGCAACCGGCATCCCGGCGCGCCCCAGTTCTCCTGGTTGGCGCGCTTTTATTGATCACGGCCATCGTATTCTTCGCCGGCGGCCTGGCTTTCGACCGCATCGCCTTGCGCGGGCTTAGTCTTTTTCGTGGCGGAGGCAGCGAGGGCGGGCTGGACACGGCCTTGCTGGAGGAGGCGCGGGAGATCATCCAGCAACATTTCGTCATCCAGGAGCTGGCCACCGACGAGAACCTGCAAACCGGCGCGTTGGCCGGCATGGTCGATATTCTGGGCGACACCGGCCACAGCCGCTTCATGACCCCGGCGATGGTGGAGGAGCAGCACAACTACACCGCCGGCGAGTTCGAGGGTATCGGGGCCTATGTCGAGATGCGCGACGGCTTGGTCACGGTTGTCTCGCCCATCGACAACTCGCCCGCCCAGGCGGCGGGCGTCCAGCCGGGTTATGTCGTGATGGAAGTCAACGGCGAAGACATGACCAACGGCATGACGCTGCAGGATGTCGTCGATCGTATCGTCGGCCCGGCCGGCTCCGAGGTGACCATTAAATTCTTCGACCCGGAGACCAGCGAAGAGGTGGTGCTGACTATCAAGCGCGCCCGCATTGAGCTGGAGAACGTCACCTCGACCATGCTGCCGGGCACATCGCTGACTTTCATCCGTATCGCCGGCTTCAGTCGCGACGTCGGCAAGGATTTGGCGGCGGCCATCGACACAGCCGAGGCGCAAGGGGCGACGGGCATTATCCTTGATTTGCGCAATGATCCCGGCGGCCTGCTGGACGAAGCCATCGCCGTCGCCGGTCAATTCCTGCCGCCCGACAGCGTCGTCGTCTTGCGCCAGGACGCTCAGGAAAATATCCGCGAGGAGAGAACCAGCGGCAAGGATGAGTCCACGGCCCTGCCGCTGGTGGTGCTCATCAATCAGGGCAGCGCCAGCGCCAGCGAGATCGTCTCCGGCGCACTGCAGGATCACCAGCGGGCAACGCTCGTGGGCGAGACGACCTTCGGCACAGGCACGGTGCTCAACGAGTTTTCGCTGTCCGACGGGTCGGCCATTTTGCTGGCCACAGAGCAGTGGCTGACGCCCGACGGCCGTGTCATCTGGCGCGAGGGAATCGTGCCCGACGAACTCGTCGAACTGACGGGGCCGGTGCGGCTGGTCGTGCCCGCCACGGCCGATGATTTGACCGCCGAGGAGCTGGCCGCCAGCGAGGACGCGCAACTGCTGCGAGCCATCGAACTGCTGGAGGGCCGGTGACGGAGGTGACCTCCGTCCCTTATTTGGGGTCGGGCGGGAAGCCGTTCATTTCGTCGTGGTGATCGATGCCCGGCACGTTGCGTAACAGCAGCAGGAAGAGGAGCAGAAAAGCGGCGACGACGGCCATGATGTAGAGGCCGAATCCCACGGCCATGCCCACGGCGGCCGTCGCCCAGAGGGTGGCCGCCGTCGTCAGGCCGCTGATATGCCCCTGGCTCTGCAGGATGACCCCCGCGCCCAGGAAGCCGATGCCGGTGACGACCTGCGCGGCGATGCGCGTCGTCTCGCGTCCCTCCGGCACGACGTGGTAGGAGATGATGGAGAACAGGCACGACCCCAGGGCCACCGCGGCGAAGGTGCGCAATCCTGCCGCGCGCCGCCGCCGCTCGCGCTCATAGCCGACCATCGTCCCCAAAAACGTCGCCAACAACAACCGCCCCGCAAAAGTCAATTCCATTGTCAGGTCCATGAGCGCCTCCAATCGAAACAATCAAACCGTTCGCGGCCGTCGCGGCTTATGTTATGTCAAGCCATCCCGGCAGCGAATCCAGCATGCGATCCATGACCTCCGCCGTGCGCGCGATGAACAACTGCGGACGGCCGTAAGCCTCTCCATCCTTGTAGGTCACCAGGTCGGTGACGGCCCGCAGGATGAGGCAACGTGTGCCGTTGCGGGCGGCCACGTGGGCGATGGCCCCGCTCTCCCAGTCGGCGGCGATGGCCCCATAGGTGTCGCGCAGGTCGGCGACCTCGCCGGGCACGATGTCGCGGTCGGCCGAAATGAGCAGCTCGCGCCGGACGGGCAGGGGGAGCGGTTCGCGCAGCCACGACAGATCGATCTCCGTGGCGTAGTGGGCCAGCGCCGCCTGTGGGTCGCCCATCTGCTCCAGAATGTCATAGACCAGAGTGAAGTCGGCCAGCAGCACCTCTCCGAGCGAGACATCTCCGGCGAAACCGCCGCATGTGCCCAGGTTGAGGAGCAGCTTTGGTCGCCAGCGGTCGATGGCGTATTGCGTCCCGGCCGCGGCGTCGATCTTGCCCCATCCGCCGTGGAAGAAGACAACCGGTCGCGGTATCCGGCCTTCCGCGGGGAGCGCGACCGCGAACGATTCGCCATAGGGCGTCGGCTCGATAGCGGCCTCGGGATAGCGGGCGCGGACGGGCCGCCATTCGGCCTCGGCCGAGACGAGAATGACGGCGTCGATCGGATGTGGCGGGCGTTCGTCGCGCATGGCAGGATTATAGCGCGGTTGTGATGTGGCGGCAGTATAGGCAGGCG
This sequence comes from Promineifilum sp., assembly GCA_018058545.1. Classification (GTDB taxonomy): domain Bacteria; phylum Chloroflexota; class Anaerolineae; order Promineifilales; family Promineifilaceae; genus Promineifilum. Next base: position 38,884 of record JAGOZU010000019.1, on the reverse strand, counting down.
CGGCGTTATTCATGCAACGATCATCCACACTTGGCCCATTGCGGGTATAATGCGCCGGAAAGGGATGATTCGGCCGGGCGTTGAACCTGATGGACGCCGGCCGATCGTCGTCAAATTCTGCGGAGTCCGTCCGCGAGAAAGAGGAGAGAACCATGTCCTGTTGCCGACTATCCCGGCTATTGATTCCGGGTCTGCTGCTTGTCCTGCTGGTCGCCTGCCAGACACCGGGGCCTACTGTGTTGCCGACGGAGGCCGTCGTGGCCACCGTGCCGCCGGTTGAGATCGCCCCCACGGCCGAAGAAGCCGCAACCGACGTTCCGCCGACGGCCGAACCGCCTACGGCCGAAGCCGCCACGGCCGAGCCGACGGCCGCACCCCCGGCCGAGCCGGAGGCCACGGCCGCCCCGCCGCAACTGCCCGCCGGCGTCGCCTATGACCTGGGCGAGGCTATTGTCATTCAGGAGCGCTTCGCCGGGGGAACCAACTTCCGCGAGATGCCCGTGCGCCTCAACGGCGTCATGGCCGTCCCCGACGCCAACTACCCGCAAGAAGGGCCGTACCCGGTCGTACTTATCCTCCACGGCACGCACCCCGGTTGCCCGGTCGATGACATGGGCGTCGACCGCTGGCCGTGCGATCCCGAACTGGAGCAGCCCAACTTCATGGGCTTCGAATATCTGGTGCGTGAGCTGGCCGGGCGCGGCTATGTCGCTCTGTCGATCAATATCAATGCCGAGAACACGTTTGGCTTCGGCGAACCCATCGGCGGGGAGCGCATCGCCCAGATCGTCGACTTGCATCTGTCCGCTTTGGCCGAGGCGGCCGCGGGCGGAACGAATAACTTCGGCGTCGATCTGGACGGCGTGGCCGACATGCAGCGCCTGGTCTTCTTCGGCCATTCACGCGGCGGCGAGGCGGCCAGCTGGCTAACCAGCAACTCCGATTTCGGCCCCGGTCTCGATTCGCCCTACAGCTACGCCAATCGCGGCTATGGGCCGGTGCGCGGCTTGCTGCTCATCGCCCCGGCGGTGGCTGTGTTTGGTGCCGATCCGCCCAGCGTGCCGCTGGCGGTCGTCATCTCCAGCTGTGACGGCGACGTCGTCGGCGGCGACGGTCAGATATTCTATGAGGCGGCCCGCCACAAGCCGGATAACGCCCCCGCGACCAGCGTCATCCTGGCCGGAGCCAACCACAACGGCTTTAACACGATCCTCGGTCCCGATTTAATGGGCAATCCCGACCGGCCCGATTGTGAAACGTTGCTGGATCCCGAAGACCAGCGCCGTTTTCTGGTGGACTACGCCGCCAGCTTTTTGACGACCCTCTTCAGTCCCGATCCCGAGGCGCGCCTGGCTGCCAATGCCCGGATGGGGCTGGATGTCATCGAGCCGGCACCGTCGGCGGTCCTGGGTCGGCCCGCTATCGTATCCAGCCTGTCTCCGGCCGCTGACCGCCAGCCGCTGCTGGCGCCGTCGGACGAGGACGAACTGACGACCAACTCTCTGGGCGGGCCGACCGTCGCCGAGGGCCTCACGCTCCATTATTGTGAGGAGGGTTTCATCACTCCGTCCGAGCGCCCTGGCTCCGAACCGTGCCGCCGGGTGACCATCACCATGCCCGGCAACCCGGCCATGGCTATCGTCACCTGGACGGAACCGGGCGGCGAGTTGCGCTTTGAACTGCCCGAGGGCGAGCGTGACCTGAGCCGCTTCACGACGTTGAGCCTGCGCGCGGCTGTCGACCCGCTGTCGGAACTGAACACCGCCGGAGCCACGCAGCGCTTCAGCGTGCGGCTGACCGACGGCGCGGGCGGCGTGGCCGTGCTGACGACGCGGGAGGACGAACCAGCCCTGGCTTTCCCGGGCGGTATGGCGCGCGAGGATGAGTTCTTCGGCATGGTATTCACCGGCCTCGTGCCCATGACCACCATCCGTCTGCCGCTGGACGAGGCCTCGGCCGTCGATCTGACTGACATCGCCGAGATCGCCCTCGTTTTCGATCAGACCTCCAGCGGCAATCTGTTTCTGGGCGATGTGGAGCTGGTGCGGCCGCCGCAGATCGTCGGCGCGTCCTCCACCCTGCTGGAGAACGCGGGCGGCGACCATGCCGGGTTGACCGGCGTCGGCCGTCTGATGGCGGCGTCCTCCTGCACCGGCTCCTTCATCAACCCGTCCGGCTCGCCCGACGCTCCGGCCTACCTGATCACCAACGGCCATTGCGCCCAGGAATGGGACGCCAACCGGGTTTTCGTCGACCAGCCGGCCGACGGCTGGTCGGCCGTGTTTAACTATTTCGTCGACACGGCCGCCGCGCAGGTCAAGGTACCCGTCAGCCGCGTAGCCTACAGCACCATGAAGGGGCGCGATGTGGCTGTGCTGGAGCTGGAGGCCACGGCCGGGGAGCTGATCGCGCAAGGCATCCAGCCCCTGGCGCTGGCCGACCAGTTGCCGGACACGCCGTTCACGATGCGCGTGACGGGAGTTCCGGTCACCGGGGTGCCGCCCTCGCTGGCTTATCTGCGCGAGGAACGCTGCCTGGCGGGCGGCCGCGCCAACCTGTTTGAGTTCATCTGGCATTTCGACGACGCCGTCGTCAACGCCTGCCGGGACATCTACGGTGGCAGTTCCGGCTCGCCCGTCTTTGCCGGCGACGATCCGGCTATCATCGCCCTGATTAATACCACCAACATCGGGGGGTTGACGGCCTGTGCGCTGGGTAATCCCTGTGAGGCACGGCCGGGCGTGGATGGCGTGACGATGAACGTCAACACCAGCTACGCCACGCCGGTGGCCGGGCTGGGGGCCTGCTTTGGGGCGGACGGCCGTTTCGATCTGTCGGCCGCGGGTTGCCCGCTGGATGACGGCCGCCAGTTGCTGCTGTCGGGCTTCCCGCCGCAACCGATTCAGGCCACGGTGTCGATCGAGGGGGTGAACATGCCCGCTGCCTGGAACACGACCGTGTCGGGTGATCTGCCCTACTATCGCTACAAGACCGGCCGCGCCGGCGACGTGGATTGCCGCAGCGAGGACGGCTACGGTCCGGTCGTGGCCCTGGCCGAGGCCGGCACCATCGTCGATCCGCTGCCGCCGGAGGAGGGCAGCAGCCTGCTGTGCGTCCTGGCCGGGGCCAACCCGACGGTGGACGGCACATGGCAACCGGTAGATCGGCCGACGGTCGCCCGGGCGGAGATCGACATGACCCCGCCGGCGCTGACGCCGGTGATACACTTCGCTTCCGACGGGTTTGGCGGCTTTCGCTTCGAGCCGATTTTCGCCCCGCCGGAGTTGTCCCAATTCGAAGTGCTGTTCGGCCCGGCCGAGGAGGTCGATTGCGCCGACCTCGACAGCTACAAGCCCTATCGTCGCATCCCCTTTAATTTGCCGGCGGAGCAACTCCCCGCGCGTATTTGTGTCATCGGCTATGATGTGGCCGGAAACGCCGGCGAGCCGTATCTGGTGGTATTAGGCGAGTAAAGGCAAGTTACGCGGTTTGTTGTCAATCTGCAACAAGCAACCTAGAATAGATGTTCTGAGAGGCTTGTTATGGATTACGTCGACCAAATTGTCCTGGGTGATTGCGAAACCGTTCTGGCGGAACTGCCCGACGATTCGGTCGATTAAATTTTCACCTCACCCCCCTACGCCGACCAGCGCCGCCACACCTATGGCGGCGTTACCCCGGACGAATATGTCGACTGGTTTCTGCCCAAGACAGAGCAATTTCTGCGCGTTCTGAAGCCGACGGGCACGTTTGTGCTCAACATCAAGGAGCGCGTCGTCAACGGCGAGCGTCATACCTATGTCCTCGACCTTATCCTCAACATGAGGCAACAGGGCTGGCTGTGGACCGAGGAGTTCATGTGGCACAAGAAGAACTCCTACCCGGGCAAATGGCCCAACCGTTTCCGGGATTCATGGGAACGACTTATCCAGTTTAACAAGCGCCGGCAATTTCATATGTACCAGGATGCCGTCATGGTTCCTGTTGGGGATTGGGCCAGGACGCGCCTGTCGAATTTGAGCGCGACGGACAAGGTGCGCGACGAATCAAAGGTAAACAGCGGGTTCGGCAAGAATGTGTCCAACTGGGTCGGGCGGGATATGGTCTATCCCACCAATGTGATCCACATGTCGACCGAGTGCGCCAATCGCAACCATAGCGCAGCCTTCCCACTGGAATTGCCTTCATGGTTCATCAAGCTCTTCACGGTCGAGGGCGACCTGGTTATCGATCCTTTTGTCGGGTCGGGGACGACGGCGCAGGCGGCCCGATTGCTCGGCCGTCATTATCTGGGGATTGACATCGGTCCTGAGTTCATCGAATTAGCCAACCAGAGGATCGGCCGGATGCAGCTTCAACTTCTGGAAAGTCGCGAGACATATTTAACAAACGATAAAGATGAAACCGCTTGATTTCGACGCCGTGCGGTTATATGTCAACGACAATATCGACGATTTTCATCGTCGCAAGCTGGCGTCTCTTGAGCGGCTCATCTTGCTGGCGCTCCTGAAGAAAAACCCCTATTTGTTCCGAGCCAAGAACATCACATCGGCCGGAGATTTGATCGCCGGTCTGCTCGACGCCTTTCTATCGTCATCGGAGGAAAAGCTGTTCGGCGACTTTCTGGAAGGGTTGGCCGTCTTTGTGGCTGAGCAAACTTGCGGCGGGCACAAGTCGGCCGCGCAGGGCGTCGATCTGGAATTCATCAGCCGTTACACTCACTACATCGTCTCCATCAAGTCGGGACCGAATTGGGGCAATAGCTCGCAGCACCGGCGTCTGGCTCAGGATTTGCGCGACGGCGTGACTCGCGTGCGACAATCGCGCGCCGCCCTCAACGTCCAACCTGTCCTGGGTATCTGCTATGGGAAGACACGAACGACTTTCCACAAAGCCGGTTACCTGAAGGTCGTCGGGCAGAATTTCTGGTATCTCATCAGTGAGAACCCCGACCTCTATACGGAGATCATTGAGCCGATTGGCTATCAGGCCAAGGAACATAACGAGCGGTTCGGCATGGGACGTGCCGCGCTGGAAAACAGGCTCACCGGTCAGTTCATCCGTGATTTCTGCGACGTCGCCGGAGCCATTGATTGGTCTCGTCTCGTCCAGGCCAACAGCCAAAATTTTGATCTGACGGATTTTCTCCCTGAAATCTGACCCCTTACTTAATAAAAAATTGCGCGACGGGGTTACCAAACCCCGTCGCGCAACGACGTTCTGAAATATTCAGGGGCGGGTGCGACAGGCAGCCTGTCGTCCAAACCCGTCCCTTCGCACCAACTGCGGCCACTACGGCTGCTGCGGGAACCCCGGCATCTGGGGTATCTGCTGGCCCTCTTCAAGTCCCGGCTGCGTGTTCAGCGTGGCCGGCCGCTGGCCCAGGGTCAAGGGCAGGGTCGTCTCCTGGCCGTCGCGCAGAATGGTCAGTGTGACCGACTGGCCCACTTGCGTCTGCTGCACGATGTAGCCGAGCAGGTCGTCGAACTCGCGCACAACCAGGTCATCGATGCCGATGATGATGTCGGCTCCGGTCATGGTGTCCGGGTCGAGGCCGCGCAATCCGGCCAACGCCGCCGGGCCGCCCTCGGTCACTTCGCTGATCAGCACGCCGCGGGTGTTGCGGGACAAGCCCAGCTCTTCGGCCGCGTCGGGGGTCAGCGTGCCGCCGGCGATGCCCAGCCACGGATAGCTGACGCTGCCGCTCTCGCGCAACTGGCTGATGATGACCTTGACCACGTTGGAGGGCACGGCGAAGCCCACGCCGCTATTGGCCCGCACCGGCGATTCGATGGCCGTGTTGACGCCTACGACCTCGCCCGACATGGTCAGCAGCGGGCCGCCCGAGTTGCCGGGGTTGATGGCCGCGTCGGTCTGGATGACGTCGGGCGTCTGGTAGTTGGTGGTCAGGCCCAGCTCCTCGACCGGCATCTGGCGGTTGAGGCCGCTGATGATGCCCGTGGTCAGGGTGTTTGGCAGGTTGAACGGCGCACCGATGGCGATGACCGATTGGCCCACCTGCAGCGTGTTGGAATCGCCCAGCGGCAGGGCGATCAGGTCGCCTTCCGCGGCGTCGACCTTCAGCAGGGCGATGTCGCCCTGGGGATCGGTGCCCACCAGTTCGGCCGTGCGCACGTCGCCGTCGTGGAAGTAAACGGTGATGGGGCCACCTTCGGCGATGACGTGGTTGTTGGTGACGATGTAACCTTCGGCGTCGATGATGAAGCCCGAGCCGCTGCCGGAGGTCATGTAGATGGTGACGACGCCGGGATTGACGCGCTTGTACAGGTCGATGAGCGTCTGCTCGTCGCTGGTGATCGGCACGGGGACCGGCTCGATGACCGGCGGGACTTGCTCCACGGCCTCAGGCTCGGCGGTGGGGTTAATCTGGGAAACGGTCTCCAAGGCGGCCCCGGCCTTGTCGGTGATGACCCCGGCCGAGGCGGCGATGGTGGGTAATTGCTGCCCGACGGTGTCGGCGACGGTGCCGGCGACAGTAGTGGCCACATTGCCGACGATCGGCAACGCAGACGATGCCATGTCACCGAGGCTACATCCGGTCAGAAGCAGGGCCGCCAGCGCGGCCAGAGCGAACAAAACAGAAAGGCGTGATCTCATATTTTCTCCAAATTATGATTGCGGCTGAAACCCGCTAAACAATACGAACAATAACGCTTGATGTTGTATCAGGGCCAGGGGTAGGGGCGAGGCAGCGGCGAAATCATCATCGTTTTGCAGAACCACCCTCATTCGCCGCTGCCTCGCCCTCTTGGCAGAAGGGTCAGGCAACCGGGAAGGGGGGCCGCGCGTTTCCATGGAGATGGTTGCCCGGTTGCCTGACCCCTACGGTACCCATGATTAATTTGTAAATATCCTGTCAAGCCAATAAGTGGATTCAGGCGGCCGACCGGCGGTCTTTGGAGGAGGAATAAGGAGGAAATCCCACCGACCGGCCGTCTGTTTCCATGCCCAGTCATTCAGGCATACTGGTAGTTTGCAATGGAAACGTAAAAAATGTGTAATGCCCGGCTTAGGATTGGATGAAAGGCAAGCGGCCGCCGGGCAGGCCTTTGCCAAGGCTACTATTCTGATTTTTCGTGGAGTATAATCCCGACCCATGATTCAATATCCCGGCGGCAACACGGTTCGGCGGCTCTGATGGCCGAGTGGCTGGAGAAACAGACGGTCTATCAGGGGTCTATCCTGACCCTCAAGCGCGGCCGCGTGCGCTTCAGGGGAGGCGAGATCGTCCCGTTCGATGTGGTCGAGCATCATGGCGGGGTGGCCGTTGTGCCCTTCCTGGGCGACCGGGTCGTCCTCGTGCGCCAGCCGCGCCCCGTGGTCGGCCGCGACCTGCTGGAGATACCGGCCGGGAAGCTGGAAGGCCCCGATGACGACATCGTGGCCCGCGCCCAGGCCGAGCTGAGCGAGGAAGTGGGCTATCGTGCCGGGCGGCTGCTGCCCGCGGCCGAGTTCTTCGTCTCGCCCGGCTACTGCACCGAGCGCATCCACGTTTTTCTGGGGCTGGACCTGGTCGAGGTGGGGGCCGCGCCGGAGGCCACCGAGGAGATCGAGCGGGTGGAGCTGACGCTCGACGAGGTGCGGCGGATGCTCGACGGCCGCGAGTTCCACGACAGCAAGACCATCATCGGCTTGCGCGAACTGCTGGCCTATCTGGATTGATCTCCCTCCGGCCCGCCACACGCCATAAAAACAAAAACGGAACGCGGTCAATCCACGTTCCGTTTTTGCTTTCCGTCCCTCCGGAATTAATTGGTAAGTAATTATACGCTTTTACTGCGCGAACGCGCCACTGCTTTCCAGATTTCCACAAAGACGAGCACCAGCAGGCTGATAAGGAACGACAACCCCAGGTCGCGGGCGGTCAGCGCCTCCAGATGGAAGAGCCGCTGGGCCGGTCCCCAATAGACGAGGATGAGCTGCAGCAGGATCGTCACGACGATCGCGCCCAACATCGGCTTGTTGGTCAGCAGGCCGGTCCGGAACAGCGATTGCTGCTCGGAGCGGACCGACAGGGCCATCGCCAGCTGGGAGAAGACCAGGGTGGTGAAGAGGGCCGTTTGCCAGCCGGTGTCTCCTTCGTGCCACAGGGAGTAGCCCATGACGATGGCCAGGATGCTGAGCAGGACGCCAAAGACGGCGATGAAGGTCGGCATTCCACGGCCGAAGACGCTCTCCGTGGCCGAATAGGGCGGCCGTCGCATGACGTCCTCCTCCGGTGGCTCGATGCCCAGCGCCAGGGCCGGCAGGCCATCGGTCACCAGGTTCATCCACAGGATTTGCAGCGGCAGCAACGGCAGCGGCATCCCCAGAAACGGGCCGATGAGCATGACGGCGATCTCACTGGCGTTGCAGGTGAGCAGGTATTTGATGAAGCGCCGGATGTTGTCGTAGATGACACGGCCTTCCTCCACGGCGGCCACGATGGTGGCGAAGTTGTCGTCCAGCAACACCATCTCGGCCGCGCTCTTGGCCACGTCCGTGCCGGTGATGCCCATAGCCACGCCGATGTCGGCCTTCTTCAGGGCGGGGGCGTCGTTCACGCCGTCGCCGGTCATGGAGACGATGTTGCCCTGTTTCTGGTAGACGTCGATCAGTCGCAGCTTGTGCTCCGGCGAGACGCGGGCAAAGACGGAGACGTTCTTCACCCGTTCCTCCAGTTCGCTGGGCGAGATGCGATCCAGCTCTTGCCCGGTGATGAAGTTGCCGTTATCGCTGATGCCGATCTGCTGGGCGATGTGGCGGGCGGTCAGCGGGTGGTCGCCGGTGATCATGACCGGCCGGATGCCCGCGGCCTTGCAGCTGGCCACCGCGTCCTTCACTTCCGGTCGTGGCGGGTCGATCATGCCGAACATGCCCAGGAAAATGAGGTCGTGCTCCAGTTCCTTCTCGGTTGTCTCGGCCGGGGGCTGATCCCAGGGTTTAATGGCTACGCCCAGCACGCGCATGCCTTTGCCGGCCATGTCGTCGTGGGACTTCATGATGCGCGTCCGCCAGGCCTCATCCATTGGCTTGATGGTTCCCTCGTCCCACAAGGTGGGCGAGATATCCAGCAGGCCGTCGATGGCGCCCTTGGTGAAGGCGATGTAGGGCGGCCGCTCGTTGTCGTCGGTGAACTTTTTGCCCCAGATGGCGGCCACCGTGCCCGGCAGTTTTTCGTCGTTTTCGGGCAGCTTGTGGAGCGTGGTCATGCGTTTGCGCACGGAATCGAAGGGTAGTTCGATCACGCGCGGGAAAGCGCTCTCCAGCTCCGGCTTGGGCAGGCCGGCCAGCGCGGCGGCGTGGACCAGGGCGGCCTCGGTCGGGTCGCCGATGGCCAGCATGGTGTCGCCCTCGGTGCTCAGCGTGGCGTCGCTGTTGAGCGCGCCGCCGATCAGCAGCAGGTCGAGCGTCGGGTTGTCCTCCGAGGTTATCTCGCGGCCGCCCGAGCGCTCCATCTCCAGTTGGTTCGAGGTGTCATTGTGCTTAAAGCGATAGGAGTGGTTGGCCATGTCGAGCACCTGGACGGTCATGCGGTTCAGCGTCAGGGTGCCCGTCTTGTCGGAGCAGATGATCGTCACCGATCCCAGCGTCTCCACGGCCGGCAGGCGCCGGATGAGCGCGTGGCGCTTGAGCATTCGTTGCGCGCCCAGCGACAGGGCGATGGTGACCACGGCGGTCAGCGCCTCGGGAATGGCGGCCACGGCCAGACTGACGGCCGTCAGCAAAAGCTCCTGGATGTTGTCCGTGCCTTGCTGGAGCAAGCCCAGGACGAAGACCAGGATCACCAGCACCAGCGCGCCATAGGCCAGCACCTGCCCCAATCGGTGAAGTCGGTGTTGCAGCGGCGTATCTTCCTCTTCCACGCCCTGGATCAGATTGGCGATATGCCCCAGCTCGGTGGCCATGCCGGTGGCGCCGACGGCGAACTCGCCGCGGCCGTAGTTGATCAGCGTGCCGCTATAGACCATGTTCTTGCGGTCGCCCAGCGCGCGGTCGGCGTCGAAGACGCGGTTGTGGTCTTTCTCCACCGGTTCCGATTCGCCGGTCAGGGCGGCTTCCTCGGCACGCAGGTTGACGCCGTTGATGACGCGGCCGTCGGCGGGGACGATGTTGCCCGTCTCCAGCACGACGATATCGCCGGGGACAAGGTCGCGGGCCGAGATCTCGCGCAGCTTGCCGTCGCGCCGCACGCGCACGATGGGCACCGACATCTTCTTCAGCGCCGCCATCGATTGCTCGGCCTGATATTCCTGCGTATAGCCGAGGATGCCGTTGAGGACGACGATGACGAGGATAGCGACGGCTTCGATCCAGTCGCCCAGGAACATCGAGACAAGGGCGGCCAGGATCAGCAGAACAGTCAGGATGTTGGTGAACTGCTCCCACAGAATTTCCCACCGCGAGCGGCCACCTTTCTCTTGCAGTTCGTTTGGGCCATATTCGGCGAGTCGCTTGTCGGCCTCGGCCGTTGACAGCCCATTATCGGCCGAGGTGCCCAGCGCTTGCAGCGCCTGCTCGACGGTCAATTTATACCAATCTTGTTTCATTAATATGTTTTCCTTGCTCCATCATATACGGAGACGGACTCATGGAGAACCCGCCATCCAGGGTTTTCGGAGTGTAATAATAAACGTCACTCTTCGTTGGGGCAATATTCCTGAGAGATTTGGCAGGGTTACCCGGTCGCCGGCAACCGGGCCGGGAAGCAATATAACCGCCAGAGTATTGCTATGTGTCCAACAGGCCGGTCAAAATGAGAATGAGCGCCGGAAGTGCGCGATGGGGGAGTTCCCTGGGCCGCGCTTCCGACGCTCTTTATGGAGGGGTTTGAAACCTTGGTTTTGGTTAAAGACGACCCGTCAACGGACGGCCGCCGCCTGACGGTCATAGAGCATGGCCTTGATTTCCATCAGGTCGCGCCGCAATTGGGGGTCGGTATCGGCCAGCCCGGCGATTTTCTCGCAGCCGTGCAGGACGGTGGTATGGTCACGTGGTCCCATCATCGCGCCGATCTGCGGCAACGAGGCATCGGTCTCCGTGCGCGACAGGTACATGGCCACCTGGCGCGGGTAGGCGATGGCGCTCTTGCGGCTGCTGCTGATGAGGGCTTCCGTGGAGACGTCGTAATAGCGGCAGACCATATCGATGACCTGTTCCACGCCAACGCGCTCGGTCCGGCGCAAGCTGTCGGCCAGGGCCATCGTGGTCAGTTCAAGATCGACCGGCTGATCGGTCAGATTGGCGAAGGCTACGACCTTGTTGAGCGCCCCTTCCAGTTCGCGGATATTCTGCCGCGAGTTGTGGGCGATGAATTCGATCACGTTTGAGGGGACGCGCCAGCTTTGTTCCTCGGCCTTGGCCAGCAGAATGGCCCGCCGCGTCTCCTCGTCGGGCGGCTGCACGTCGGCTGTCAGCCCCCACTCGAAGCGAGACAGGAGTCGCTCCTCCAGCGTCGCCAATGACTTCGGCGGGCGGTCGCTGGAGATGATCACTTGTTTGCCGTGACTGTGCAGGTCGTTGAAGGTGTGGAAAAACTCGTCCTGCGTGCCTTCCTTGCCGGCGATGAACTGGATGTCGTCGACGAGCAGAACGTCCACCTTGCGGTAGCGGTCGCGGAACTCCTGCGTCTGCTTGGTGCGGATGGCCATGACCATATCGTTGGTGAACGCTTCGGCCGAGATGTAGCGTACGAGGTAGCCGTCCTGCAGGCAGCGATGGCCGATGGCGTGCAGCAGATGGGTCTTGCCCAGCCCGACGCCGCCATAGATGAAGAGCGGGTTGTAGGTCTGGCCGGGGTTCTCGGCAACGGAGAGGGCGGCGGCGTGGGCCAGCCGGTTGTTGGCCCCCACGATGAATGTGCCGAAGGTGTAGCGCTGGTTGAGCAGCGGGCTATCCGTGGCGCGCTCCTCGCTCCTGCCGGTCAGGGTGGGCCGGGCGGCCGCGGGCTTCAGGTCGACCTTGCCATTGGCCGGAACCATCGTGGTTGACGGGGCGATGATTTCATCCGACCAGACGACGAAGCGCACATTGAGCCGCCGATTGGCCGTGCCTGACAGGGTACGCTCGATCAGGTCCAGCAGGCGATTCTCCAGCCAGTCCTTGGCGAAGTCGTTGCGCACGCCGACGACGAAATCATCCTCTTCCCAGGAAAGCGCCCGCGTGCCCTGGAGCCACGTGGTGAAGGTGGCCCTGGTCATTTGCATTTCGAGTTCTCCCAGAGCGGCCTTCCAGACCGCTTCCGGCGACAATGTTCCTGTTCCCATTCCACAACCTCTCGGCAAGCGGCCGCTTGGCAAGTATGAGTCTCGGTCTAACCAACCGCTTACATTGTTCTATCACGGACAAGAGGGCGCAAGATCCCACGAGTGAGGAGGTGAATCCCTCTTTCACAACCCCGACGGTTCTTCGTTCAGCCACACGGGCGCGGGCGGTCCGGCGAACCGGGCGTCAACGATGTCGGCGACTCTTCGGCAACATCGTCGCTGCCCTGTCTCGATGGTGAAGCCATTCTAGCACAGCCCAGGGAGGGGCACAATGGCGATTCCCTTGATTTGTCTTAAAACCTGCGAATTTTTTAGGAATCGACTATGTTAAAGAAAACTGTGAGAGTGGGAGAGGTCCGACAGCTTCTTCAAACGTACCAACAATTAGGTGTGACGGTTGCCGGATACCCCTATATATAGCCGTGGTTGACCATAATATACCCCCTGATCCCGCTCTATTGGATACCTTATGAGTCGCGGTTTTGGGGTGCTCCTAATACATGGTTCAAACACTACCGGCAATAGAAACGCGCAACTGTCGAAAATTGTTGCATTTGGGATGACATAAGGACGGTGGTTTGTCCTTACCCGGCGGCCCGGCGGCGACGCGCGGCGCGTGCCGGTCGCTCCGGCTGCATCGACAGGAAAAGCCAGCCGGCGACGAGGACCGCCATGCCGCCCAGACCGATCCACAGCCAGCGATTGCCTCGTGCCGGGTCGATTTCGACCTCGAACACGATCTCATCGCTCGTCCCTTGCGCGCCAGTGGCCATGACGCCCACGCGCCATGGTCCTTCGCTCACCCGGCCGTTGAATTCGGCCGCGTAGAGCAGTTGGTTGACGCTGTCGGTCCCCGCCACCGCGCGATGGACGACGGACGGATCGTCCATCGAGGTCATTGTCACGGCCACCTCGACGCCGGAGACGATCATCTCGCGCGTGTCGGGGTCGATGACGGCCACGACCACGTGGGTTTCGTCGGCTCGCAAGGGGTCGGGATCGGTCCAGGCCGACAGCATATAAGGCCCGGCGGGGGCGTTCAGCACCTGGGGCGTGCCGATGCCGTGGGCCAGGGCGGCCGGGAGTCGCGGCCCGGCCAGGACGATGGCTAACACCGCGACGGCGGCGATGATGATCAAGGCGGTCGGTCGTCGGTTCATGGTATCACCCGGGGAAGATCGTGCCGCGCATTTCCATCGGCAAGTTAAACGTCAGCAGCGCGGCGGCGGCCATGGCCAGCCACACGATCAGCCAGGGCAGGATGGCCCGCATGGCCACGGGGCGCGATTCGAAGTCGCGGCGGCCGATGCGGTTGCCCACGACGAGGCTGCCGGCGAACCCCAGCATGACGATGATCGTCTGCAGCGGCAGAATCCACTCGCCGGGCAGGATCGGCCCCAGCGTCCAGTTGGGTGTCGCGCCCATGATCGTCACGCCGTGGTCGAGCAGGAAGGTGTGGAAGACGGGGATGATGGCCAGCGCCCCGGTGACGAAGTGGAAGCCGTAGTGGGCCAGCCAGATGGCGAACCCCACGGGCATGATGGCCGGCATGAAGCGGCTGAAGGAGATGCGCAGCGGCTCGGTTCGGCCAGTGGCGGCGCGACTGAGCCAGGCCGCGCCCAGCCCCACGGCGGCGGGCAGCGCCAGATTGAGCAGGCCGAAGGTCAGCCCCAGCAAGATCAGCTCGTTGGTCGTCCCCAGCGCGCCCGCCAGCCACAGCTGCCATTCGTAAAACGGCGGAACCATGCCGAAGGCGTTACTGATCGAGGCGAAGGCGAAGACCAGGATGAGGAAGGAGAGGTCCCAGCGGCGGGGCCAGGCGTTATCGACCAGCTCGCGGCCCGGCGGTCGGATGGCCAGGGCGACGTTGTCATAGGGGCAGGCGCGAGCGCAGTCGAGGCACAGGACGCAATCCAGGTTGCTGCGCATGGCCGGGGCGAACAGCTCGGTGCCGCAACCCAGCGCCCGGGGCGAGCCGTTGATGCACTCCTTGCCGGGGCAGGCGCGGCAGATGTCGCGGTCGTGCACGGTGATCTGCGCCGGTGAGAGGGTGGAGGCGGCGAAGTTGAACGTACCCAGCGGGCAGATGTATTTGCAGAAGGGGGATTCGGCGAACATCGCCTCCAGCACGAACGCCCCGACGAAGTAGGCGATGATGACCCAGGCGGTCATCGCCGGGCCGGCCCACAGGTCGAGCCACTCGTAGAGGAACAGGAAGCCGACGAAGGCCGCCACCGCCAGCCATTTGTTGCGCAAGGCCCGCGGCCAGCGTCGCCCGCGGCCGCTGAAACGCAGGGCCACCGTGCGCGGGATGGTGAACGGGCAGCTCATGCAAAAGAGATTGCCGAACAGCAGCAGGGCCAGGATGATGAATCCCCGGTAATGGACCCAGACGCCGACCGTGGCCAGGTTTTGCGGGGCGATGGGCGAGCCGGTGAAGCCGTCGTAGATGAGCAGGGCGGCGGCCAGCAGCAGAGGCAGCTGGAACAGGAGGCGGCTGCGGGGAGCGCGCAGTACGCGGCCGATGAACGGCAGCCGCAAAATATCGCGGCCGGGCGGCCGGTAGAGCGGATTGTCCTCCGCCTTGACGGAGATGTCGTCCAGCGAAATCATTTATCACACATACCTTTAGTTTCCAGCAAACAGCGATCCCCACCCGATTGATGGTTTCATTGGGGAGGCTACGGGGAGCGTACCGTGAAATCGAAGATTTGGGAGACGACGTTTCCGCCAGCCAGCGTGGCGGTGACGGTCACGATCCAGTCGCCGGTCATGGTCCATTCAAAATCGGCGGTGTAGATGCCGTCGCCGGCATGGGCGGCCGTCGCCTCCACCGGGGCCATGCCGGCGTGGCTCATGTCGCCGCGGATGGTCACTGTCGCGTCCTCCACCGGGCGGCCGTCGGCGTCGAGCAGCGTCACGTTCCACACCAGCGGCCGCATGATGTGTGGGTCGTGGTCGGCCGTCAGGGCGATTTGGACCCCCGTCGTCTCCGGCCGGTCGACGGGCACGCCCCCGGCCGACTGGCGGCACCCGGCGACAAGCAGCGCCGGGATAAGGAACAGTAGTCCGAATTGGATTCGGTTGGTTCGTCGGATAATCACAAGTCACCTCAGGATGTTAATAGACAGTTATTCGGCCTTGGCGGCCTCAGGCTCCCGAAGAACGGGGTGGCAATAGCGGCAGCCGCGGGCCTCGGCGGCGACGATGGCCTGGTCGCTGCTCCAGAAGAAGTTCTCGCGGCCGATCTCGTCCACCAGCCCGGCCCGCTCCATCATGAGTTGGGCGTTCTTGTGGATGCCGGCGAACATCAGCGTGCCGCCTTGCTTGTGGAGTTGCTCGTCGAGGCGGCGGATCGCCTCCAGACCCGAGGTGTCGATGAGGGGCACGCCGCGCATGGACAGGATGAGGGCGTGGGTGTCGCCCAGTTTGGCGAAGGCTTCGCTGAACGTGCCGGTGGCGGCGAAGAACAACGGGCCGGTCAGATAGGCGACGCGGACGTGGTCGCAGTTGCCGGCCGTCTCGATGCCGCGGCGGCGCAGTTTTTCCGGGTCAACCTCCTGAATCTCCACGTCCAGCTCGGCGATCCGACTCAGGAAGATCGCCCCCGACAGGAACGCGCCAATGAGGATGGCCTGGGTCAGGTCGAGAGTGATGGTGGCCACCATGGTGATGAGGAAGGTGATCATGGCCGTCTTGAAGCGGCGGCTGAAGATGAAGCGGATGGCCTCCCATTCGTTCATGCGCACGGCGGTGATCATCAGCACCCCGGCCAGCGCTGTCAGCGGGATGCGGCTCATGATCGGGGCCAGGAAGAACATCGACAGCAGCAGCCCCAGGGCGTGGATGATGCCGACCATGCGGGTCTGGCCGCCGGATTTAATGCCGACGCTGGAGCGGGCGATGGCCGCCGTGGCCGGGACGCCGCCAAAGAACGGGATGACGATGTTGCCCACGCCCTGGGCCACCAGTTCCTGATTGGCTTGCAGGCGGATGCCGGTCATGTTGGCCGCCACCGCGCCGCACAACAGAGTCTCCACCGCGCCGAGGGCGGTGATGGTCAGAGCCGGGCCGATGAAATCGGTCAGGTGGCCCCAGGGGATGTCGCCCAGACTCAGCCGGTCAGCCAGCAACAGCGTTTGGGGAATCTCGCCGATGATCGGTACGTCCCAGCCCAGGGCGATGCTCATCCCCGTGGCCAGAACGAGGCCCAGCAGGGAGGAGGGAAAGCGGGTGTTCCAGCGCTCCGGCCACAGAACCATGACCAGGATGACGACCGTGCCCAGGGCGACGACGCGCCAATCGGGAGAAAACCCGCCGCCCTGAAAATAGCCGAGCAGCTTGAGCAGGGTTGTGTCCTGGGCCGGGGTGGTGATGCCCAGGAAGTTGTCGATCTGGCCGATGAAGATGATGAGGGCGATGCCGGAGGTGAAGCCGGTGATGACCGGCGAGGGGATGAAGGCGATGAAGCGGCCTAGCCGCAGCAAGCCGATGAGCAGCAGCAGCACCCCGGCCATCAGCCCGGCGATCCACATGCCCATCAGGCCGTAGCGCGATACCAGCAGGATGAGCACGGCGCTCATCGCTCCGGTGGGGCCGGATATCTGATAGGGTGCGCCGGACAACAGGCCGATGAGCAACCCGGAGATGATGGCCGTCACCAGCCCGGCGGCGGCCGTGGCGCCCGAGGAGACGCCGAAGGCCAGCGCCAGGGGCAGGGCGACGGCGGCCACGGTCAGCCCGGCCAGCAGGTCTTGCCGGAAGATGGTGGCGTTGTAGCCGGTGAACTCATCCCGATAGAGTTGCAGCAGATTGCGACGCGACATATGCAAACCCTCGTCAGCCCGATCGCCGGGAGCGAATTGAATATATCCCGCCCGATCGAACGACCGGGCCACCGGGCCGGACAATCATTCCGGCCGGGTAGTCCATTGTGGCATAAATGGGGCGACTGTACCAGTTAGAGGGCGCGCGGAAAGGTAATAGCATGCTTTGCCTGCCCGGGTGGAAAGATTCATCTGCTGATAGACCAAACGAGTTGGGGCATGTTGCCGCGCCTAACATGTTTCGAATGGGAGAATGGCGAGATTAGCCCAATTCTTCACTTGACAACCGCACGTTTCTGCTATATTATGCTTGTATCTGCGCGATTATAGTGATTAACGCAGAAATGAGCACAATCGATCATGTTGCGGCTCGCCCGACACTCCCAAATCAAGGAAATCGTTGACCGGCTCGGACAGGCCACGGTCGCTCAGCTGAACGCCGAACTGCTCGTCAGCGAGGCCACCATTCGCCGCGATCTGGACGAACTCGACCGGCTGGGGGTGCTGCGCCGCACGCATGGCGGGGCGATCCGCCTCGTCGATGATCTTGAACCCCCGCATCTGCAACGCCTGGGCGAGCTGTCGGCCGAGAAAGATCGCATCGGCCGTCGCGCCGCCGATCTGATCGCTCCCGGTCAGACCGTCTTCCTGGGCAGCGGCACCACGGTCGAGGCCATGCTGCCGCACCTGACCGAACACAAGAACCTGACCGTCATCACCAACTCCTTGCCGGTCGTGAACGCGCTGGCCGGCCGCGTCGTGGAGCTGATCGTCATCGGCGGCTTGTTGCGCAGCGATGAGTTGTCGATGGTCGGCCACATCTCCGAGACGGCCATTCGTGAGTTGCGGGCCGACATGGTATTCATGGGGATGCGCGGCATCGACGTTGCCCAGGGCTTCACCAGCGACTACATGCCGGAGGCCCTGACCGACCGAGCCATCCTGGAGATCGCGCCGAGGCGAATCATCCTGGCCGACCACAGCAAATTCGGCCGGGTGAGCGCCGTCTATCTTGGCCCCATCACCGCCGCCGAGATCATCATCAGCGACACCCGCCTTGACCTGGCCACGATTGCCGCGCTGCAAGAGAGCGGGCTTGAGGTATTGTTGGCCTGAGAGACCTCAACAGGGTGAACCTTATGGAACTGAGAGATTTTCGACCCAAGTCCATGATGGTGACCAAGCGAACGGCGGTCGATCGGCCGCGATTCCCGGTCATCGACGCCCACAATCATCTGGCCGAGCCGTTTGGTGGCGGCTGGGACAAGAAACCTCTGCCCGCGCTGCTCGACGCCCTCGACATGGCCGGCGTTGTGGCCTATGTGGACCTCGACGGCGGCTGGGGCGAGGAGATCCTCCAGCGCCATCTGGACTATTTCAAGGCTCCCGCCCCCGACCGTTTTCAAATCTTTGGCGGCGTGGATTGGTCCCGCTGGCCGGACCACGGCGATCGCTTCGGCGAGTGGGCCGCCGCTCGCCTGCGGGAGCAAGCTCGCTGGGGGGCGCAGGGGCTGAAAATCTGGAAGCCGTTCGGCCTGCACGTGCGCGACCAGAACGACGCACTGGTGGCTGTCGATGACCCGCGGCTCGATCCGCTGTGGGCCACGGCCGGGGAACTGGGCTTGCCGGTGATGGTCCACGTGGCCGACCCGGTGGCCTTTTTCGAGCCGGTGGACGCGACCAACGAGCGCTGGGAGGAGCTTCACAACCATCCCGACTGGCAGTTCACCAGCCCGCCGTTCCCGACCTTCCTGAGTTTGGTCGAGGGGTTTGCCGCGGTCGTCGCCCGCCACCCGGCGACCACCTTCATCGGCGCCCATGTCGGCTGCTATGCCGAGAACCTGGGCTGGGTGAGCGACGTGTTGCGGCGCTGCCCCAACTTCCATGTAGACATCAGCGCGCGCGTGGGCGAACTGTGCCGCCAGCCCTACTCGGCGCGGCGCTTCTTCATCGAGTTTGCCGACCGCATCCTCTTCGGCTCCGATTTCGGCCCGCGGCTCGACGGTTATCGCAGCTATTACCGCTTTCTGGAGACCGACGACGAATACTTCAGCTATCTCCCCAGCGACCCGCCGAGCCAGGGCCGCTGGTATGCCTATGGGCTTTACCTGCCCGACGACGTGTTGCGTCGGGTTTATCACGATAACGCGGTTAAGGTTTTGAAGTTATGAATGGTGAATTGACGCATAATGAAATCATCACCCAGCCCGATGCCTGGGCTGACGCGCTGGCCGCCTTTGCCATGCGCGAGGACGTTGCCCGCGCTGCCTGGGCTGACCTGGCCCCGCGCCAGGTTGTGTTCATCGGCTGCGGGTCCACCCATTACCTGTCGATTACGGCCGCATCGCTTTGGCGCGGTCTCGTCGGCGCGGCCGAGGCACGACCGGCGTCGGAACTGCTGTTCTTTTTTGATGAGGCCGTGACCGACCCGTCCAATACCTTGCTCATCGCCATCTCCCGCTCCGGCACGACGACGGAGACACTGGCCGCTGTCGATCGCTTTCGCCAACACGGCGGGCGGGCGGTGTGGACCGTCACCTGTTACCCCGACAGCCCGCTGGCCATGGCGGCCGATCTGGTGCTGCCCGCCGTCGCCGGACAGGAGAAGAGCGTGGCCCAAACGCGCTCTTTCGCCAGCATGCTTATCCTGTGTCAGGCGCTGGCAGCCTGCCTGGGTGGCGATGACTGGCGAGCGCTCGATCGACTGCCCGATCTCGGCCGCCAACTCATCGCCGATTCCGAACCCGTCGTCGCCCCCATCGCGGGCAGGCTGGCAGACGAACGTCTGTATTTCCTCGGCTCCGGCTCGCAATACGGCATGGCCTCCGAGGCCATGCTGAAGATGACCGAAATGTCCCTGACGCCATCGCAGGCGTTTCACTTTTTGGAGTTTCGCCACGGGCCGATGTCGATGATCGAGGCCGGCACCCAGGTCATCGGTTTGGTTTCACCCCAGGCCGAGGCGCACGAGTGGCGCGTGCTGGTCGAGATGCGGGCGAAAGGCGCGGCCGTCTTCGCCCTGAGCCAGGGCGAGGGCGACGCCGATTGGCATATCGCCTTGCCCGGTGGTTTGCCGTGGTGGACGCTGCCCGTGCTCTACCTGCCGCCATTGCAGTTGATGGCCTACCATCGCTCCCGGGCCAAGGGGCTTGACCCCGACAACCCGCGCAATCTGTCGTCGGTTGTCTTTCTGGATCGCAAGAGCTTTGGTTGAGAAGTTATGTTTTTTGGGGCTGATGGCCTGTCACCCGTGACCGGTCGTATGGTGTCGATGACCGGTCGGGCGTCCCATTGCCCTTTTTATAAACAGTTTGTTAGGTGCGAGAGGAGAAATAACTATGAAGAAACTGTTGTTAATCGCTATCCTGTTGTTGGCCTTGGCCGCCTGTGGCGGTTCGGCCCCGCAAGTACAACCGACCGCCCCCAGCGCGGGAGGCGGCGCGGCGGAAGAAAGCAGCGGCCAGCCGGTCAGCCTGCGCCTGTGGACGCATCAAAATGATGCCTTCAACAGTGGCTATCAGGCGCTCATCGATGCCTATACCGCCGCAAACCCCAACGTCACCATCACCCTGGAGACGTTTGATTACGACACTTACATCCAGACGTTGCAGACAGCCTTGCCCGCGGGCACACATGCCGACATCCTGCAAATGTTCGGGTCGTGGGTGTGCAGCTATGCCGAGGGCGGAAACCTGGCCGAGATGCCGGCGAGTGTCCTGAGCCTGGCCGACGCCCAAGCCCAGATCTTCCCGGCCCAGATCGGCGGCTACACCTGCGACGACAAGGTCTATGGCATCCCCCAGGAGTTCAATATCGAATATGGCGCGGCGCTGGTCAACACGGCCGTAGCCGAAGAGTCGGGCATCAGCGACATCACCGCCGGCTGGGCCAATTGGGATGAGTTCATCGCCGACGCCAAGGCCATGACCGCTACCCAGGACGGCGTCATCACCCGGGCCGGTTTTAACTACACCGGTTCCGACGGCATTCCGGCCATGTTCTACTCGCTCATCTTGCAAAATGGCGGCCAGTACCTGGGCGAAGACGGCACATTTACCGTCAATACGCCCGAAGGCAAGGCCGCGCTGGAGCTGATGAAGCGTTTCGTCGACGAGGGCATCATCGATCCTGTCCTGTTCAATGACGAATCGAACTGGGTTGGCGAGTCCTTCTTCGACGGCAGCAGCGCCATGGGTCTGATCGGGCCGTGGGCTGTGCCGGAATACAGTGGCGACTTCCCCGAGGTGGCCGCTGTGACGCAGTATGTGCCCCTGCCCACCGTCAAGGGCGAGCAGGCTCTTGTGGCCGCCTCCGGATGGGGCCTGACCGTCAGCGCCAAAAGCCCGGCGCAGGAAGCCGCCTGGGACTTTGTGCGCTTCGCCGCGCTGGATCCGGTGCAGGTCGAGGAATTTAACCTGGCTTCCGGCACGTTGCCCGCCTTGCGAGCCAACGGTGAGGGCCAGGCGGCCGATGATCTGGTGGCCAAGTTCCCGCACTTCGGTCCTTTCCTGCAGATCCTGCCCTTCGCTCAGTACGAAGGCGCATTCCCCGACCGCGACCTGGTGTGGTACGAGATTACCTATCCGCGCATCCTGTCTTTCCTGCAGGGCAACGCCACGCTGGAAGACACGCTGCAAGCGATCGAACGCGAGGTCAATGAAACGCTTTAATTAAGTAGAGCGCTTATTCCAAAGGGCGCAAAGCCGGGCAAGGCAATCGGCGATGTCCGCAGCGGTGTGATTCGCTCCCTCGCGCCGATTGTCTTGTCCCTTGGCCCTCAGGCAGCCGGAAAACGGCAACTGCGCGTGGTAGCGACTGATATGAACCAATAGGGGTTAATCATGATCAAGTCGATTCTTCTCCATCCGAGGCAATTGGCAGTCCTGACCATCGTCATGACCTTGTTTCTGACCACTTCGGCGGCGACAGTTCGTGCGGCCGACCACACCCTGCACGCGGCAAAACTGACTACCAGCGTCGGCCGCAGCAACGCGGGCCCCCTCTCCGTCCTGAATACAGCTGACCAAGCCCCCGGCGACGATGATCCCGCCCGCTACAAGTTGTTCGATGCCGGCACGCGCGGCTACAGCGGCACGTTCATTTTCCGGCTACCGGCAGGCATGGTCGCCAGCGAACTGTCAGGCTTGCGACTCGAGACCAACTATCGCGGCCCCGCCGGCGGGTCGTCCGTCTGGCGTTGGGAGTTGCGTGACTTCTCCGCCAAACGTTGGGTCGCCTTGGGCGACAGCGCCGCTGCCGGACCATCCTGGAGCGCTTTCTCGTTTGACGCCGTCGGCTCGCCGTCACGCTTCGTCCATAATGGCGAATTGCGCTTGCGCTATCGCACCACCGGCAAGGCCGATAGTTGGCTGGACTACCTGGCCCTCGTCGCCAATATCGACGATGCCCCGCCCGGCAGCATTTGGCAGCCCGCGCCGGGAACAACCTGGCAGTGGCAATTACAGGGCGAGATCGACACCGGCTATGACGTGGCTATGTACGACATCGATCTGTTTGATTCGCCTCAATCGCTCATCGATGAGTTACAAGGCGACGGCCGCGCGGTGATTTGCTACTTCAGCGCCGGCAGTTGGGAGAATTGGCGGCCCGATGCGGCCGATTTCCCCGCCGCCGTCAAGGGACGCAACAACGGATGGGCGGGCGAAAAGTGGCTCGACATTCGTCGTCTGGACATCCTCGGTCCGATTATGGCCGCCCGGCTTGATCTGGCCGCCGCGAAGGGCTGCGACGGCGTGGAACCCGACAACATAGACGGCTACACCAATAACACCGGCTTTCCCCTGAAGTATGCCCACCAATTGGCCTACAACCGTTGGCTGGCTGATGAAGCTCACGCTCGCGGTTTGTCCATCGGCCTGAAGAACGACCTGGATCAGATCGGTGACTTGTTACCCTACTTTGATTGGGCGCTCAACGAGCAGTGCTTCCAATATGACGAGTGCGAATTGCTCGATCCCTTTGTCGCCGCGGGCAAGGCCGTCTTCGGTGTGGAATATCGTGGCAACCCGGCGACTTTTTGCCCGGCGCTCAATGCCCGTGGTTTCTCATGGTTGAAGCTGCCGCTGGAATTGGATGGATCATTCCGTCTGGATTGTCTGGCCGAATACCCATAGCCGTCGGCACGAGAGGAAATATGAACGCAACCACCAACCGCCCTGTGACTCTGCCCGGCACCCCGCCACCCCGGCCGCGTTTCTGGCAGGGCCGCACCGGCGCGCAGAAAGTCTTTGTTCTGTCGACCCTGATCCCGATGATCCTCTACGTCGCCTTCTGGTCACTGCTGCCCATCGTTTGGGCGGCGGCGCTGGCCTTCTTTGACTATAGCGCGCGACGGCAGGGGGGCATCATCCTGGGTCTGGGTGGCGAAAACCCCTTCGTAGGCCTCCAGCACTTTCGCGATATGCTGAACTTCAGCCCTGAGGCTCCGCTGACCGTGCGGCTGTTTCATATAAGCGTCAAGACGACGCTCATGTTCGCCTTCCTGGTCGTCCCGCTCAACCTGTTGATTACCTTGCCGCTGGCGGCGATGATCGAATCGGTACACAACCGGCTACGGGTAGGCTTTCGCACGATTTTCTTTCTGCCCATCGTCACCTCGTCGGTTGGCGTGGCCATCATGTGGGGCTATATCCTGCACCCGCAGCGCGGGCTGCTCAATGCCGCTCTTGGCTCAATGGCCGGGCGCATGATCGCCATCAACTGGGTCGGCGACGCCACGCTGGTCATCGGCCCCATCCCCGTGGCCCTGATCGCCGTCATCATCGCCTATCTGTGGCAGGACATCGGCTACAACCTGATCATCTTCATCGCCGCCTTGCAGGGAATCCCGGACAGCATCCGTGACGCGGCGATCATGGACGGGGCATCGGGGTTCACGATGTTTCGCCATATTACGCTGCCCCTGCTGCGGCCGACGATCCTGCTGACGGCTATCCTGACCATGATCTCGGCCTTCCAGGTGTTCGACATCTTCCAGGTCATGACCCGCGGCGGCCCGGACAACCAGACCCGCGTGTTGACCTTCGACATCTATGACAACGCTTTTCGCTTCCAGAACATGGGCTGGGCCGCGGCCACGTCGGTCATTCTGTTCCTCATCGTTCTGGCCGTTTCGCTTGTCCAGAACCGTATGTTGCGCAGCGAGTGGGAATATTGAGAGTAGAGCATCCTCATTGATGGCGCGAATTTTCGTTGCCGAATGCGGGCCATCGATGCGATCTTCAAACGCTATTGGGAGTAATCATGACGACGACAATGATACGGCCGGCACATGATCGTTCGGAGAGGCGACTGTCGCTGGGGCGCCTGGCGGTCTACACCATCCTGATCATCTCCAGCATCATCGCCATCATTCCCTTTGTGTGGATGATCCTGGCTTCGTTCAAGACCGGGGCCGAGGTGCGTCAGGTTCCGCCGACCTTTTGGCCGCAATCGCCCACGCTGGAGAATTACCGCACCATCCTGAACGATCCGAAGTTGCCGCTGATCACCTTCTATCGCAACTCGGCCATCATTGCCGTGAGCAACGTTATCCTGGCTGTGTCCACCAGCGCCTTGTTCGGCTATATCTTTGCCAAGTTCGAATTTCCGCTCAAACGGGCCTTGTTCTGGTTTGTTCTGGCGACGATGATGATCCCGTTCCAGGTGACGATGATCCCCGGCTATCTGATTCTGGCTCGACTGGGGCTGGTCAACAATCTGGCTGGTCTGATCGTCGGCTCGGCCTTCAGCGCTTTCGGTATCTTCCTGGTGCGCCAGTTCGCCCTGTCTATTCCCAGCGAGATGCTCGATGCCGGGCGGGTTGACGGGGCGTCGGAGTGGCGCATCTTCTGGTCGATCGCCTTGCCCCAGCTCAGTCCGGCCCTGGCCACGCTGGGGATGATGACCTTCATGTGGAACTGGAACGCCTATCTCTGGCCGCTCATCATCCTGACCGAGCAAAACAAGCGCACCCTGCCGATCATCCTCACCTGGTACTCGACGCAGCATTCCAATCAGATTCAACTGACGATGGCCGCGTCGGTCATCGTGATCATCCCCATCCTGGCCGTCTTCCTGCTGACCCAGCGCTGGATCGTGCGCGGAATGACGCTGTCGGGGATGAAAGGATAGTGACGATGATGAACACAATATGGGGGACTGGAGCGCGAAACCGCCGAGCGGTCGGGTTGTTAGCCTTGCTGGCGCTGGCGGTATGGATGGTGGGATGCCGCGGCACGACGCTGACGGCCGAGACGACGCCGGCCGTAGAGGCTACGACGATAACTGAGGCGACATCAGCCGTGGCCACGCCGGCGGCGCCCACGCCAGCGGCGTCCACGCCCCGACCGACGGATCAGCCCGTCACGCAGGAGCGTTTGCTGGAGGTGGACGATTTCCTCTACCAGTTGCAGCGCCCTCGGCCAGACCGCATCGGCCCCACGGCTTTTGATCTGGCCGTCGTCAGCATTGCCGCGGCCGGGAACTCGCCCGATGTCATCCCCGCCCTGAAACGCAGCGCCGGCGGCGACAAGATTGTTCTGGCCTACATGAGCATCGGGCAGGCCGAGACCTATCGCGAATACTGGGATCCCGCCTGGCGCGACAACCCGCCGGCGTGGCTCGATGCGCCCGATGAGACCTGGGCCAACGATTATTGGGTGCGCTACTGGATGCCGGCGTGGCAAGAGATCATCTATGGCCACCCCGACAGCTATCTCGACCGCATCATGGCCCTGGGTTTCGATGGCGTCTATCTCGATCGCGTCGACGCCTATCAGTACTATGAGGAGCGCGACGGCCGCGACACGGCCGCCCGCGAGATGGTGGATTTCATTCTGGACTTCACCGCCTACGCCCGCGAACGCAATCCGAATTTCCTGGTCTTCCCGCAAAATTCCGAGGAACTGGGCACGATGTTCCCCGACTTCCTGGCGGCGATGAACGGCATCGGCGTCGAAGACCTCTATTATGGTTATCCACGAGACCACGAGCCAAGCCCGGCCGACTGGACGGCGGCGCGCGAGGCCATCCTCGATCAATGGGTGGCGGCCGGGAAGCTGGTGCTCGTCATCGATTACACGGAAAAGGCCGAGCAGATCGCCGACGCCTATGCCCGGTCGGCCGCTCGCGGCTATGTCGAATATGTCACCGACCGGAGCCTCGGCCGGTTGCGCATCAACCCCGGCTTTGAGCCGGATTAGCCTGTCAGGCTTTGTTGAAGGAGTTATCATGACCAAAGTTACGTTGATCGGTGCCGGGAGCACCGAGTTTGCCACCGAGCTGATGACCGATATCCTGTGCACGCCGGCGCTGGAAGAAGGCACGTTCGCGCTGGTCGATATCGATGCCGAGCGGCTGGAGCTTGTCCACCGCACGGCGGAATACCTTATCGCCCGCAGCGGCCGCCGCTGGACGGTGGAGGCGGGCACCGACCGCACCCAACACCTTCCCGGCAGCGATTTCGTCATCAATACCATCGAAGTCGCCGGGTTGCCCAATGTCCGCCACGACTACGATATCCCGCTGAGCTATGGCATCGACCAGTGCATCGGCGACACCATCGGCCCGGGCGGCCTGTTCAAGTCCCTGCGCACACTGCCGTCGTGGCTCGATATCATCGACGACATCGAGATCTACGCCCCGCGGGCGCTGATCATGAATTACACAAACCCCATGTCGCTGACGGTGCTGACGGCGGCTCGCTACACGGATATGCCTGTCGTCGGCCTGTGCCACTCCATTCAAAATACGGCCCACGAGTTGGCCGAGTACCTCGACATGCCCATCGAGCAGATCGACTGGCGCGCGGCCGGCATCAACCATCTGGCCTGGCTGGTGCGGCTGGAGCGCGACGGCGAGGACCTCTACCCGCTGCTGCGCGAGCGCATGAAGGACCCGGCCATCTATGAGCGCGACCCGGTGCGCTTCGACATGATGCGCCATCTGGGGGCCTTCCCCACCGAGTCCAGCGGCCATGTCAGTGAATACACCGCCTATTACCGCAAGCGGCCCGATCTGGTGAAGACCTATACCCGCGCCGAATATCGTGGTGAGAGCGGGTTCTACGCCAATAACTGGCCGCGCTGGCGGGGGGAACAGGACGCGCGCTTGCGGCGTATCCTGGCCGGAGAGGAGGAGTACGAGATGGAGCGTGGCGAGGAATTCGCCTCGAACATCATCGAAGCCATGCACACCGATCGGCCGGCGGTCATCTACGGCAATGTCTATAACACCGGGCTGATTGACAACCTGCCGCAAGACGGCGTCGTCGAGGTGGCTTGTCTGGTGGACAAGAAGGGCATCCAGCCGACGCACTTCGGCTCGTTGCCCACCCAACTGGCCGCGCTGGATGCGCAACATATGGCCTTCCATGACCTGGTGGCCACGGCTGTGCTGGAGCGCGACCGCGAGGCGGCCGTCCACGCCCTGATGCTCGACCCGTTGACCTCGGCCGTCCTGTCGCTGGGCGAAATTCGGACGATGTTTGACCAGATGGTCGCCGCCGAGCGGGATTATCTGCCCGACTTTCTATAATCACACGCGAGGATAATTCTATGGACCTTACAATCGGCAAACTGCGTCGCATTCAGCAATGCGCCACGCCCGATGGCTTTTTCGTCATCATGGCCCTCGACCACCGCAACAACCTGCGGCACGCCCTCAACCCCGCCAACCCCGACTC
Organism: Promineifilum sp.; assembly: GCA_018058545.1. Lineage (GTDB taxonomy): Bacteria > Chloroflexota > Anaerolineae > Promineifilales > Promineifilaceae > Promineifilum. The sequence goes on along the minus strand of JAGOZU010000019.1, from coordinate 11,108 downwards.
CGTGGGCTACGAGGAGATGGTCGATTTCAAGAACGATGTCGTGCATGCCCTGGCCCCGGTCAGCTCGGCCGTGTTGCTCGACCCCGAATTCGGCGCGGCTCAAAGTATCGCCGCTCGGGCGTTGCCCGGCCGCACAGGGCTGATGGTCGCCGTCGAATCGACCGGCTACACCGATGAGCCAACCGCTCGCCGCAGCGAAGTCCTGCCCGGTTGGGGCGTGGAAAAGATCGCTCGCATGGGCGCGTCGGCTGTCAAGCTGCTCCTCTACTATCATCCTGAGGCTCATAATGCCGCCGAGCAAGAGGCGTTGGTGGATGAGGTGGCGCGGGCTTGCCGCCAGTACGACATGCCCCTTTTCCTGGAACCGCTCTCTTTCTCCATCGACAACCGACGCAAGAAGCTTTCCTCGGCCGAGAAACGCGCCGTGGTCATCGAGACCGCCCGCCGCTTCACGCCACGAGGCATCGACGTGCTCAAGGCCGAATTCCCGCTCGACGTCAGCGAGGAGCCGGACGAGAAGGTCTGGGAAGAGGCCTGTCATGAGTTGAACGAGGCCAGCCGCACGCCCTGGGTGCTGCTCAGCGCCGGGGTGCCCTTCGAGACCTTCGCGCGCCAGGCGGAGATCGCCTGCCGATGCGGGGCCGGCGGGGTCATGGCCGGGCGCGCCGTGTGGCAAGAGGCGGTTGAGTTGCGCGGCGATGCACGGGCCGACTTTCTCAACAAGCAAGCTGTCGACCGCATGGTGGAATTGGGCGAGATCATCGCTGAACGTGGCACGCCGTTCACCCGGTTCTATGCCTCATCGGCCACTGACGTGGGCGAGACATGGTACGAGAGCTACTAGGTGCGCTCGACCGCCGGGAACGACCTGATGGACAAGTTTGATCTGCTCGTCATCGGCGAGATCAACCCTGATCTCATCCTGCGAGGCGCGGACGTGATGCCCGCCTTTGGCCAGGCCGAAAAGCTGGTCGAGGAGGCGACGCTGACCATCGGGTCGTCGTCGGTCATCATGGCCTGCGGGGCGGCAAGGCTGGGGCTGCGGGTGGCTTTCTGTGGCCTGGTGGGCGACGATTTGTTCGGCCGCTTCATGCTCGACGCCATGACCGCCCGGGGCATCGATATCGCCGGCTGCATCGTCGATTCGGCGCTGCCCTCCGGACTGAGCGTCATCCTGGCCCGGACCGGCGGCGATCGGGCGATCCTGACCCATCCCGGAGCCATTCCCGCGCTGACAGCCGATCGCATAGACCGCGGCCTGCTGCGCAAAGCCCGCCACGTCCATGTCGGCGCCTACTTCCTGCTTGACAAGCTGCGACCCGATCTGCCGGCGCTGTTCAGCGAAGCCCATGGCCTGGGATTGACCACCTCGCTCGACCCCAACTTCGATCCTGCGGGTCGCTGGGACGCGGGCGAGGTGTTGCCTCATTGCGACATCTTTCTGCCCAACGAGACCGAGGCCATGGCCATCAGCGGCGCGGCCGACTTGCCCGCGGCCGTCGATTGGCTGGGGGCGCGCGTGGGCACCGTGGCCGTCAAACTTGGGGCGGATGGCGGGTTGGCTTATCAGGGCGGCCGTTCGGTACAGGCTCGGCCGCTGCCGGTTACCGTGGTCGATACCGTCGGCGCGGGCGATTCGTTCGACGCCGGATTCCTCTGTGGACGGCTCAACAACTGGACGGCGGCCGAGTCGTTGAGGCTGGCGTTGGTATGCGGATCGCTCTCGACCACCGGCTCCGGCGGCACGGCGGCTCAGCCTACCATGGTCGAAGCCCTGCTCCGGATGCCGGAGATCGCGTTGGCCTGAGCGGGACGCAAGCAGACTATCTGAATGACCATGAACCTCAATACCCTTATCGAGCGCCACAAGTCCGGCGAACCCATTGGCATCGCCAGCATCTGCTCCGCCCATCCCGTCGTATTGGATGCCGCGATGTCCCTCGGCCGCGACACGAGGCGGCCGGTCCTCATTGAATCGACCTGCAATCAGGTCAACCATCGCGGGGGTTACACCGGCCAGACCCCGGCCGAGTTCGTGGCTCATGTGTCTCGACAGGCCGAGCGCATCGGGCTGCCGGGCGAGCAGCTCATCCTCGGCGGCGATCACCTTGGCCCCGGCCCGTGGCAGAAAATGCCCGCGGCTGAGGCGATGGCTGAGTCCCGCGCGCTCGTCGCCGCCTATCTTCAGGCCGGCTACAGCAAGATTCATCTCGACGCCAGCATGTCCCTGGCGGACGATCCGCCCGGCCCTCTGGATGTTGCCACCATCGCGGCCCGCGCCGCCGACCTGGCCGCCGTGGCCGAGGCCCATCGTCGCGCCGATGCGCCCGCCCCCGTCTATGTCATCGGGACGGAAGTGCCTGTCGCCGGGGGGTTGCCGGGCGAGGGGCATTCGTTTGCCGTCACCCGTCCGGCCGATGCCGCCGAGACCATCGCCGCCAGCCGCGCGGCCTTCGTCAGCCTGGGCCTTGACGGGGCATGGCAGCGGGTCATCGCCCTTGTCGTTCAACCCGGCGTCGAGTATGGCGACGAGACGATCATCGATTACGATCGCCCTGCCGCGGCCGATCTGTCGCGCTTTGTTGAATCACAGCCGGGGCTTGTCTATGAGGCGCACTCCACAGACTACCAGACCCCGGCCGCCCTGCGCGCACTGGTGGAAGATCACTTCGCTATTCTCAAGGTTGGCCCGGGGTTGACCTTCGCCTACCGTGAAGCATTGTTCGCGCTGGAGGCGATTGAGAGGGCGTGGCTGGGCGGTGCAAGGGGCTTCGAGCCGTCAAATTTGCAGGCTACGCTGGATGCAGCCATGGTGGCCAATCCGGTCTATTGGCGCAGCTATTACGAGGGCGACGACGCGGATTTGGCTCGCAAGCGGGCCTACAGCTTCAGCGATCGCTCGCGTTATTATTGGCCTGTGGCCGAGGTGGGGGCGGCCGTGGCCCGGTTGCTCGATAACCTGTCGGTCGGGCCGCTCCCCTTGGCCTTGCTCAGCCAGTACATGCCGAGACAATTCGCGCGCGTGCGTGAGGGTCGCCTGCCTAATGACGCGCCGGAGCTGGCGGCCGACGCCGTCAAGGCCGTCCTGGAGAGCTACTTTGCGGCCACGGCCTGACGGATTAGGGCGACGGTTGTTATACGTTAATAAATTGATTACATGTAGCCCCGGCTGACTCAGGCGGATTTGACCCCGCACGCTGATGGAACCGGCGAGGCGATTTCATCGTCTATGATTCGTCAGATAATGACAAGGAGAGACGAGATGAATATTCGCATAGTGGTTATGACAATAATAATGGGGCTGCTATTGGCGGTGGGTTGCACGGCCGGCCGCCCGACATCCGAACCGGCGGCTGAACCTATCGCCCCGGAAGAGCCGACCGGCACGCCCGCCATTGGTGGGGAAGAAGCGCCGCCGGCGGATGCGCCCGCGTTGTCCGGCGGCGAGGTTCCGCAGGAGTTGTTCGAGGTCGTGTTGGCCGACCTGATGGCCCGGAGCGGGAAGGCTCGTTCGGATGTGACGGTGGTCAGCGCTGAGGCGATCACCTGGAGCGACGGCGCGCTGGGCTGCCCGCAGCCGGGTATGATGTACACGCAGGCGCTTGTTGATGGCTATCAGGTCGTTTTCGACATCGGTGGGGAGAGTTTTGATTATCACTTGAGCGGTGGCGGCGATTTCGTCCTGTGTGAGGGGGCGCGTTAGGTGCGCGGGTCAGCTCTCAATGATCATCGAGTGGATGACACGAATGGAAGCTGATAAACGTGGATTGGAAGGAGTCTGGCCCGTGTTTATCTGCGTCTGGTGCCTGCAGGCGAGATCTCCTAATCAAATCGGGCATCGACCGCCAGCGCCTTGTTCAGCAGGGTCAGATAGCGACGCTTGCTAATCTCGACCGCGCCCAGCCGCCGCAGGTGGGGGGTCATGAACTGTACATCGAGCAGCCGGAAGCCGCGCTCCCGCAGCCGCTGCACCAGGTAACAGAGGGCCACCTTGCTGGCGTTCGGCCGCCGGCTGAACATGCTTTCCCCGGCGAACAGACCGCGCAGGCCGACGCCATAGAGGCCACCGGCCAGCGCGCCATCCTCCCACGCTTCGACACTGTGGGCGAAGCCTAGTTCGTGTAGCCAATTATAGGCCTCGATGATCTCGTCGTTGATCCACGTCTCCTCGCGGTCGGGGCCGGGCGCGGCACAGGCCATCATCACTTCCAGGAAGGCGGTGTTGAATCGAATCTCATATCGACCGGATCGAATCAGTCGCATCAACGACCGGGACACATGCAGGCCGTCGAGGGGCAGGATGGCGCGGGGGTCGGGGGCATACCAGTAGATTTGGCCGTCCTCGTGGGCCATGGGGAAAATGCCCTGGGCGTAGGCGGAGATAAGTAATTCAGCGGATAGGGACATATCGGATCGGTAACTATGGCCAATTGACGCATGCTCGATCGGACATTTATAATATTGGTCGGGCGCAATCTCTGTAGCAAACGTCGTCGCATGCGAGATTACCCATTTGTCGCGGAATGTCCAGTTGCTCGAGCGGGCCGATAGACAGGCAAGATCGCATCAATATATTTCGCAATCACAGTTTAGCCATGAGTCGTTCCAGCTTTTGGCACCGAGCGTTGGCCGCTTTCGTTGACTTGTCTCTGCTGATAGGCGTTGCAGGCCTCATCCAGGTCATCCTGACCCGGATCACCGGCGGACGTTTGCAAGCCGGTTTATTTGAGCAAAAGGTGCGGCCTGTTTGGAAAGGAATTGAGACATGAAACGATATTTTCTCTCTCTCCTGTTATTTGTACTGCTGCTTACGGCCGTAACCCTCGCGCAACAGGGATTATCGGCCCAGGCAGCTAACAGCCCCTTGGTGGGGCTTCAGGCTACGCCGTCCGCCGCCCGCTACGATGTCACCGACCTGGGCACACTGGGCGGCGCCAGCGAGGCGTTTGCCATCAGCGAGAACGGCAAGGTGGCCGGCATGTACACGCCCGGTAGTTACGAACAAGCGTTCCTCTGGGAAGACGGGGTGATGCAGGGGCTGGGCACGTTGGGCGGCGCCAGGAGCCAGGCGCGCGGCGTCAACGACGCCGGACAGGTGGTCGGGTATTCCCTAAAGAGCAGCGGCTACAATCATGCCTTTCTATGGCAAAACGGCACGATGACAGACTTGGGCACGCTCAGCGGCGGCGAGGTCAGCATGGCATTTGCCATCAACAACGCGGGCAAGGTCGTGGGGCAATCAGACACCGCCGCCTACAAATGGCACGCCTTTCTGTGGAGCGGCGGCATGGCGGACCTGGGTGCTCTGGGCGGCGGCCACAGCTTTGGCTATGGCATCAACGAAAGTGGGCATGCGGTGGGCGCGTCGACTATCGGCGTCTATCCGGACATCACCGATCACGCCACTCGGTGGAGCAGCGGGATGCAAGACCTGGGCACGGCCGGCTGGGCGCACAGCCAGGCCTACGGCATGAACGACAATGGGCAGGTGGTCGGCCGCGTGGCGACCGGTAGCGAGTGGAATGCTTTCCGGTATGACGGCGGGATGCAAGCGCTGGGCGGGAACCAAAGCACGGCCTGGGACATCAACAACGACGGGCTGATTGTGGGCGAATCGGGCGGACAGGCCGTCCTGTGGGAAAACGGGCAGATGAAGAATCTGAACAGCCTGATTGACCCCACCTCGGGCTGGACCCTGCTGTCTGCCCGCGCCATCAACGATAAGGGGCAAATCGTGGGCAAGGGGTCCTTCAATGGCGCGATACGCGCCTTCCTGCTCAAGCCCAATGCCTATCACTGGATCAACCCCAACGGCGGCGCATGGCATACCGCAGCGAACTGGGACCCGCAGGGCGACCCCGGCGATGGCGATACCGTCGTCTTCGACCTGAACGGACAGTACTCGGTAGATGTCAGTACGATGGCTTCCGGCAGCCTGGAACGGTCTCCTGGTACTTCTCCCATTGAGCGTGTCATCGTCGCTTCCACCAACTATGTCGAACTCAACAATATGGATTTGAATATGGTCTCCGATTCGCCCACGGATCCCTCCTTGCAGGTGAATGACGGGGGGACGGCGGCGATCAATTCCGGCACATCCACCTTCTCCCATGCCGTTATTGGCGGGAAACCTCCGGCGAACCCTTCCAACCCGCCGCTGGCCCGTTTGCAGGTGTTGGGCAGCGATGCCGGTCTGGCCGGCACAGGTCGCCTGACCGTCGGCGATGAAGGGAGGGGCGAACTGTTTGTGACCGACGGCGGACAGCTGTCCAGCGCCGAGTCCCGTTTGGGCGTGAACCAGGAGGGTATCGCTGATGTGGGCGGCAACGGCAGTCTATGGAACACGGGCAATCTCGCCGTTGGTTATGTGGTCAGCGGCACAATCGAAATCAAGATGGGCGGCCGGGTGAACTCGGACTCTGGCTATGTGGCTTATGGCGCGGACAGTGACGACTCCCAGGTGTTGGTGGAGGGGGTGCATCCCGGCACGGGACAGGCCTCGATGTGGGCGCTCCTGGGCGATCTGGTCATCGGGCAGGGGGCGTTCGGCTATGCCGAGGCAGGGGACGGCGGCGATATCTACGTCACCCGGGACGTGCGGATCATGAACGGCAGCCTCTGGATTGTAAACGGCAACGCCAACGGCGACCCTTCCGACCTGGATGTGTTGGGCAATGTCTTCATCGGTGGATCTGGCAGTCAAGCCTTCCTGGGGGTCACGAAAGAGGCGGAGGTCGACATTGACGGCAATCTGATCATCGGCCAGGATGGCATCGGCACTTTCGTTATGTTGGGCGCGACGGGGGGTGGGCCGACCCGCTTGGAAGCAGTTGACCCACTGGCGGGACTCTGCGCGATCGGCCGTACGTATGATGGCAGCGCAACCGTTGGCGCATACAGTATGTTGCGCTGCCAGACCCTGGAACTGGGGCAGGCCGGCACAGGCACACTTGGCACAGGTACGCTCATTGTAAATGGCGGCTTTGTGAGGGCGCTGGATGTTTTGCGGGTCGGGTCGGGGGCAGTGGGCAGCGGCGGTCTGGGCTGGCTAGAGATGTCGTGGGATGGGAAGGAAGCGGTGGTGGCGACGAACGGGACATACATCGCGCCCAACGGCGAGATCCTCGGCGACGGCAAGCTGTATGTGGGCGCTCTGGGGCTTATCATTGAGGGGGTCTTGTCCCCCGGCATCGTCGTGTCCTTTCCACCCCTTGCTCTGGACGCCGGGCACGCAGCCATCGCTCAGACGCCGGACGTGACGGGAACGCTTACAGTCTCCGGCACAGTGACCTTCGACCCCACGGGGCGGCTGGAGATTCCGCTGGCTGGCCGCGGCGCGGGGCAATATGGCAGCCTGGGCGTCACCGGCCAGGCGACACTGGACGGCGTGCTGGCGCTGCGCTTCGTGAACGGCTACGCCCCCCGCCAGGGCGACACCTTCACCTTTCTGGCGGCCACGGAGGGCCTCACCGGTACATTTGACAGCGTGGAAATTAGCGGACTGTTGCCCGGCTTTGAATACGATCTGACCGTGGTGAATGGGGAGGTGATCCTCGAAGCCCTGAACGACGGCATGCCCTTCAATTTGATATTTTTACCCATGGCGGTACGCTGATGTGGCTTTAGTCAAATTCGAATGGCGCTATATTCAGAGAACGTTTAAACCGGGATGAAGCCCGGCATCCGCTTTCATTTCTGCTTCGGCGTAATGGCGACTATAATCCTGTCCGGAACCTTCAATTTGGACAGGTGGATCTTATGTATGATGTTGAACGATTGCGCCGTGACGAGTTCCCCCATTCGGCCGAACTCACCTATCTGAACCATGCGGGTATCTCTCCTCTCCCGCAACGCAGCAAACGGGAAGTCCAATTCGCCGCCGAGCAGTTGGCCACCGACCCCAACAACTTCTTTGGCCAATACGCCATGCCCGCCCTCGAGGCGTTGAACAAATCCATCGCCCGCTATATCAACGCCGTCTCGGCGACCGAGATCGTGGCCACGACGACGACCAGCGCCGCCCTCAACGCCGTCGCCCAGGCCATCGTCTGGCAGCCGGGCGATAACATCCTGTTCGCCGATATCGAATTCCCCTCCAACGCCTACCCGTGGATGAGTCTGGCCCGCGACGGGGTGGAGTCGCGGCGCGTCCCGGCCGACAACGGCGGGCTGACGCTTCGCCGCGTGGAGCAGTATGCCGACGAGCGCACGCGAGCGGTGGCCGTCAGCGCGATCCAGTTTTTCACCGGGCAGAAGGCCGATCTGGCGGCCATCGGCCGATTCTGCCGCGAGCGTGATATCCTGTTTATTGTCGATGCCATCCAGGCCATCGGGCATATGGTCATCGACGTGCAGGCCATGAACATCGATGTCCTGGCCACGGGCGGGATGAAATCGTTGCTGGCCTTGCCGGGGGCGGGCTTCCTCTACGTGCGCGAGGCGGTGGCCGAGGCGGCGCGGCCGAGGCTGATCCACGGCAACGCCACGGTCGATTATCTGCACTGGCTGGCCTATGACCTGACGCCTGCGCCGGGAGCGGCCCGTTTCACCGGCGGCACGCCCAACCTGCCGGGTATGTTGAGCGTCGCCTCCAGCCTGGCGCTCCTGACCGAGCTGGGGCCGGAACATATCGACGCCCACACGACGGCGCTGACCCGCTACGCGGCCGATTGCCTGACGCGCGAAGGGTACGAGGTCATCACGCCGCTGGACGCCGCCGGGCCGATCGTGACCTTCCGGTCGCGCTATGATGCCGAGACGACTGATCGCCTGCTGGCGCATCTCAATGACCGGCGGGTGGTGGTTTGCAAGCATCTGGACGCGGGCACGGGGGTCTACATCCGGTCGTCGTTCCATTGCTACAACGTGCCGGATGAGATCGACCGGCTGGTGGACGGATTGCGGAGCTTCGTCAGTTGAAGTCGATCCGGGGTTCGTGCCCCTGATTGCTCTCCCACCACTGACGAATGCGGCCGCCGATAGGCCGCCCGATGACGCGCTCCAGCTCGTAGACCACCTGCCACAGCCGCTCGAAGTCCACACCGGCGCCGAAGCCGACCTTGTGGGCCAGAAATACCAGGTCTTCGGTGGCCAGATTGCCGGCCGCCCCCGGCGCGAAGGGGCAACCGCCCAGCCCGCCGACGCTGGAGTCGAAGGTGCGAATACCGGCCTGCAGGGCGACGGTGGCGTTGGCCAGACCCAGCGCCTGCGTGTCGTGGAGATGGACGGCCAGCCGCTCGATCTCGATGCGCCGGGCGATGAGGTCGATGAGGCGGCCGACGGAAAGCGGGTCGGCGTGGCCTACGGTGTCGGCGATGGCGATCTCATCGACGCCCCAATCGGCGATCTCCTGTACGACGGCCATCGTCTTGTGGGGCGAGATGACCCCCTCGAAGGGGCAGATCCAGGCCGTCATGACGTAGAAGCGGGTGCGGACACCCTCCTGCCGGGCGCGCTCAACGAGGACGCGGGCGGTGTCGAGAGCCTGACGCGCCGTGTTGTGGGTGTTGCGCAGGCTGAAGGTCTCGCTGACGGCTGCGCCGAAGGCCATCGAGCGGCAGCCGTGGGCCAGGGCGCGCTCGAAGCCGCGTTCGTTGAAGACCAGCCCCACCAGTTCGACCCCTTCACCGGCGTGGCGCTCCACGGCCGCGGCCATCACCTCGTCGGCGTCGGCCAGCTGGGGCACGGCGTGGGGGTTCACGAAGCTGGTGGCCTCGATGTGGCGCAGACCGGCCTCCACCAGCCCGTCGATGAGTTGGCCCTTTTGGGCGGCCGTCAGGCGGGTGGCCTCGTTCTGCAAGCCGTCGCGCGGGCCAACCTCGTATATCTTCAGCAGACCGTTCATCGAGCTTAATTGTACGCGGATTTGGCCGATTGGAAATTACGAATGTCGAATTACGAATTACGAATTACGAATTACGAATTACGAATTACGAATTACGAATGAAGAGCGACGAATGCCCGGTGACTAGGGGAAGAGGGTGAAATCGCCGGGGTCGACCTGGCGGGAGGCGTGCATGAGGACGGCGTTGAGGAGTTCGATCGCCATGCGCGACTCCAGGGTGACGCCGGCGCGCACGCCGACGCAGGGATCGTGGCGGCCTTTCTTCAGCTCAAAGTCGATCTCTTCCAGGTTTTTGCGCACGGACTGCTGGGGTTTGACGATGGAGCTGGTCGGCTTGAAGGAGACGCGGGCGACGAGGGGGTTGCCGGTGGTGATGCCGCCGATGAGGCCGCCGTGGCTATTATTCGCATAGCCATTCCGGCGAATGGGATCGTTGTTCTCGCTGCCGAGCCGGGCAGCCACGGCCGCGCCGTCGCCGATCTCGCAGGCCTGGGCCGCGTGCAGCCCGCCCAGCGCGCCCATCAGACGCAGCTTGAGGCTCTGGTAGAGCGGGTCGCCGGCCAAGGCGGGCACGTTCAGCCCCACGACCTCCACGGCCGCGCCGAGGGAATCACCTTCGACGCGGGTCTTTTTGATGAGTTCGGCCGCTTCGGCGGCGAAATCGGCATCGATAGTGGGGATGCCGACGCTTGACCACGACCCGGCCAGGGCGTCGGCCAGCGGCTTGATGCGCTCCGGGGCGACGTTCGGCCCGAACTCGCGAACGGCTTCGGCCAGGGTGCGCGTCGCCTGTAGGGGGCCTACCTGAGCGACTGACGAGAGAAAAACGGTCTCGAAGGTCGCCTTGAGGTACAGCCGGGCGATGCTGCCGCCGATAACGTCGCTGATGGTGGCGCGATAGCTGGAGCGACCGCCGCCGCGAATATCGGCCAGCCCGCCTGACTGGTGGTACTTCACCAGGTCGGTGTGGCCGGGACGCACCTCGCCCTCCGGCCCGGCGAATTGCGTGTAGTGATCAGATTTGCCGGCTGAAGAGAGAACGAGCGCGGCGATGGGTTCGCCTGTCGTGTAGCCCGCCTCGTAAGTAGCGACGCGAGACTCGCCGACGGCCGCTTCCGGCCCGCTCAGCAGCCGGTCGTGGTCGTCCTGATAGACGCCGGAGAGAAAGACGACGCGGTCAGCCTCGTGGCGGGGTGTGCCGTGGCGGGTGCTGCCGGGTCGCCGCCGGTCGAGTTGATCCTGAATGGTGTCGCGGGTGAGCCAC
>JAGOZU010000018.1 GCA_018058545.1 Promineifilum sp. | reverse complement strand
CCACGGATTCTCCCAGAACATCCTGATCGAACTGGATTACACCAACGAGGCCTATCACGCTCGCCTGTTGCGTCACAAGATGCAAAAGCTGCCCAACAATATCCACATCCCCATGGTTTATGACGACTGGAGCACGACAAGCGTCCTGACGCAGGAGCGCGTGGCGGGGGTAAAAATAACAGACGTGGCCGCCATCGACGCGGCCGGCATTGACCGCGAAGAGTTGGCGCTCAACTTCTTCCGGGCGCTGCTCCAGCAATTGTTATTCGACGGCTTCTTCCACGCCGATCCGCACCCGGGCAACGTGTGGGTCGAGCTTCAAACCGGCCAGATCATCTTTCTCGACATGGGTATGATGGGTCACCTGGGCCGAAACGACCGCTTTGTGCTGGGCAGGCTGATTTGGGCCTTGCAAGACCGCGACGCCCGAATGGTCACACGAAATATGGTCGCCATGTGCGTGGCGACCAACAGGCATGACGCTGCCGCGCTGGAATACGATGTCGAGCGATTGATCAACCGCCATCTGCTGCTGGCAAGCACGCCACCCGAAATTACCGCGATCATCAACGACATGGTCGGCCTGCTCATGCGACATGATTTGCGGCTGCGCAAGGAGTTCACCCTTGCGTTCAAGGCGATGGGTCAGGGCGAAACCATCATGCGCGCCCTGATGGGGGATAAATCGCCTGATGCTATTCTCGACATCACCTATACCACCATGAAGGAGCGGCTCCTGGCCCAATTCAGGTCGCAGGATCTGGTTGCCACGGGAAAGCCGATGGCGCGCGAGGTTGCCGATCGACTGCCGGAATTGTTGATCGCCACGTCTGCCCTGCTGGATGATTTCCAGCGCGGCCGAACGCCTCTGTTGCCCGGTCAGAGAGAGATCGGCGAGCTGACCGATAACCTGCAACAAAGCGTGAGACAAGGTGTGCGCCGGATCGTTATGAGCGTATTGCTCGCCGGTCTTCTAATCGGTTCGTCGCTTGTGCTTCTCACCCCACTCGAAGGCCGGGTTAGCGAGTATGAAGCCCTTGCCGTGCGCCTCATCGCGGTTTCAGGATTCGTCATCAGCGCTGCGGCGATCCTGATCATGTTGCTGGCCATCACCGTGAGCACGCTACAGCAACGGACCGATAATTAACCGAATAATCTTTTTGACAAAATAGAATATATGTTCTACTATAGTGTTATCGACTTGACGGTGAGTGTATACTTGCCTTCCGAGGATGCCTCTAAATGTCTTTCACAGGAGAACACAATGAGCAGCGTAAGAGTATTAGTTGGCACGCGCAAGGGCGCATTCATCATGACCGCCGACGAAAAGCGCGACAAGTGGCACGTCGAAGGCCCCCTGTTCGGTGGACTGGAGATCTATCATCTCAAAGGTTCCCCGGTTGACCCAAATCGCATCTACGCCTCGCAGGCCAGCGACTGGTTCGGCCAGGTCATGCACCGTTCGGATGACGGCGGCAAGACATGGCAGACCGTGGGCAACGAGTTCGCCTACGATGGTCGGACGGGCACGCATCAATGGTATGACGGCACGGAGCACCCCTGGGATTTCAAGCGCGTCTGGCATCTGGAGCCATCGCTCCACGATCCTGATGTGGTCTACGCCGGAGTGGAGGATGCAGCCCTGTTTCGCTCAGCCGATGGCGGCGTGACCTGGCAGGAGCTGCCCGGCTTGCGCCAACACGACACGGGCGGCACCTGGCATCCGGGCGCGGGTGGCCTGTGCCTGCACACGATCATCCTCGACCCGACAGACCCCGACCGCATCTACATCGCCATCTCGGCCGCGGGTGTGTTCCGCACCGACGACGGCGGCCAAACCTGGAGGGCGATCAATCAGGGCCTGCGCTCCGACTATATCCCCGATCCCAACGCTGAGGTCGGCCATTGCGTCCACCACGTTGCCATGCACCCGGCGCGACCGGGCGTGCTGTTCATGCAGAAGCATTGGGACGTGATGCGCAGCGACAACGCCGGCGACAACTGGCACGAGGTCAGCGGCAACCTGCCCAGCGACTTCGGTTTTGTGGTCGATATCCACGCCCACGAGCCGGAGACGATCTATGTCGTGCCCATCAAGAGCGATTCCGAGCACTACCCGCCGGAGGGCAAGCTGCGCGTCTATCGCAGCCGGAGCGGCGGCAACGAGTGGGAGGCGCTGACCAACGGCCTGCCGCAGAACAATTGTTATGTCAATGTGCTGCGTGACGCGATGGCCGTTGACAAGCTGGATTCGTGCGGCATCTACTTCGGCACAACCGGCGGCCAGGTCTACGTCTCGGCCGATAGCGGCGATACCTGGAAGGCCATCGTCCACGACCTGCCGGCTGTGCTGTCGGTCGAAGTGCAGACGCTGCCATGATCCGCATCGTCATTCCCCATCATCTGCGCAATCTGGCGGGTACGGGCGCGGAGGTGACGGTCGAGGTGGTCGGGCCGGTGACGCAACGCGCCGTGCTCGACGCGCTGGAGGCCCAGTACCCGATGTTGCGAGGGACGATCCGCGATCACGCCACCCAGCAGCGGCGGCCGTTTCTGCGCTTCTTCGCCTGCAAGGAAGACCTGTCGCATGAGTCTCCGGATGCGCTCCTGCCGGAGGAGGTGGTCGCTGGACGACAGCCGTTTATTGTTCTGGGAGCGATCGCCGGAGGATGAGCGGGCCTCCCCAATACAGTAAGGAAAATTAGCCATGAAATCGCAAATCAACCCTTCTCTCGACCGCTGGCACCATATCGTTTTCGATCACGATAGGACAGATCTTCAGGCCATGCTGGCTGAGGATGTCGTCTTTCGCTCGCCCTATGTTTGGCGGCCTTATCACGGCCGTCAGGCGGTGTGGTTTATCCTGAGCACCGTCATCGATGTCTTCCAGGATTTCGCCTATCACCGCGAACTGATCGACGGGGACAATTGGGCGCTGGAGTTTAGCGCGCGAGTCGGCGACCTGTCGCTCAAGGGGATCGACCTGATCCGCCTCGATGAAGAGGGGCGAATCGTCGAATTCGAGGTCTTTATCCGCCCGTTTAACGGCTTGCAAGCGCTCGGTGCTGAGATGGGCCGACGGCTGGCTGGGTTCGGGCCCGCCTAGCGGACGATTCAGCCAATTGCCGCGCCGGAGGTCGCAACTTTCACAATTGCGGCAACATGATGGATACCGCCGATACCGTCACGTTTCTCTTCACCGACATCGAAGGCAGCACCCGGCTGGCCCAGACCCGGCCGGATACGTGGCCCGACGCCCAGGAACGCCATCATGCCATCCTGCGCGCGGCCGTTGAGTTAAACGGAGGGCGCGTGTTCAACATCGTCGGCGATGCCTTCTGTGTTGCTTTCTCCAATAGTCCGGATGCGCTGCGGGCAGCCATCACCGCCCAAACGACGCTGCACGATGAGGAGTGGGGCGATACGCCTGTTCGCGTGCGGATGGGCATCCACACCGGCAGCGCCCAACGCCAGGATGACGGCGATTACCGGGGTTATCTGGCCCTTAGTCGGGTTGCCCGTTTGATGTCGGCCGCCCACGGCGGGCAGGTGCTATTGTCCCAGGTCGCCGAGGACCTGGTTCGCGAGCAATTGCCGCCCGGCGTCAGCCTGCGCGACATGGGCCGGCGACGGCTGAAAGACCTGATTCAACCGGAGCATATCTACCAGGCCATTATCCCCGGCCTCCCGACCGACTTCCCGCCTCTCAAGACCGAGGACGCCTATCGCCATAACCTCCCGCCGCAGTTGACCCGCTTCATCGGCCGTGAGCGGGAGATCGCCGAGATCGCCGCCGCGCTGGCCAACCACCGGCTGGTGACATTGATCGGCGCCGGCGGCACGGGCAAGACCCGCCTGTCGTTGCGTGTTGCCGAGGATATCCGCAAGCGGTACGCCGACGGCGTCTGGCTGGTCGAGTTGGCCACACTGACCGACCCAGCCGGCATCCCGGAGGCGATTCGCCTCGTGCTGCGCGTCAGCGAACAGATGGGTGAATCTGCTCTGGAAGTCTTGTCGGCGTATTTGCGCGAAAAGCAAATCCTGCTGATTCTCGACAACTGCGAGCACCTGATCGAGGCCTCCGCTGAGGTTGCGGGCAATCTGCTGGCGGCCGCGCCGGGATTGACCCTGTTGGCGACCAGCCGGGAGGCGTTGGGGATGCGAGGGGAGGTCGTCTGGCCGGTGCCTTCGCTGACCGTGCCCGATATCCGGCGAATGCCTCCGCTGGATGAACTGGCCTGCTTTGAATCGGTTCAACTCTTTGTGGATCGGGTTACGCTGGCCCAGCGGCATTTTGTTCTGTCGGCCGACAACGCCGCCGCCGTCGCTCAAATCTGCGCCCGACTTGACGGCATCCCATTGGCGCTGGAGATGGCCGCGGCACGGGTGCGCACAATGGGCGTGGCCCAGGTCGCCGCTCGACTTGATGACCGCTTTCGTCTTTTGACCGGCGGTGGACGGACGGCTTTACCGCGCCAGCAGACCTTGCGCGCGCTGCTCGACTGGAGCTTCAATTTGTTGGCCGAGCAGGAGCGTATGCTCCTGCGACGACTGGCCGTGTTCGCCGGCGGTTGGACGCTGGAGGCCGCGGAGTCGGTGGGGGTCGCGCCGGATGAAGACCTGGACGTCATCGACGCCCTGGGTCATCTCGTGGACAAGTCGTTGGTCGTTGCCGAGGAGGTGGAGGGCGCGTTCCGTTACCGGATGCTGGAGACCACACGCCAATACGCCCGCGAAATGTTGCTGGCCTTAGAGGAGGTGGAGAGTTGTCGGGATCGACATCTGGACTACTTCCTGGGGTTGGCTTTGGGAGCGGAACTGCATGGCCAACAGCAAAAGACGTGGCTTGATCGCCTCACCCGTGATTATGACAACCTGAGCGCGGCGATGGAGTGGTCGCTGGAGAGTAATCCGGCTGCCGGACTCAACCTGGCTGTGGCGCTGGTCGACTATTGGGACATAGTGGGGCTGTTTGGCGATGGACGAAGGATGCTGGAGGCTTTCCTCGCCGTCACGCCAACCGAGCCAAGCTTGGCCCGAGCGCGAGGGGTCATAGGAACTATATGGTTCGCTGCTCGCCAGGGCGACATTAGCCGCTGGAGAGAACTCCAGGAAGAAGGCTGGACGCTGGTCAACGCACTGGATGACGACCCGGGCAAGGCGCTCGTGCTGAGTGGCAGAGGTGTTCTGGCTGCCTATCTCGACAGCGACTACGATCTCGCCGAGCAATACTTTGAGGAGGCGTTGGCATTGCGCCAGGCAGAGGGTGATCCGTTTGAGATCGGCCGGGCGCTGGGCATGCCCGCTAATATCGCGCTCCATCGCTTCGATTATGGCCGTGCGGAACGGCTATTTGGCGAAAGCCTGGCCCTGTTTCGCAAGGTCGGTGACGAGCGCGAGATGGCCGGGGCATTTTGGAATCTGGCCGAGGTCGCCCTCGCGCGACGGGACTATCGCCTAGCTCGCGTCTATGCCGAGGATAGCCTGACCCGCTACGGGAACCTCGGGGATCGCCATGGCATCGCTACCTCTCTTCGGACGCTCGGTCGGGCCGCCTATAATCTGGGGGACCTCAACCAGGCCCGAAGCGCGGGCGAGCAAAGCGTCGGGATATTCCGCGAACTGGAAGATCGCACCTGCCTCGGCATCACCCTGGTTTCTCTTGCCGGGCCTATTCAGGCGCAAGGCGACCCACAGATGGCGGAATCGTTGGCCGCTGAGGCGGTTGAATTGGCCCGCAAGCTGGGCGACAAAGCCACGGAATCGGCCGGTCTGGACGCGCTTGGCCGGGCTCTGCTGGCCCAGGATCGAGTGGTCGAAGCCCAACAGCAATTCAGTGACGGTTGGGCTGTGCAAATGACGATCGATGATAACGAGAACGCACCATCGATACTCGAAGGGTTAGCCGCGGCCATGTCAGCTATCAAACAGCCTGAACAAGCCGCCCGTCTTCTTGGCGCGGCCGAAGCCCTCCGGGAGCGCATCAGGATGGCACGGGCCGCGGCCGAAGAACCGCTCTATCAGGAAACCCTGGATCGTTTGCGCCGGGATCTGGATGAGGAGCGAATTCGGGAAGCATGGGCAGAGGGCCGCGCCGGTGGCGCTCCGGCATGATCCCGGCTCCGGCAACCATGAGGTTTATTAGAGACAGGTTTTGAGTTATACTTTTCCTATGATGAAGATCGAAGAGTTGGTAATCGAGATCGAATCGTTGCCTGAGAAGGAGTATGAGCGTTTGAGACTCTGGTTCATGGAACGAGAGTGGAAAAATTGGGACGCTCAACTTGAGGCTGACGAAGCTGCGGGGAAGCTGGCATTTCTTGTCGAAGAGGCTTTTGCAGCCAAAGAAGATAATCGCCTTCTACCATTCTAAATGCATCGCACGACGCCACAATTCCGGGCTCGTTTCGAACGGTTGCCTCCGACCGTTCAAGGATTGGCGCAAAAGAACTTCGAGCTTCTCAAAGCAAATCCGTCTCATCCATCACTCCATTTTAAGAAAGTGGGTCGATTTTGGTCGGCTCGCATTGGACTGAGCCATCGTGCCTTGGCGGTAGCCGATGGCGATGATTTCATCTGGGTGTGGATCGGGGATCATGACGAATATGAACGCTTGCTTGACTAGAGGCTTGTCCCACTTTTGACCTTATTAACCGGATCTGCCAGTTGCGCAAGGCAGCATTCCCAGGACAATGTCCAATAAGCCATGGAGAAGGCACATGCCCAAGCAACCCGACTGACGGCTGTCGGTAGCCCTGTATGTACTGACGGCGCTTATCTGGATCGTGTCCGACAGACGGATGGAGAAATCACCGGGGGATGCCCATTAGGCGCATTTGCGCGAAAGTGATGGTATGGATATCTATCTGGAGATCGGCCAAAAACGCACATTGGCCGTAGCACTTGATTGGCCGGGTTGGGCACGCAGCGGCCGTGACGAGAGCACAGCGCTTCAGACACTGCTCGACTACGCCCCGCGCTACGCTGCTGTAGCCGAGCGCGCAGGCATACCGTTTGTCTCGCCCGATTCAACAGCCGGCTTCATGGTGACTGAGCGCTTGTCGGGGAATGCTACGACCGATTATGGCGTGCCGGGTTTGATTCCCGCGAGCGACCGGCGGCCGTTCGATTCGACGGATCTGGCACGCCAAGGGGCGTTGCTGGCAGGCTGCTGGACGGTCTACAACACCATCGCCGCGGCGGCCGTCGGCCTGGAGCTGCGCAAAGGGCCGCGCGGTGGCGGCCGGGAGCTGGAAGCTATCACTCGCCATGTGTTCGGCGCTGAACAAAGTTATTTATCATCGTTCGGCTGGAAAATGCCCAAATATGTGGCAACCGACCTGAACGAGGAAGCCCGGCTGATTCGCCAGGCTATCCATGATGGCCTGGCGGCATCAATGCGCGGCGAGATAGCCGAACGTGGCCCGCGTGGCGGCGTCAGATGGCCTGCGCGCTATTTTATCCGTCGCGTCGCCTGGCACGTGCTGGACCATGCGTGGGAGATTGTCGATCGGTCATCCCGATAGTCAGGGTTAATGTGCTTCAGAAGATGCGTAGTCCCTGAACACCATTAGCCATCTCCTTGATTTGGCGTTTGTTTTCGTGCTATCCTGTATTCCTCTGCTCTTACATCGACAAGTTCAACAAGCAACGACGGAGCAATAACCCATGTTTGCACAACCTGATGAAGTCGTAGCATTCCCCGAATTGCCCAACATCCCTGGCCTGGTTTTTCGGGGGTTTCGCGGCGAAAGTGACTACCCCGGTATCGCCGCTGTGGACAACGCTTCGCGCGAGGTCGACGGGTTGGAATGGGTGCTGACAGTTGACGACATCGACCGTGAATACAGTCACCTGGTCAACAGCGACCCGCTGCGGGATATGATCATCGCCGAAATCAACGGCGAGATAGTGGGTTTTTCCCGCGGCGAGTGGCTGCTGGAAGTGTCGGGCCTTTATCGTTCCTCGGTTCCTCTTCTGCTGTCGCCTGTGTGGCGCGGGCAAGGGATTCGCCGGGCCATGCTGCATTGGATCGAAGCGAGGATGCGGCAAGTCGCCGCCGGACATCCGGCTGAGGCGGACAAAGTGTTTTCCATGTGGACGGGACCCAAAGCAGATAGTCTGGCCGCCTTACTGGAAGGCGAGGGCTACCGACCGGCCAGATACTTCAACAAGATGGTGCGTTCGCTGGAAGAAAGCCTGCCCGACTTTCCCATGCCTTCCGGTCTGGAGGTGCGTCCAGCGAGGCCGGAACACTACCGGCTCATTTGGGATGCCGCCGAAGAGGCTTTTCGCGATCATTGGGGATTCAGCCCAAGCGAGGAAGCATACTACCAGGAGTGGCTGGAAGATCCGGTAATCTTCCAACCGGAGTTGTGGCAGATCGCCTGGGATACTGAACGCGACGAGATAGCCGGGCAGGTGCGCACGTTTATCGACGAGCTGGAGAATGAGAAACACAACCGGCGGCGCGGCTATACCGAGTTCATCAGCGTGCGGCGACCCTACCGGCGGCGCGGTCTGGCTCGGGCGCTCATCGCCGAAAGCCTGCGCGTTCAGAGGGCGCACGGGATGACCGAATCGGCCCTCACCGTGGACACCGAAAACCTGACCGGGGCAACCCGAATTTATGAGGATTGCGGTTTTACCGTCGAGAGCCGCGCGACTTCTTACCGCAAGTCACTTGGGTAGAAAGTCACTTGGGTAGAACGACCAGAGGGTATTGATCTGCTTACGGCGATCCTTATAATGTAATTTAATACACGATCGGGGTATTCGATCCATGATCACCACGGAGCCCCGACTGTGCCGAGATTTCTCCAGTCCTGCATCACACCTTTCAATCCGAGGAGAAAAGATGTACATCATCATCAAGCGAAGGCTCAATGACTACAACCGTTGGAAAGAGATCGTGACCGAAAAGGATGGGTTGCGCGCAAAGTATGGCTCGAAAGGCATGACGTCATACCGCAATGCTGCCGATCCGGACGAGGTCTATCTTATTTTCGAATGGGAAGACGGAAAGCCTTATACAGACTATCTGAATTTGCCGGAAGTTCGCGAGGCGCTGGGCAAGACCGGGACGTTTGAGATTATCGAGATCAGCGAGACCTTCCATGTAACCGAATAATCGGTAACCGAATAATCGGCCAACGTCCGGTCACAATTTTGGGTTGTGGAATAGCGCCAATTGGCGCATTTGATCTTGCGTATCATGGGCTATACTCATAGCGTAATGATACGCACCCTCTATATCCTTATCTGTACGGCCTTGTTGTTAGCGGCCGGCTGCCGGGCAAGCAGCGACACCGCCCTCGCGCCCACGGCGGCGGCCGACAACCCACCCACCCTCGACCCGCAGAAGGTCACCCGTGGCGCGGAGATCTACGCCCTAAATTGCGCCGAATGTCATGGCGCAAACCTCGAAGGCGAGGCCGACTGGAAATTGCAGAACCCCGACGGCTCGTTTCGCGCGCCACCCCACGACGCCAGCGGCCACACCTGGCACCACAGCGACGTCCAGCTGATAGACGCCGTTCGTCGCGGCGGGGCGCGCCTCTCTCCCGATGTCGGCGGGACGAGCGCCATGCCCGCCTATGACGACACCCTGACTGACGAGGAGATCGCCGCCGTGCTGGACTACATCAAGAGCACCTGGCCGGAAGATATACGTCGCTATCAATGGGAGCGAACGACGCAATAGTTGTCACGGCCGGCACACTGGATTCAGAAACTCTACACGGACAATAAACGAATGAAACGAATTGCTCTGTTATTCATCTTGTTCGCGGGGCTGCCGATTTTGACAGCCTGTTCGGGAGATGACGCGGCCGGGACCGCACCCCCGCCACAGGCAATCACGCTCGTCGCCACGGACATCGCCTATGACATGGACCGCATTGAGGCCGACGCAGGACAGGCGATACGTCTCACGCTGGACAATCAGGGTGTGCTGGAACATGATTTCAGCATCACCGAGATTCCCCTGTCCGGCGAGGCGGCCGCCGTGGATCCAGCCGGCGAGATGGCCGGTCATGACATGGCCGCTGGCATGACCCATGACATGGCCTCTGACATGGCCCATGACATGGGGCACATGACCGATCAACCAGCCGTCCACGTGGCTGCCCCTAGCGGTGATCAGGCCGGCGTCGAGTTCACGCCTGCCACGCCCGGCGAGTATGAGTTCTATTGTACTGTTCCGGGACATCGGGAAGCGGGGATGCGCGGTATCCTGGTTGTCCAATAGCCATAGAGGGCGATAATGTAGCATCCGATAATTTCTGTCGTCGATCATTGGGGGGCCGAGCGGGGAACGAGATGCATGACCATCATGACCATCACGAACATCATTCGGCGGCGGACGCGGAACCCCGGCCCGCTGACTTGGTGCGGCCTACAGCTGATGAGACCGTCCATGGCGGCGGGCATGCCCACCACGCCACCCCACATGAAACCCATGACGGCCACGATAATCATGGCGGCCACGCCGACCACGGCGGCCACGCCGACCACGGCGGCCACGCCGACCACGGCGGCCACGCCGACCACGGCGGCCACGCCGACCACGCCGACCACGCCGACCACGCCGACCACGGCGGCCACGCCGACCACGGCGGCCACGCCGACCACGGCGGCCACGCCGACCACGGCGGCCACGCCGACCATACCGGTCATGAGGCCATGTTCCGGCGGCGCTTCTGGGTCTGCCTGGCTCTGACCATCCCCGTCCTGATCTATTCCGAACACGTCCAGATGTTGCTGGGCTTCAGTCCGCCCCGCTTTTCCGGCAGCGAGTGGGTCGCCCCCGTCCTCAGCGTGATCATCTTTTTCTATGGCGGCTTGCCCTTCCTGCAGATGGCCGCCCCGGAGATTCGCAACCACAAGCCGGGGATGATGACGCTCATCTCACTGGCCATCACCGTGGCCTTTGTATACAGTCTCGTCACCGTTTTCATCCCCATCGGCGCGGATTTCTTCTGGGAACTGGCGACGCTGGTGACGATCATGCTTCTCGGTCACTGGCTGGAGATGCGCAGTGTGCGCCAGGCCAGCGGGGCGCTGGATGAACTGGCCAAGCTGCTCCCGGACACGGCCGAGCGTGTGACGGCCGACGGCCGCGTCGAACAAGTCCCGGTGGCCCGGTTGGTTGCGGGAGACGTGTTCCTTGTCCGGCCGGGTGGTGGCGTCCCCGCCGACGGCGAAGTAATCGAAGGTCAAACCGACGTCAACGAGGCGATGATCACCGGCGAATCCCGACCGGTGAAGAAGGAGCCGGGCAGTCAGGTCATCGCCGGGACGATCAACAGCGGCGACGGCAGCCTGCGGGCGCGCGTGACGGCCGTGGGCGAGGCCACCGCGCTGGCGGGCATCATGCGCCTGGTGCAGGACGCACAACAAAGCAAGTCACATACACAGCTATTGGCCGACCGGGCCGCGGGCTGGCTGTTCTACGTCGCCCTGGCCGTGGCGGCGATCACCCTGATCGCCTGGACGGCGGCCATCGGCTTCGGCTCGGAGACGATAGCGCGGGTCGTCACGGTGTTGGTCATCGCCTGCCCCCACGCGCTGGGGTTGGCCGTGCCGTTGGTCGTCGCCATCACCACATCACTCTCGGCTCGCAACGGCATCCTCGTGCGCGACCGGTCGGCCATGGAGACCATCCGCGAGGCAAACGTGGTCATCTTCGACAAGACGGGCACCCTGACGCAGGGGGCCCACGGCGTGGTCGGCATGACTGCCATCGAAGGGACGGATGAAGTGACGGCGCTGGCGCTGGCCGCGGCCGTCGAGAGAGATTCGGAGCATTTCATCGCCCGCGCGTTTCGCAAGGCGGCCGAGGAGCGGGGGTTGTCGCTTCCCGCAATCCAGGGGTTCGAGGCGCTGAAGGGGCGCGGCGTGCGCGCTGAATCAGGCGACGAGACAGTCTATGTCGGCGGGCCGCGCCTGTTGGAGATGCTGTCCCTGCAACTGCCGACCGGCATCGAAGCCTTCACGGAGGGGACAAACCGCAAGGGACAGTCGGTCATCTATCTGGTTCGTGGCGAGCAGGTCGTGGCCGCCTTCGCCCTGGCCGATGTCATCCGGCCGGAGAGCCGGGAGGCTGTGCGTCGCCTGCGCGAGATGGGTGTGGAGGTGGCGATGCTGACGGGCGACAGCGAGGCGGTGGCCGCGGCCGTGGCCGGCGAACTGGGCATTGATCGTTACTTTGCCGGGGTGCTGCCGGAAACGAAGGATCGCCAGGTGGCCCAATTGCAGGCGGAGGGCAAGCGCGTGGTTATGGTTGGCGATGGCGTCAATGATGCCCCGGCGCTGACTCGCGCCGACGTGGGGGTGGCTATCGGCGGCGGAACGGACGTGGCCGTGGAATCGGCGGGCATCGTGCTGGTGCGCAGCGATCCGCTCGACGTGGTGAAGACCATCGAACTGAGCCGGGCGAGCTACCGCAAGATGATCCAGAACCTGTGGTGGGCGGCCGGCTACAACATCATCGCCTTGCCGCTGGCGGCCGGGGTGCTGGCTCCGCTGGGCATCCTGCTCTCCCCGGCGGCGGGCGCGGTGCTCATGTCGCTGAGCACGATCATCGTCTCTATTAATGCCCAACTGTTGCGACGAGTGAAACTGGATTGACATGCTGACACGAGCTGTTGAACCTGCCGACGCGGCCGAATGGCTGCGGATGCGCCTGGCGCTATGGCCCGACTCGTCGAGGCCCGACTCGTCGGCCGATGACGAGCGCGGCGAGGTTGAATGGTTCCATTGACTTCCTTCGCTCCTCCTCACGTCACGTCCAGCCACGAAATGAGGAACCGATCCGTGCCGATGCCGAAGAGGTGGCGCGCATCATCAGCGCTCATATTGGGCAGAAGCGGTTTGACCATGAAGGCGTTCCAATTGGGATACGCAACCTGCCAGCCAGCCCGTTGCAGGCCGGGAAAGTCCAATAGGCGGCTCATCGTGACTTGCACATAAGACGTCTGAAAATTGGATGCGACCGCAGCAACAGCCTCCGGCACGTCGATATCCCTTCGCAATATCTGAATGTCCATCTTCAAGATCAGGTTTTCATTGCCGGCAAAAACATACCCGACAGGCTCGTGGTTCTTCCACACGATCCAGATGTTTTCTGGATTCACTTTGTCACGTAGACGAGCAAACGGGCGATGTCGCCATGCAAAGCCGAGATAATCTCCCGCGAGATCTTCGAATATCTTTTCGAGGAAATCAAATCCGCCCTCGCTCGCAGGCTGGGCGCGCAGCCGAGTGGGCTGATGCGCTACCTCCCATTTTGCCAATGCGGCCGCCCAGATGTTCATGTCCACGTAGCCATGTTTTTGATAGAGGCGATAAGCAACCCCAGAACGACTCGTCCCCAGCGTGGAGAAGCGCAAACCAACCTTGCGCATGCGGACATGAGCCTCTTCCAGTAGAGTCGAAGCAATCCCGCGCCCGGAATGAAGAGGATGCGTGGACACTGCCCAGACTCCGCCCACGTCCTCGCGTCCCTCTGTTGAAATCATCGGCAGACGGAAGACGCCAACTTGGCCCACAACCGCATCATTTTCTACCGCATTCACAGTCAGGCATGGGAATGGTCGCGGGTCGGTGCGGCGAATATGTGCGGCATGTTCGGGCGTGAGCGGGAAGTCCAGCGCGAGCAGGGTGAGATTCAGAACCTGCAATGGATTAACGTCGTTGTATTCCAAAATTTCCATGACATATTTTTCAGCGGACGTTGAAAAACGCCCGTTACTCAGTGAATTTTTCCTGAATGTGCCACCACTCGCGGAAGGTCCGGCACAAGCCGCCATCATTGAATTCGACTGTGAACAGGCAGTCCAGCGCGAAGCGATTGCCCGATTCAATGACGGTGAATTGCGATCGCCAACGAGCCACGCCGAGATTGCCATTCACGGCAAGGACCTCGAAGGTAGATTCCTTGTCTTTCAATCTTTGCGCGCCATTGTTCCAGTATTCGTAGATAGCATCGCGCCCGATCATGGGGTCAGCGAAGGGCATTTCATAGTAAGCGGCATCCTCTGCAAAAAGGTTCGCCGACGCGTACGGGTCATTTTCAACGCTGGCTCGACTGTAAGTTACCATCCACTGCCGGAACTGTTCGTGTGTTAGTGCGTTCATCATGCAAATGTTGTGGACAATATGCTCAAACTATTTGTCAACAAAATGAAGATTGGTATTGGGCTTTCCTGTTCATCAGCCTGTTGAAGGCAATACACCAAAGGCAGAAAGCGCTCCTAATAATGACAGCAGAACAATGACCGCGGTCACGACGCCCAATGGCCAGTTCAACCAGCGGTTTTCAGGATGATGGTTATAGGGGATGGCTGCTTCATGATTGCTCCTTTTTTTGACAGGGGGCAATCACGTTCAAGGTGATTGCCCCCTTTTAATTATTCCTGCAGATTTGCGAGTGCCAGCGCGGCCAAGCCTATGCCGAGCAGGGAAACACCCGTGCTTGCCTCCAGCGTCTCGAGCGTGGACATCACGATAACCGCGACGCCCATTGCCACTCCAACGCCTTTCAAAGCAATCTTGACGATATTCCTGTACATTGTTTTCTCCTTTCTTTTATGTCATGTCAAACCAAGGATGACGGCCAGGGTTATCACCAAACCGGGGATCCCTTCCACGCCATGCACGATGATCGCCATCCAGTTGCTGCGAAAACGGCTCGCGGGCCAACTGTAGGCCAGATTTGTCGCGATGATACTGGGGAACGCCCAGGGCTTATGGACATGATAGAAACCGAAGAGGACGGCGTTTGCTACCCAGTCGTACTTGCCAAAAACGCCCCTCATCTTGGGCAGGAGTACGCCGTGCCAGAGAAACTCCTCGCCCAGAAAGTAATTGAAGAGATGGTTGACCAGCAAGACTCCCAACAACCACCATTGCCCCTGAAATTCGGGCGATATCAATTGACTCATCTCATAAGGCGGCTTCAGGGCCGGGAAAAGCCAACTCATGGGCGCATCCAGATAACCGGCGAGCGCTACCCCAACCAGAGCGTTGTAGATCAGGGGAGGGATCACCCACAAAAACAATCTTGAATTCGGTTGATCGGTTTTCGGATCACGTGGGGTTTGAAGCCAGGTTCGCTTGCGGATAATGCTCCAGCGAAGTGTGCCGAGTTCGTGGTACATGATCACCAGCGAGACAATGAACTGCCACATCATGCCCATGATGATCAAGATCCAATAGGTGACGCCAGGATGTAACGGGACGTAGGGAATGATGGCAGGAGCCACGACCCAAGCCAACAGCCCCATTGGCAGTGTGGCAACCGCCCAGATGCCGAGGATCTGCCAGAGGGTGTATTGATCCCCCATAGCGGTGGAATGTTCTTGCGCCTTGTTCGTTGCAGTGAGTTCTTGTGTTGACATGAGGGTTTCCTTTCGTTGTTGCGCGCTACAAGTGAACTTTGTGATGCGCCTAATACTGCCAGCCCAATAAGTTCCATTGGTTCAGAAACCAAACAAACGCGACTGCCGCAACCGTTACGAGCGTGTAATAGAAGCGGAAGGCAACGCCCCAATAGCGATCCTTCCACGCCAGCACGGCGTAGAACAGCGCGACGACCGTCAACATTGCGGAGAGGACGCCTAATCCCAGCACGACTTTGTAGCCGAACGGGACGCCGAACAC
Organism: Promineifilum sp.; assembly: GCA_018058545.1. GTDB lineage: Bacteria > Chloroflexota > Anaerolineae > Promineifilales > Promineifilaceae > Promineifilum. The sequence goes on along the minus strand of JAGOZU010000018.1, from coordinate 28,242 downwards.
GATCTGCTCGCCCCACATCACATTGCCAACGATGAACAGCAGATTGAGAACACTAATCCAGACAATGACTTGAAAGGCGGTGCGGGCGCGGGGCGAGAAAGGTCGAGGATTAGCGGCCAGTCGTCGGTCACGGATGAAGCGGGCCAATGTTACGATAAGCGTGGACAGGAACAACAACAAGCTAACCACCAGCAAGGGCATATTGAATCCGAGCGTCTCATACCACGGCACTTTCTCAAACGACATCATCGGCGTCAGGTCGGTGAAGAGATAGACGATGCGTCCCTGTTCGTCCTCGCGAAAGGCGATATGATACGGGGCGTCCGCAAAGCGGAAGTACAGCGGTTCTTCTTCGACGATGTGCCAACTGCCAAAAGGCGATTCAAGCAATAACGTGCCGTCGCCGGGGTTCTTGACGTTAATGGTCGGCCCCATCAGGGCGAAGTATTTTTCAAGCGTGGTATAAGAACTCATCGTCCATTTGTACGCGCCCACCAGGTGGTCAGCCCGTTCCGCGAAATCGGGCGGGGGTTGAATCGGTTCGAGCGCGGGCGCGGGATAGTAGTGGTCAAAGAACGCTCGCTGAAACCCAAAATGCTGTCGATTAAGCCCGTCTGCGCCGAGACTGTTATAGACGACGAACACGCCGAGGTTCTCGTCGGGCAGGAGCAACAGCATGGATTCCATCGGCTCGCCGCTGCCGCTGTGACCGAGAACGCGCCGGCCGTTATCGTTGAATTCGAAAAAGCCATAGGTGTTGCCCAATATGCGCGGGTCGGGCGCGAACAGAACGCTTTGCATTTGCCGCGCCGTGTCTTCATTCAGGATGCGTATCTCTGTAGACGCATCGCCATAGAAGCCGCCCTGCAAGTGCATAAGCATAAAGCGCGCCATGTCGGTTGCCGTCGATCGCATGACGCCAGCGGGAAAGAGATCTTCGGGACTCAGCAATTGCGGGAATATCTGATAGGCGTCCGCTTCGTACATGTAGCCCACCGACTCGCGCGCGCGCAGTTCAGGCGGCGTTTGCAGATAGGCGGTTGTGCCGTTCATGCCTAACGGAGCGAGAATGTGTTCCTGCACGTACTCGCTGTAAGACTGTCCTGATACGCGCGCCACGATGTATCCCGCCAGCGCGGCGTTGTAGTTGGAATAGGCCGCGGCCTCGCCGGGCGAACGAACCCGCGCGGGAATGTGCGCTGCCAGCCATTCGCGCGGCGGCGCAAGGTCTTCCTCATGCAATCGCACCATATCGGCATGAATATCTTCAAAACCTGAAGTATGCGACATCAGGTGCTTGAGGGTGATCGGCTGTGGGTACGTTTGTGGAATATGGAAATCAAGATAAGTGTTGATATCCTCATCAAGATCCAGTTTTCCCTGTTCGACGAGCTGCATCACCGCCGCCCATGTAAACAGTTTGGTGATGGAGCCAAGCTTGAATAGCGTCTGTTCGGCGTTAACGGGAACTCGGTTTTCAAGGTCGGCATAACCGTAACCTTTGGAGAAGAACAACTGACCGTCCTTGACGACGACGACAGCCGCGCCCGCGATGTGATGCTCTTCCATGTCCTTCGCGAACAGGTCGTCCATGAACGCTTCCATCTCCGTCGCGTCGGTCGGGCCTTGCGCCTTATTCAGGGAAACGAATGTTTTCTCCCCCGCGGCCTCTCCGCCTGTCTGCGCCGAGACCGGCAGGGCAAGCGACAGGAATGACATGATTAAAAAAACGAGAACATACGGCTTTTGTAAAAACTGAGCATTGGGGTTCATGGTTACTCCTTGTATCTGCCTCATTTCCGCACGCGAGAGATTTGCGGAACCTGCAACGAAGGTCACGGCGGTGGCGACAATGACTTCAAATAGAACGTAGAAGATGTAGGAGACGATGTTATCGTTCGATGCGGTGTTGGCCATTGGCATAAACACGCCGACGGAATTTGACATGGCATGGCAAACGGCAACGAGGAGCAAACTCCCTTTTGTGTTGTTGTATAACCAGGTCAGGATGACGGCGAATGCCAGGAAATGAACCACCGCCCAGCCGAAGGCGAGAACGTCGAAATGGGCGATGTATTTCGGTAAATGCCAAAACGCCCAGATCACACCGAGGATTAGAGAGGCTGTCAACGCGCTGTGTTTTGCCTGCAAACGGGGGAGAACGTAACCTCGCCAGCCCATTTCTTCGCCATTCGTGATGAGGTCAAAGAGAAAGAAGGCCAGGAAAAAGAGCAGGGGAGACGCGGAGGCGTCGAAGATCTGATTCACCATGGCCGCGCTGAAATCGGGCGGAGTTCGAGTCAGCGCGGCGTTGAGGTAAACTCCCGCCACAATGCAGAAAGGCTCGATCGCAAGCGCTGCCAGAAACCACTTCCAGCCCACGCGCCAGATAAAAAGGCGTTTGAATAACCTCACCGTTTCATCTTTACCGAGAGTCAACCACGTCATCAACAGTGAGACGAAAATGAAGCCCCAGCCGAGGGTGATGTAGATCGGGAAAGGAACCTGAAACGGCAGGACTCCTGAGTTCGAGAGGTCAATCGTCCACGTATAGAGGAACATCAGGACGAGACCGGCGATCAAAGAGTGATGTTTGAGAAAGGGTTTCATCTGAATCTCCTTGTCTTAATGGTTTTCAATATCCAATCCAAAAGACACTACAAAGATTCTTCTAGCGGGTTTCCTGGGCTTCATTTGCCAATACCAGCGACAATGCCGCGGAGATTTTTTCAGCAGGCATCCGGTATCGTTCCGCCAGCGATTCGACCAACGTTTCTGGATTCAGAGGAATCTCATGCTTGCCGTCATGGTTGAAGGACTCCAGCATGTAGGGCTGGGTGGCGCTGTTGAACAGCCATGCCCTCTCGCCGAGCATTTTGTTGATCACAACCCTGTTGAGAAAATAACCTGTCGGCAGGTAATCCGCTTCGATTGCTGCTTCGAAGTCTTCTTCGCTGATGGGGACATCGTTGAACGTAAAAATAGTTGGACGGGCATGGGGCGCTCGCGTGATTTCGTAGCAATTTTCGCCCATGGGTTTAATGGTGAAGTTCAGCCAGGGCGTGTATTGATAAACTGTCGCCTCAGGAAAGAAGGCATATGGGCGTGGAAATGGCACGGAGACGTCCACCAGGTATTTCTGGTCGTTGAAGAAAATCACAATCGCGGCATGACACGCCTGCTCATCGCCCATGTCGTTCAAGGTCATGTAGCCTTCATAGCCCAGTGCATTCAGCAAGGCGAAGAAGGCGTAATTGATCTCGAAGCACGTCCCGCCGCCGCCGAACTTCATCGCGTCGCTCCACACCTCGCGCGGAAAACGCGGACAGTCGGCCGTCGCCGCCATGGCGTTGCGCTTGATGATCCGAAACACGCTTTCCCACGGAACCTTGCGGATGAAGGCGCCGATCAGAGCGTCCAGGTATTCAAACGAGGGTTGCTGCCGGCGTAACTTCAAAAATGCCAGGAGGTCGTCGACAAATGCCTCGTTGAGTTTCAAATGTGTCATGGCACACCTTCCATCAGCGATCCTACGGCTGCTCAAACTGAATAAAGCGCGTCAATTTTGTATCGGTAAATGTGCCGCAAGCACCGCCCTGTTCGTGGTTGGCATCGTAGGCGATACGCGGCCGCCCCTGCTTATCCAGCGCCAGGGAGGGACGTACTCCCGTATCCCAGGTCGAAACGGTACAGGGCGGAATGGGCGGGTTACATTCGGGAAAGGCACAGCCCGGCCAGGGTGGAATCGGTAGCTCGGTGTTGACTTCCTCGCTCGTTTCCATCTCTTGTGAATGCCAGCCGGCCGCGCTCACTTCACAGTTGGTATCACACCAGGCGTAATAGAGGCCAAAGCCGGCGGCCATGGGGGCGTGATAGGCCAGACGTGGCCGGTTCTGCCCATCCAGTGCCAGCGATACACCTTCTTCGCCGTGCGTTTGCGGAAAGCTGAGGTCAATGGCTGACCAGTTCGCGGCTACGGCGCAATCGCCCTCCCGGCATCCCAGGAAATACAGGGTGTTGGGTGTCAGGTTGCCGCCGCTGCCGGTGCCGGTATAGAGCGCCAGTCGTGGGCGGCCGTTACCATCTACCGCCAGCGAGAAGTTAGCCCAATGGGAAACACCGGCCGATACCGTATCGGCCAACACTGAGCCGTACCAGTTGTTCGCCGTACCGCAGTTCTGGTCGCATTCAGCATAAACCACCACCCAGGCGTCGTTGAGGTAAGTATAAAAAGCCAGGCGCGGCTGGTTGGCGGGGCTGAAGGCCAGGGCAAAATCGGTGGTCTGGTTGTCATCCAGCAGGCGGGTTTCATACCAGTTGGCCGGGTCAGTGCAGTTGGCATCGCAGTAGGCGTAAAACGCGCCCCAGTGGGGATCGTCACTGTCCGCGCCACTATCGTAATAAATGAAACGCGGCCGTCCGAGGTGATCCAGCGCAAAGGAGTGGATAAAGGATTCCACCCAGCCTACCTGCCGGCGGTAGGCATAGCCGATGCTGTCGCCCGTCCACTGTGCCGGATTGGCACAGTTGTTGTCACACATCCAGTATTGAAACAGGTAAATCGTGTTCGACTGTACCGGCAGGCGTAACAGCAAGCGCGGGTGACCGTTCGGGTCCAAATCCAGCGCCGCAAAATCCACCCCCTCGCCCAACGACAAAATGGTGAAAGCGGCCGCGCTGGTGCAGTTCGCCGGGCAGTAGGCGTAATAAGCCGGTCGCGCGGAGTTGCCCTGCGACCCGCTCTGTGGCGTAAACACGATATGTACGCCGCCGGAGGGGTCTACTTTGGCCGTGGGGTGCGATGTCGGCAGTTCAATTTCCGGCATTGGCACGACAAAGAAGCCACCGGTAAGCGGCGGTGTCTCAGTCACCGTCACTGTAACCTGGGCGCTGGTCGAGCCGGCGGCATTGTTTGCCGTCAATGTATACAGGGTTTTCGCAGTCGGGCTGACGCTGATGCTCGTGCCGCTGACCGCGCCCACGCCGGGGCTGATGCTCAGGCTGGTAGCCCCCGTCACCTGCCAAGAGAGTGTGCTGGCCGCGCCGCTCTGGATGGCTGCCGGATTGGCGGTAAAGCTATGAATGACCGGCGCAGTGGCGGCCGCCGGACGCAAAACCAGGGGCTGGAATACCAGCGTCTCGCCCTGCCCGGTTTCCGGCTCATGCTGCCGGGCAACTACACCGGGTTGCGCCGGTGATAATAAGGTCACCAGCGCCACAAATAAACTCATGTGAAAGAGAAAATAGCGTTTCATTGTTCCCTCCCTTTGACGATCAGTTTTCCTTCCATACCAGTCTGACGGTGGCCGGAAACGGTGCAGTAATAAGTAAAGATGTCTGGTTGACCGGCCTGGAAGGTGAGTTCGGCGGCCTGTTCTCTGCCGGTAAGCAAAGGGACGTGTACATTCAGGTCAGGTATGGCGATGTCATGGGGTATGTCGTCGCCGTTGACGATGACCAGACGGACGGCATCTCCAGCGCGCACGATCAGGTCGGGGTTCACAGCTCCGTCAATCTCGCCACCGGCGCCGATGAAACTCATTCGGCCGTCCACCAACACAGTCTTAAGGGTGAAGACGACATCGTCGGTTTGGGTATTTATTGGCTGTGTCCGGCAGCCACTCACACCAAAAGCCGATAAAACCGCCACCAAGACAAAAAATGGAAATAAGAGGCGTTGTAGATTCTTCATCAGATTTTGTGCCTTAAAATGACCAGTAACGCGCCGTAGCCATCGTTACCATGGCAACCACCATCAAAACGAATTCCACCCGCTCCAAAACGTTCACGCGCTTCTCCAATCGCCGCATCTGATTCATCTGTTCCGGCGTGGGACCTGTTGCCGATGTCGCTATCTGCTGGCCCAGGGCGGCAATGCGCCCGGCGGTAGGACCAATACCAAACATGCCCAGGAAAAAGGTGATGAGCCCGGCAAGGGAACCAATCGTAAACCCCAGGCCAGGCCCCGTCGTAATCCATGATCCTTTCAGGCCGCCGGAGGAGTACCAGTACAACGCGCCGCCAGCCAGGATGGTGAGCAAACTGGTGACCATCATGAAGATGGGATATTTGCGCCGCCCCATCAGGTTTTGCATGAATTGCGGCCCGGCCGCGCCAATGGATTGAACTGACGGCTTGACGAAAAACAGGTAACTGATGGCCGCGCCCGCCCACAATATGCCGGCGACGACGTGTGTCAGGCGGAACAGGTTCAAAATATAAATGTTCATGGTTCACTCCTTTTTGCTAGACGTTCAACTTCTCTCAGGAAGTTTTTCAATTCACTGCTGCCATTTAACGATAAATTCCAGGTGTTGTGGGGTCACTTGGTGACCCTTGAAATCACCCAAAATGTGGTACAATGTTTTTGCGGTCGTTAAGGAGCGGTTGCCCTAGACATTCGAATTCATAAAGAAATCGGGTGTTTACGAGGAAGACGCGTGGGAAGAGAAGATTTCCCGGTTTCGTTTGGGGAATGGGTCAAACAGCGCCGCAAGGCGCTTGATTTGACTCAGGACGGGCTTGCGCAACGCGCAGGTTGCTCTATCTTTGCTCTGCGCAAGATCGAATCGGGGGAAAGGCGGCCGTCCCATCAACTGGCAGATTTGCTGGCCGACGCGCTGGAAATTCCGGCAACTGGCAAACAGGAGTTCGTTCGCGCCGCGCGCGGGTATTTTGTTTCCGCTCCCCTGCCCATCTCTCGCTCTGACGCAGACGTGAATCCTGCTCCACACCATCTACCGCTTTTGGTCATGCCATTGGTGGGGCGAGAAGCGGAATTGGCCGCGATGGGCAGGCTATTTGACAATTCTCAGTGCCACCTGCTGACATTGACAGGGATGGGCGGCATCGGCAAGACACGATTGGCGCTAGAATTCGCAACACGCCAGCGTGCCATGTTCCTTGGCGGTGTTTTTTATATACCTTTAGCTTCGATCAATTCAGCCGAATTGGTAATCCCTACCATTGCAGACACGCTCAAGTTCGTGTTCTCAGGCTCCACGGATCCAAAAGAACAATTATTCACCTACCTGGCCGGCCAGACGAAACAAGGATTATTGCTGGTTCTCGATAATCTCGAACACCTGACCGTACAATCCTTGGCCATGGTTGAGTTGGTGTCTGAAATCCTTCAACGATTACCCAACATAACTATTCTTGCTACCTCTCGCGAGAGGTTGAATTTGTACGGGGAATGGACCTATGAATTGCATGGGCTTTCTGTGCCTGCTTCCGCCTTTCTGGATAAGGTGGAGGAATACGGCGCAGTGGCGTTGTTCATCCAAAGCGCGCAGCGAGTGAGGGGTGACTTCAATATAGATGATGAGCGAATAGCTGTCATAAAAATCTGTCAGTTATTGGAGGGGATTCCATTGGCGATCGAACTGGCCGCGGCCTGGACAGGATTACTCTCCTGCGCGGAAATTGCCAGGGAGATCGAGTCCAATATAGATTTTCTGACTACTTCGATCCGGGATGTTCCAGAGCGCCATCGATCAATGCGTGCAACAATTGACCATTCCTGGAAGTTATTGTCCGAAAATGATCGTCAACTTTTCCGTCGATTATCTGTTTTCCACGGGGGATTCTCTTACCACGCGGCCGAGCAAGTGGCCGGAGCGACGCTTTCATCCTTGGCCTCTTTGCAGGCCAAGTCAATCGTGCACCGGACCAAGAATGAGCGATATGACTTGCACGATTTGCTCCGGAAATATGCCCTGATGAAACTTGAGGAAATAACGGAGGAGCTGGACCACACAAAGGATATTCATTGCACTTATTACCTGAATTTTTTAGGGGATCGCGAAGGCGATCTCAGAAACGAGAGGCAACTTACAACTATAGCCGAGATCAGCACCGAGATTGAGAACATTCGAGCGGCCTGGCAATATGCAGCGATTCATGGCCAAGCCGCTAAACTTCGTAGACCCGCCATGAGTTTTTGGTTCTTCGATATCCGTGGATGGTTTCAGGAGGCGTATACTCTTTATCGTTGGACAATCAAGGAGTTGGAATCAACAAATGAGATTTATGGACAAGGGGATGCAGAAACGATTGTTGTTCGTGAACACATCCGCGCCAACCTTGCCTGGTTTTGCATAAGGCTCGGCAAGTTTGATGAATCTCATAAGTTGCTACACCAGAGCTTGGCCTATCTTCGTTCCTATGGCGCATGCATGGAGTTGCTGAATACCCTCCATCACGCAGGAGCGCTGGAACGGCTGGTTGGTAACTTCATTCTCTCGCAGAATCTTTTCCTGGAATTACTTAACATCGCAACAGAGATGGGGGCGCGATGGCACATAGCTCTTGCGCATGGGAACATCGGAGTGGCAAAAGTTGCTCTTGGTGAATACGAAGAAGCTTATACCCATCTCTATGCCGGTAATACCATCTTTCGGGAAGTCGGAGATCGGCGCATTTTGGCTGTTGGGCTTCAGTTTTTTGGGGAGGTGTTAAGGAATTTGCAGAGGAATGCGGAGGCGCGGGTTTACCTGAACGAGAGTCTGGTTATCAGCAAGAGCATTGGCGAACGCTGGGTAAGTGGTTTATCTCTTAACCAGTTGGGCCTGATTTTCAAGGCCGAAGGGGAGTATGAGGAAGCAGCCCGTCTGTTTCGAGAGGCATTGGTTCAACTTCGGGAGATCAATGAATTTTGGGGTATGTTACAGGCGCTTAATAGTCTGGGCGCTGTTTATCTTGCCCTGAATGCTAATGCCGAAGCCCGTGCCGCCTATGACGAGTTGCTTTCGATTGCAGGATACGAGCAGATTCTGCCGGAAGCGTTGGACGCTCTCATTGGGATTGCCTATGTCCTTCTGGGGGAAGGGGAGCTTGAACAAGCGCAAGTCATCGTGTCGCTTGCCCTTGACCACCCACTCATTCGGTATGAATCGAAAAACCATGCTGAACAAATATGTACCGAATTGAAAGCCCTTTTGACTCCGGAGCAGGCCAGGCTCGCTCAGGTCCGAAAAAACAGGATCACTCTTCAAGAAGCTATCTGCGATATTGTACAGCGCGGTGCTCATGTCGTTGAGCACGATCATCGTCGCCATTAATGCCCAGCTTCTGCGTGGCGTCCATCTCGATTGATAGGCCTCAGATATTTATGATCGGCGGATTGAAGCCTCAGTGACGAGTTGAAATTCCCTATTATGTGGGTATAATCCGCGTATGACGGATCCGTCATCGATAGAGGTTTTGTATGACAACCGTTCTCGTTTCACCCAAGTTCCAAATTGTGATCCCCAAGGCCATCCGCGAGGCGTTGGACATTCGTCCGGGACAAAAAGTCCAGATGATCCGCTATCAAAACCGGATTGAGTTAATCCCTGTCCGGGAGATTACTGAAGCTCGCGGCTTTTTGAAGGGTATCGACACGACGATCGAGCGTGAGCCGGATCGGCTATGAATGTTGTAGATTCATCGGGCTGGCTGGAATATTTCGCTGATGGACTGAACGCGGGCTTCTTCGCTCCCGCAATTGAGGATACGGCTGACCTTCTCGTGCCAACCATCAGCCTTTACGAGGTCTTCAAACGGGTCTTGCAACAGGCGGGCGAGGAAAAAGCACTGGAAGCGGCAGCCCTCATGATGCAGGGGGCGACCATAGCCTTGGACCCAACCATTGCGCTAGCCGCGGCCAAGCTGTCGGATGAGTTCAAGTTACCCATGGCCGACAGCATCATGCTGGCAACAGCCCGCCATCACAATGCGGTTCTCTGGACTCAGGATAAGGATTTCTCGATTCTCAAGGATGTAAAATACGTTGCAAAGATCACGGAATGATTTGCGGCTCACCCTGGCGCTGGCTACAATTTGGCCACAGTCGCCGGTGGATTTGGTCCGGCACCTGCGGGTCGGAGAGTCATTTAGCATGAGCATATCATCCCTTTCCTTTCTGAAGCAGCGATATTTAAGTGAACGCCGCGAGTTCTATCTGGAAAAGGATCGCATTCGGGTCTATTACAAGGATTCCAATGGGGATGCGGAGATCTTTGTCCGGTATGAGGATTTGACGCCGGACATGAGTCGTATATCCCAGCGGGATGGTCGACTCTATAACATCGCCATCAGCTTCGGGTTATTTGCTCTTGCCGGCTTCGTGGCGAACCTGTTGGGCTACCAACAACTGATGCGTTGGGCGCCACTTTGGGCTATTGCGGCGGTCATTTTCTTTGGTTTTTACCTGTGGCGCCGACGTAATTACTTGCGACTCGGTCTTGCAAGCGGCAATTATTTATACTTCCTGAAGAATAACCCTTCCGAGGAACAGTTGCTGGCCTTTTTCAAAGAGATGCAAGAGGCCAGAAAACGTTATCTCCGTCGGGAATATTTCCGGATCATCGATCCCGAAGATACGCAACGAGAGCTGAACCGCTTCGAGTTGCTGCTCAAGGAGGGCGTCATATCGAAGCCGGAGATGGAGGAAATGAAGGCCGAGTTGCAGAGCTATGATGGGAACGCGACGGCGACCAACTGAATTGAGCCTGTAACCCCCATCACCATCAGCCATCCCACGAGAAGCGGGCCGAATTGGCGATGATCATGATCATATGATACCCACCGGCGAGCCTTCCGCCATTCAATGTCGCCCCGGCTGTGGGGCGTGCTGCATCGCCCCGTCGATCTCGTCGCCTATCCCGGGCATGCCCCGCGGGAAGCCGGCCGGAGTGCGCTGCGTCCAGTTGACCGACGACAACCTGTGCAAGCTGTTCGGGCTGCCGGAACGCCCGGCGGTGTGTGTCGGCTTGCGGCCGACCGCGGAGATGTGTGGGGCGTCGGCCGAGGAGGCGATGGTCTACCTGAGCCAATTGGAGATTCTGACGAACCCGTCAGCTTGACTAACGCGCTTTAAAGATTACGGTTTCGGCTATAATAGTATTCAGGGTGGCTGGAGCTGGGAATGCAGGGTGAAATGATGAGTCAATACATATTAACTGTACCTGATGATGTTGTTTATCGCGCGCGTCAACTGGCGGAACAGTCGCAGCGGCCGGTCGATCGAATCTTGATCGAACATCTCCGCACCCTGCCCGTGGTCTTGCCCACGTTGCCCGAGGACGAAGAAGCTGAACTGGCCGCCCTCATTCACCTGACGGACGATACACTTTGGACGATAGCCCAGGAACAGATGAGTTCGGAGAACCAGGAGCGGCTACAGCTTCTAATGGACAGGCACTTGCTCGGCTTGGCGACAGCAGAGCGGGACGAATTAGCGCAGCTCGTGGAGCGGAGTGAACGGCTGATGCTGCGTAAATCGATGGCTGCGGCCCTTCTGGCTGAACGTGGTTATTCTATCTCCCCTACAGATCTGAATTCTCGTGAGTGAAACGTCCTGGGCATCGACCCGCCGGTTGGTGTATGAGCGTGCTGGCGGTTATTGTGAATACTGCCGGACGTTTGAACCGAGTATTGGCCAGGCGATGCATGTTGATCATATCGATCCAAATGCGGGGAATAACCCTGACAATTTGTGCCTTGCCTGCCCCAGTTGTAACCTGAGTAAAGGCGCGTCGATTACAGGGATTGACCCGGCCGGCGGTGGGTCTTCCCGTTTGTTTAATCCGCGATTGGACAATTGGGGCGATCACTTTCAGTGGGTCGGCGGCGGCTTGCTGATTCAAGGGATGACGCCGGAAGGCCGCGCAACTGTTGAACGCCTGAAGATGAATCGGCCGCGCATCATCAGGGCCAGGCAAAACTGGATTATTGCCGGCGTCCATCCACCGGTGTGACGCCCAGGCCTATCGCCACCCCTCTCGTAATCCCACCGTCCGATTAATCACCAGCATGTCTCCCGTCGTGTCCGGGTCGATGCAGAAGTAGCCGTTGCGGACGAACTGGAACTTGTCGCCGGGCGCGGCCGTGGCCAGGCTCGGCTCCACCAGCGCGTCTGCCACGCGCAAGGAGTCGGGGTTCAGATTCTCCACGAAGTCATCGACCCCTTCTTCGGGATTGGCCTGGGTGAATAGCGGCTCAAAGAGGCGCGCCTCGGCCGGGAGCGCATGCTCGGCCGACACCCAATGGATCGTCCCCTTCACCTTGCGGCCGTCGGCCGTCTGGCCGCCGCGCGACGCCGGGTCATAGGTGGCGCGCAGTTCCACAATCCGCCCGGCCTTGTCCTTGACCACGCCGGTGCAGGTGATGTAGTAGGCGTTCATCAGACGCACCTCGACCCCCGGAGCCAGCCGGTTGTAGCCCTTCACCGGCTCTTCCATGAAGTCGTCGCGCTCGATGTAGATCTCGTGCGAGAAGGGGATGGGCCGTGACTCGGTGCGCGTCTTGTCCTGCTTGTAGTAGGTCACGTCGAATGTCTCTTCCTGCCCGGCCGGGTAGTTCTCGATGACCACCTTCAGCGGCTCCAGCACGGCCATGACCCGCGGTGTGCGGATGTTCAGGTCCTCGCGGACGGCGTGCTCCAGCACGGACATATCGACGAGGCTGTTGGCCTTGCTGACGCCGATCATGTCGGTGAAATTGCGGATGCCTTCGGCCGTGTAGCCGCGCCGGCGCAGACCACGGATCGTCCACATGCGCGGGTCGTCCCAGCCGTTGACGTGGCCTTCCTTCACCAGCCGGATCATCTTGCGCTTGCTCATGACGGTGTAGGTCAGGTTGAGCCGGGCGAATTCGATCTGCTGCGAGCGGGGGATGCCCAGCGCTTCCTGGAACCAGTCGTAGAGGCGGCGGTTGTTCTCAAACTCCAGGGTGCAGATGGAATGGGTGATGCCCTCGATAGAGTCGCTCTGGCCGTGGGCCCAGTCGTAGGTGGGGTAGATGTGCCAGGCGTTGCCGGTGCGCGGGTGCGGGGCGTGAAGGATGCGGTACATGACCGGGTCGCGCAGGACGATGAAGGCCGAGGTCATATCGATTTTGGCCCGCAGCACGCGGGAGCCTTCGGGATATTCCCCGGCGCGCATGCGGCGGAACAGGTCGAGGTTCTCCTCCACGGCGCGGTCGCGGTAAGGGCTGTTGCGACCAGCCTCGGTCAGGGTGCCGCGATGTTCGCGGATCTCCTCGGCGCTCAGGTCGTCGACGTAGGCCTTGCCGTCGCGGATGAGCTGCTCGGCCCACTGGTAGAGCTGCTCGAAGTAGTCGGAGGCATGGAACAGGCGGCCGTCCCAGTCGGCCCCCAGCCAGCGCACGTCTTCCATGATGGCGTCGATGTACTCCTGCTCCTCTTTCTCGGGGTTGGTGTCGTCGAAGCGCAGGTTGAACAGCCCGTTATAGTCGCGGGCCAGGCCGTAGTTGAGGTTGATCGACTTAGCGTGGCCGATGTGGAGGTAGCCGTTCGGCTCCGGCGGGAAGCGGGTGTGGACGCGGCCGGCGTGCTTGCCGATGGCGTTGTCTTCGTCGATGATGGTGCGGATGAAGTTGGAGGTGGTCGGAGTAGTCGTGTCAGTCATAGGATTGTTCAGGTAGTTTTATCCGCGCAGGTCACGGGAGATCTCTTTAGGCATTTGCCAATAACTTAATCGCGCTGTCGAGACGAGCCAGCGTCCGCTCGCGGCCGAGGGCTACGATCGACTCGAACACCGGCGGCGAGACGTCCTGCCGGGTGACGGCCAGGCGCAGGACGCCGAGGAACGGACCGGCCTTGCCGTTGGTCGTGTGGCTCTCGCCGATGGCGTTCAGCCCGGCGGCCAGCGAATCCACATCGAACGGTTGGGCCGCGGCGATGAAGGCGCGGGCCGCCTGGAAGCTGCGCAACGCGGCATCGCCCGGTAATTTATTATGAGTCATTCGCTCGGCGGTGAGCGTGGTCGCCTCGCCGTCCTCCCACAGGAATTTGAGGAAGTCGGCGGCGTCGGTCAGCCGCTTCAGCCGCACGCGCAGCGACGGGGCCACGGCCAGCAGGGCCTCGGCGCTGACTTCGTGCCCCTGCCGCTCCAGAAACGGCTTCACCGCCTGGGCCAGCTCCAGCGGCTCCATGTCCTGGATCCACTGGCCGTTGAGCCAGTCGAGCTTGTCGTAGGGCAGGCGCGTGGGCGCGGGGTTGATGTCCTCCAGCCGGAAGCGCGGGATGGCTTCCTCGATGGGGAACTTCTCGCGGTCGTCGCCAAACGACCAGCCGACGTTGGCCAGGAAGTTGTTGAGCACCTGGGGCAGGTAGCCGGCGTCGCGGAACTCCTCGACCTTGACCAGCACCTCGCGGCCGCCGTCGTCGAAGGCTTGTGTTCGCTTGCTCAGCTTGCCGCGGCCGCTGGGGTTCAGCACCAGCGGTAGATGGGCGTAGACGGGATGCTGCCAACCGAACGCGGCATAGAGGTTGATGTGCAGCGGCGCGCTGCTGATCCATTCATCGGCGCGCAGGATATGACTGATCTCCATAAAGTGGTCGTCGACGACGTTGGCCAGGTGGTAGGTCGGCAGGCCGTCGGACTTCAGCAGCACGGCGTCGGCGATTTGGGCGTTGGGCACGGTGATGTCGCCGCGGATGACGTCGGGGATGACCGTCGCGCCCTCGGTGGGGGCCTTGAAGCGGACGGCGTAGGGTGTCCCGGCCGCCTCGCGGGCGGCTACCTCAGCCGGTGAGAGGACACGGCAGCGACGGTCGTAGCCCTGATCGCCACGGGCGGCTTTCTGGGCAGCGCGGCGCTCTTTCAGCTCGTCGGCGGTGCAGAAGCATTTGTAGGCGTGGTCATGATCCAGTAGCCATTGCGCCCACTGGCGGTAGAGATCGGCGCGCTCGCTCTGGACGTAGGGACCGAACGGGCCGCCGACGCCGGGGCCTTCATCCCAGTCGAGACCCATCCAGCGCAGGGCGTCGATGAGGGCTTGAGTCGCGCCCTTGACGGAGCGCTTCTGGTCGGTGTCCTCGATGCGCAGGATGAACTGGCCGCCGTTCTTGCGGGCGAACATCCAGTTATAGAGGGCGGTGCGCGCCCCGCCAATGTGGAGGTAGCCGGTGGGGCTGGGTGCGAATCGTACGCGTACGGTCATAAAGAGGTTTATCCGCAGGTTGCGCAGATTTTGAGGCTACGCAATTTGTTGGTTGTGTTTAGCAAACTGTAAGGATAGCAGAAAAGGGAGAAGTTGGTAGGTGTTGTGATCGATAACCGCAAGCTATCCAAACTCCTGCTTCTTCTGTCGCATCAGCACCGACTCGACCACGCCGATGGCCAGGAACAACGTGATGAGCGAGCTGCCGCCGTAGCTGACGAAGGGCAGCGTCAGGCCGGTCACGGGCAGCACGCGCACGTTCATGCCCACATTGACGGCCGTCTGGAAGAACAGGATGGCGGCGATGCCGACGCAGATGAGCTTGCCGGCCGGGTCGGGACTGAGCGAGGCCGCGCGCAGGATGCGCATGAGGATGATGCCCATCAGCCCCAGCACCACCAGCGAGCCGAATATCAGCCCCATCTCCTCCGTCACGACCGAGAAGATGAAGTCGGTGTGCTGGGCGCGCAGGAAGCCGAGCTGGCTCTGCGTCCCCTCCAGGTAGCCTTTGCCGAGCATCCCGCCGGAGCCGATGCTGATCTCGGCCTGGTCGATGTTGAAAACGTCGTCGCTGCTGGCCTCTTCGGGATTCAGGAAGGTGGTGATGCGCCCTTTTTGGTAGTCGGCCAGGAAGGGGAAGACGGCCAGCCCCACGGCCAGCCCGATCAGGCCGAGCATGACGAAATGGCGCAACGGCAGCCCGGCCACCCAGATCATGATGAACCACAGGAACATGAACAGGATGGTCATGCCCAGATTGGGCTGGATGAAGATCAGCCCGACGGGGACGGCGAAATAGATCAGGGTGATGATCGTGTTGTCGAAGCGGGCGATCAGTTGCCGCCGGTTGGCCAAAAATTGGGCGAAGGTGATGGAGATGAAGATGCGGCCGAACTCCGACGGCTGAATCTGGAACGAGGGGGTGATCTGAATCCAGCGGCGAGCGTCGTTGTTTACCTGGCCGGTGATGATCACCAGCACCAGCAAGCCGACCAGCCCGGCATAGATCCACCAGTGGGCCGAGGTCAGCACGCGGTAGTCGATGGCCGCCGTGACCAGCAAAATGACCAGTCCCAGGACGGCCCAGATGAGCTGTTGTTGCGGGTAGCCGGCGAAGGCGGGCGCGCCGGTGATGGCGCTGCGGATCATCAGGATGCCGTAGCCGGTCAGCAGCAACACGGCCGCCAGCAGCCACACATCAAAATAGCGCCATACCGAGGTTCTGGACATCATTGCCGGTTGATTCTAGCCCCGAGGATGCATGGGAACCAACGATATTAGGCGTTTTCACACCTTTACCGAATCCGGCATTTCTGTGGTGCGGGCTTTTCTCTATTTGCCGGACCTTGCTCCATTCCGCCCGGCCCGCACCGTCATCAGGGGAATCTCCGCCACTAGCCGGTTTTCTTGCGTGTTTTGCTCCAGATGCACAATCACCTTGTCCGTGTCGATCGCCATGTGTTTGGCGATCACCTGGATGATGTCGTCCTTGATCAGTTCCAGCATACCGGGGGGCAAGTCGGCGCGATCGTGGATCAGCACCATCTGCAAGCGCTGCTTGGCCACCTGGCCGCTGGATTCATTTTTTCCGAGCAATCGATCGATCCAGTTCATGCCGTGTCCCTCTTCGTTCCAAATGACGAGCGACGAATGACGAGTGACGAATGAAGAACAGTGGTCGCCATCATTCGCCGTTAATTCGAGTTGCTGCCCATGAGCGCTCTTAGACGGCCCATCAGCGTCTGCTTCGGAGTCAGGTCCAAAAACGGCACATCTTCGCCATCCAGCCGGCGGGCCACATTGCGGAACGCCTCGCCCGCGCCGGCGCCATTCACGCCATGCATCACCAGCGGCAAGCCCTGATTGCTGGCCACGAGGATACGTTCGTCCTCCGGGATGACGCCCAGCAGGTCCACGGCCAGGATGTCGAGGACATCATCGACCGAGAGCATGTCGCCCCGGCTGACCATGGCGGGCTTGACGCGATTAAGGATCAGTTGGCCCGGCCCTTTCTCCTCGGCCTCAATCAGGCCGATGATGCGGTCGGCGTCGCGCACGGCCGACACCTCGGGGTTGGTGACGATGATCACCTTGTCGGCCGGGGCCACGGCGTTGCGGAAACCGCGCTCGATGCCTGCCGGGGAGTCGATGACGATATAGTCCATCTCCTTGCGCAACTGATCGCAAATCAGCACCATGTCCGAGGGGCTGACGGCGTTCTTGTCGCGGGTCTGCGCCGCCGGGATGAGGTATAGCTCCGGCTGGCGCTTGTCCTTGATCATCGCCTGGCGCAAGCGGCAGCGACCCTCGACCACATCGACCAGGTCATAGACGATGCGGTTTTCCAGCCCCATGACCACGTCCAGATTGCGCAGGCCGATGTCGGCGTCGATCGCCGTCACGCGATGGCCCATAATCGCCAACGCGGCTGCCAGGTTGGCCGTCACCGTCGTCTTGCCCACACCCCCTTTACCGGAGGTTACCGTCAGGATTTGTGCACTCATTATATTCGTCCTCTCGGATCAGACTCGTCCCGCCATCGTCACAAATTGCATCCTTGATTGCTGCTCACCGTCTGCTCAATGTTTCCAGTTCTCGGCCACGATCTGGCCGTCGCGAATCGTCGCTTGCTCCGGAACCGCGTCCGCGCGGTTGTCGTCGGGGGCCACGGCGATCCGGTCGGCGATGCGCAATTGGGTTGGATTCAGTTCCAATGCGCAAATCACCGCCGAAGCCTCGCCCGCCGCCCCGGCGTGAACCATGCCGCGCAGCCGCCCCCAGACGATCACGTTGCCCGTGGCGATCACTTCCGCGCCGGGGTTGACGTCGCCCAGGATCACGACATGCCCTTCGTGGACCACGGATCGGCCGGAGCGCAACGTCTCGCGCAGGAGCAGCGCGTTGGCCGGTGGAGCTTCTTTTGTTCCGTTTGTTCCGTTGTCCTTGCCGTTGGGGGAGATCTTCAGCGCGTTGCCTTCCAGGTCCGTGGCGCTGCCCGACAGGCGAGTCGCCAGCCCCATCTCACGGGCCTTCTCGCGCGTCTCGCGGTCGTCGGCGATGATCGCCCACAGCAACAGCTTGTGGGTGTCGAACAGCTCGCGCAGGCCCGTCAATTGTTCGTTGTTCAGAGTACGGCGGCCGATCTCCAGCGCGATGCGGCTGCCCTGCAAAAAGTCGCGTTTTTTCTCCAGTTCGCGGCGCAGGTTTTCATAAACGGCAAAGTCCGGATGGTCCGTCACCCGGATGATCAAGCCGTCGCGATTTCCCTTGATATCTATTTGATGTCCCACAGATGGTTGATGGGACCTCCCTGCGCCCGCAGTGGGCGATATCCGCCACCGAAACCGGGGTGAATTGTTGACATGATACAACAAGACCGCCATGATGGCAAGTGAAGGGGCCGTGATATCTAATGATGATGGAATTTTTTCCTTTGACCTGTCCATTTCGCCCAATCCGCGGATAATACCCCTCCTTATTTTTTGGGAACCTGTAACGACCGTGGATTCATCCTTATGATCATCGGCATGGATTTCGGCACCACAAACAGCGGCATGGCGGTTGTCCACGATCGTGGCGTCCACGACCGTGTCGTCCACGACCGTGTCGTCCACGACCGTGTCGTCCACGACCGTGTCGTCCACGACCGTGGCGCGGATGATCGCGCTGTCGATATCCTGCCGATCGACCCCTCGGCTCCCAACCCGCGCGTCGCCCGTACCGCGCTATACATCACCAACGAGCAAGCCGTCACTATCGGCCGGACGGCTATCGACCTCTACTTCCAGCACAACCTCAATCGTCCGGTCAGGATGCAGCGCGTTTGGGTGGGCGAGATCGAAGTTATCGCCGATCGCGTCTTCTACGTCACAGACGTCTATTCCTGGGCCGATATTCTCTCGCCCGGGCGGCTGTTCCTGTCCATCAAAACGGCCTTGCGCGATGTCAACTACCCCGGCACGGTCATCGGCCGGACGTACTATTCGCTGGACAGCCTCATCGCCCTTTATCTGACGGTGACCAAAGCCCGCGCCGAGAAGCTGCTGGGGCGTGAGATCGACCAGGTGGTTATGGGCCGCCCCGTCCACTTCGCCGCTGACGAGGAAGGCGATCGCCTGGCCGAGGCGCGGCTGCTCCACGCCGCCTTTCGCGCCGGCTACCGGACGGTCTATCTGCAATACGAGCCGGTGGCGGCTGCCTGGAGCTATGCCCAGGAATTGACACGGCCGGAAAACGCCCTGATTTTCGACTTCGGTGGCGGTACGCTGGACATCACCGTCATGCGGCTGGGCGAGGGGCGGCCTCGCGTGCTGGCCACCGGCGGCATCCCCGTGGCCGGGGATGTCTTCGACCGCAAGCTCGTGCGGGCCAAGTTGCCGCGACACTTTGGCGAAGGCAGTCTCTACGGCCCGCGCCACAAGGCGTTAACCGTGCCGCAATGGATCTACGACACCTTTTCCGACTGGCAGACAATCATGGAACTCCAGTCAACCGAGAACAAGCCCATCCTGCGCGAGATCGCCCAGACCGCCCAGCGCCGAAGCCAGATCGAGGCCCTCATCGCTCTGGCCGGCAGCAACTATGGCCTGAAAATGTTCGATATTGTCGAGGAGGCCAAGCGCGCGCTCTCCGACAAACGCGGCGCGGCCATTACCCTCGATGGCCCCGGCTTCGAGGTCCATGAATTCGTCACCCGCGGCGAGTTCGAGGGGATCATCCGTGGCGAGACGCGAGCTATCGAACATCATCTGCTGGAGACGGTCAGCCGGTCGGGCCTGCGGCCGGACCAGATCGACAGTGTCATCCGCACCGGCGGCTCGGCGCTCATCCCCGTCTTCCACGAGATGCTGGGCCGTCACTTTGGCGAGGCCAAAGTGCGTAGCATCGACCCGTTCAGCAGCGTCACCGCCGGGCTGGGTATCATCGGCCGACACCTGGAACGGGGTGAAGTCGATCTTCCCGCCCACACCCCGGCGGATTTCGCTGACCTGCCGGAGACCACTGGCGGAAGGCTGAACATCCCGCCGGCCAATCTGGAACTGCTGCAGCGGCGAATCATCCTGGAGGAACAGGGGAGCGAGAGAGCGGTCGATCAGGGGAATAGCCTGGTTTTGTTGGGGCGGCCGGGCACCGGCGCGCGCGTTGGGGTTGACCTGCGCGTCTGCTTGCCGGGTGACGCTCACCCCGATGACGTCACTTTCATCGCCGCCCTGCGCCTCCCGGCGGATGACCAGCTTCTGCTCATCACCTCTCGCTTCCGCTTTCTGCTTACCACCGCGCGGCAGCTGGCCGACTTGCGGGGGGCCGGGCTGGGCATCGAGGATACCTACCGCTTCGCCAACCGCGAGACGGTCGCCACACTGGTCAACTGGACGGCCGCGCGCGAGATGGAGCGATTGCTGCTGGTGACTTCGACCGGCTACGCGCGCGCCTACCCGCTCGACGCACTGCGCGCCGCCATCGAGGCTCCCGTGCCGCTGACCTTCGATAATCCGCCGTCCGGTGTTCCGGTGGCGGCTCAGGGTATCGACCGCAGCATGGACATCGTCATTGTCACCGAGGCCGGTCGGGCCGTTCGCTGGCCGGCGGCGAACATCCCCCTGGCGGGCGTGCAGGCAATGAACCCCGGCCGCGACGCCGCCTTCGACCGGGTGACGACCGCGCTGGCGGCCGCGCCTGAGGGTGATATCGCGCTGATCCTGGCCGACGGCTTCGCTCGCCGGTTGCGGGTTGACTGGGTGGCGGCCGCGCCGCGGGCCAATGCCAAAGGCAAGGCGCTGGTGGCGCGGAAGTCGCTCGTCGTGGGCCTAATCCCTGCCGGGCCGCTCACGCTGATCACCGACCGGCGGACATTGGCGGCCGATGCCGACACATTGCCGCTGGAGGATTCGACGAAGGCATTTCGACTGGTGGCGATGGAAGAGGGGGAGTCGGTGACTGCCGTTGCCTCTGACCGGTGATCGGCAGCCCCAGAGGGGGGAGACAACCGGCGAACCACGTATCTTGCCCGGCCAAAGGCGCTCGGGCCGGTTGTCTCGCCCGTACAAGCTACGTTCCTTGTCGCCGTTCTTGTGATAAGATAGATGAATATCTAAGACCATCGATGATCCTGAAAATGATTATCGCCCGTGTGACCGATGACCCTTTCCCTCGCTTCCTCAAAATCCCGCCCCGTTCCGCCCGAACACCGCAAGAATTTCAACCATCTGATATTCGATATCGCCTGGTTCGGCGTGCTGAATGGCAGCGCCATCGCCTTCGTCGCCGTCTATGCCACCCGGCTGGGAGCCGACGCTTTTCAGTTGGGCTTGCTCAATGCCAGCCCGGCCCTGGTCAACCTGATCTTTGCCCTGCCTGCCGGTCGCTTTCTTCAGGATCACCGCATCAGCCGGGCAACCTTCTATTCTTCTATCCTGCATCGCTGGTTCTATCTGGTGTGGATCTTCCTGCCGCTCCTCTTTAACCCGGGGGGGCAGGTGTGGGCGCTGGTCGTGCTGACGGTGCTGATGAGCATCCCGGGGACGGCGCTGGCCATCGGTTTCAACGGTTTGTTCGCGGCGACCGTGCCGCCGGAATGGCGAGCTCAGGTTGTGGGCGTGCGCAACGCCGCCTATGCCCTGACCTCGGTCATCGTCGTGCTCATCTGCGGCCGATTGCTCGACGTCATCCCGTTTCCGCTGGGCTACCAGATCGTCTTCGCCATCGGTTTCGTCGGCGCGGTCATGAGCAGTTTGCACCTGTGGTTTATCCGGCCGCACGATGAGCATCGCCAGGCGACCGGCCAAAAGAGCATCGGCGATTGGGCCACGCCCGGTTCAATGGGTCTATGGCAGGGGCTGCGGATGACGGTGGGCTTGCGCTTCCTGATGCGCGAGAAGCCGCTCAGCAGTCACTGGTTCAACCCGCCGCGCGACGTGGATTTTCGCAAGGTGTTGATCCTGGTCTTCGCCCTGCATCTGACGCTGTTCCTGGGCGCGCCACTCTTTCCGCTCTTTCTGGTCAATACGCTGGGGCTGAGCGATCAGGTCATCGGCCTGGGCAATAGCATATTCTATGTCGCCCTTTTCCTGGCTTCGACCCAACTGGACTGGGTTACGAGGCGATTTGGCCATCGCCGGACGATGGCTCTCGGTGTCCTCATCATCAGCTTCTATCCGGGACTTCTATCGCTGGCCACCGGCGCGACGCTGTACCTGGTTGCCTCGATAGCGGGCGGCGCAGGTTGGGCGCTGGCCGGCGGCGCGGTCGGCAACTATGTGCTGGAGAAGACGCCCGACGACAGCCGCCCATCCTATTTGGCCTGGTACAATATCTCCCTGCAAGCGGGGGCGCTTTTTGGATCGCTCATCGCCCCGGCGCTGGCGGGCTGGTGGGGGCTGGTCGTCGGCTTGTTGTTCGCGGCCGTTTGCCGGTTCCTGACGGGACTGGCGATCTGGCGTGACCGCTAACCTCCGGCGAGCAACCTAGCGCACGACCAGGATCGCCCTGTTCACGTCCAGCACCAGTTCGCGCGCCAGGTCGTTGAGCAGGAAGCGGGGCAGTTTCTCATCCCGTCGCACGCCGATGGCGACCAGATCGTAATCGTCCGAACGGGCTTCTTTCACGATCTCATCCAGGACCAGACCGTGCCGTACCTTGGCTTGTAACTTCAGCCCAATCCTCTCCAGATAGGCCAGGTTATTCTCAAGGAAGACCCCCTCGGGCGTGCCGCTGGCGATCAGCTGTTCGGCCGTCAGGTAGAGGTCCTCGCCGTTGATTCCGGGGGCTGCGCTGATTTGCGACATAACGTGCAAGACCGTGATCTCCGTTGCTCCGGCCAGTACCTCCGGCAGGTGAGAACGGAAGAGATCCAGCAGGGTAGGAGACTGTACGCCGCTATCGCAAATCAGGATCCGATTGAACGGTCGCGCCTCTCGTTTGGCAATTAGGACCGGCAATCCGGCGTGGGCAACGACTTTTTGGGTTACCATTCCGCGAAGGCGTGCCAGCAACGGGCGTGAATGGCGCTGGCCCATCACGATCAGATCAAAGTGTCCCGCCTCACTCTCGTGAACGATCTCTTCCCAGGGTTGGCCAACCCGGATTTTGTACCCAACGGAGCTGAATTCGGGATCTAGCATCGTCGCCGCATGAGCCAGTATCTTTTCTCCCTCAGCTTTATCTTCGGCGCGTTTGACAACCGTCAACACGGTCGGCTCGATTGAAACAGTTTCGGCCAGCAGCATGAGCTGTCGGATGGCGATCTCGGATTGTCCTTGTCCCCCAGTAGTAAGCAAAACGCGCATTTTCTAAAACTCCTGATGCCTCATATTGTGGCGATTATCTTGCTAAGCAACCAGATACAAGTTAATGGTTCGTTTGTTGCTGATGATGCAGGATAGATTCTCTATTGTGTCAGACATATATATATGGCCTTGATCAAACCACTCGCACTAAATAAAGGTGAGCACAAGTGGCAGAATGAAGATCGCGATCATAAACAGGGCCATGTTAACATTTTTCTCGGTCACCCAGGCGACGAAGCGCAGAGATGAGCGTTCGTATGTTCTGAATGCCGTCAGCATGATGACCAGGGAGGCCAGTGTGACCCCCAGCATTTGGGCCAGAACCACGGAAACGGCATCGTGATTATTAAGAAGAACCGCGGCAAACAGGGTGTCGATGAAAGTCGTGATGTTGGCGCCCATGATGTAAGGGATCACATTTTCGCGACGAACAAACCCGCGGTGGCTGAGGGGCACCAGAATGCTCAACGATACGCTGACCGACATGGAGACCAGGGTGACGCCCGCACCCAGCAGAAACATGATCGTCGGGTTATAGACCAGACGCGACATGCGGCCGACCTGGCTTTCCTTGATGGACATTTCCGGCAAGCATTTATCGAACAGATTGAAGGTCAGCAGGATGATGCCCAGACCAACGAGGAACAGCGCCCAGGTGGGCAGGATGCTCTGAAAAAATTGGGAGATTGGATCGAAGATCAGGTCGATGATGGCGATGGCCGACACACCTCGTCCAAAGGTAAAGTGACTCAGCCAACCGGACCTCAACAGCAAGGTACCGATGATGAGCGAGCCGACCTGGAGCGAGCCGGTGACTGTGAACGACAACAACCCCATGCTGAGGCTGGTGGCTCGGTTTCGGCCGCGCAACACGTAGATGAAGCCGATGAACAGGATGATGAAGCTGGCGCCCATGCGGCTGCCGATGATCATGGTGAAGGTCTGAAGTGGGCTGATGATCCCGGCATCCAGGAAGGCCAGAGCCGAGGCGGCCACCGGAGAGCCGCTCATGACGGCATAGGCAAACAGCCAGCCGAATCCTAACGTATTGGCGGCATTATCGAATGCGAAACGACTTTCGACGATGGGGGCCAGGCCGCGAGCGCCATCCTTCATCAGGGTGAGAGCCAGGATAAACAGGAAGAGACTGACGATGAACAGGCCTATTTTGGGCCAGGAGATGCTCCGCCACAGGCGCTTGAGGGTCTGTGTTGTGCCGGCTTCCCCTTCCGGGTGTGGCGTTGGTAACCCGGAGGAATCAGCGGGCACCTCCAGCTTGTCGCTATCCTGAAATTCATCCTTCATCGCAAATCCTTGGAGCGCGTTTGCCCGGGCCGATCGGTTTCCTGCTTTAGCGCCTCACCCGTCATCATAGGATACGAAGTTTACGAGATAACTGACGGTTCTGCTTAATAAGAGGACATCGGAGGGCGGCCGCATCTTATCACAGGTTGAAGGGAAGAGGAATATTAAAGGAACATATTGCCGATTGTTCTCATGATCGCAACCGGGGCAAGCTGTTGGTCGGCTTGCCCCGGCAGGTACTCGCGATGCGGCCGGATTGCACCGGCCTAAATTCGGCGTTATCCCGCGCCGCTGGCACCACCGCCGGCCGCGGCGGCGCCTGCTGCTCCCGCGGCCGATGCCGCCGCCGTTCCGCCCGAATTGGTCGTGGCTATGATGACGGCGATGAACGCGGCCATGTTGATCGCTTCATCCGCCTCGGCAGCGCGGAAGTAGGCCGGAACTCGCGGGTCCTCGGACGTGGCCATCCGTTTGACCCACTTTTCGGCCAAGCCGTAGCCGGTCGCGTAGGGCAGATAGGCTTCGTAGTAGGCGTCATCCGACAGGCTGGTCTTGTCCTTGGACACATCCTCCAGGAATCGCCGGAAAGGCTCGAAAGCGGTAGCGTATTGGAAACCTTTATCCGATAGCTTGTTATATGAGGTGCCAAAGATCACCGCCAGAAAACCGATGAGGGCAACGGCCCCCATCAGCAGCAGCGGCCACAACCCAAAGAGGGAATCAAACAGGGCACCGGCAATGAGCAGCACCGGGGCCAGGATCAGGAGCGCCACTCCCCAGCCGATGGCTTTTTTCTGTTTGCCTTTAACGAGAGGGTTTGTTAACCCTTCCTGCTCGGCTTCGTCTTCAAGCGTGCGCGTGTATCCCTTCCAGCGTGACGATGTGATGAGGCGGCTCATTTCGCCCATGGTGGTGATGTCATGGGGCTTACCGGACTTGTCGGTGAAGAGCAGGTCGAGCAATGCAATTTCATGCGGCCGTAGCCCTTCGGGATGATTGAGCAGGGTCAGGGTGAATTCAGCCGAGCGTAGTAACGACTTCTCGCGGGTTTGCTCGATCTCGATATGGCCGCGCCCTGCCAAATCGAACAGGGTCGCCAGCGCGTGTTGCCAGGATACCGACTGGTTGGCCAGGTAAGCGGCCAGCGCCGGGGGCAGGTCGAGCGGTGGCTTCTGTGCGTAGGATTTCGCCTTGGGCACGGAGCGCAAGTTGTTGCGCGCGGCCCGTATCAGCGCGATGAACCCGGCGGCCAGAGTGGCTACGGCGGCAGTGATCCATATCCAGGCCCGGCTGCCCTGGCTTGCCTGTTGCGCTTGCCAGTCCGGAGGAGCGCCGGTGAAGGCCCCTGGCGCGAACGACAGGCGCACGACGAGGGGGTCGCCCGACGACAAATTTTGCATGTCAAAGACGGCGCGGCCGGGTTCGGTGGTGATGACGGCGCTGCCGGCTGTGATTTCAGGCTCGCCAATCAGCTGTCCCGACGGGGGAAAGTTGACGGTCAGGCGACTGCTGTCGATCTCGTACTCATACTCATCGGGCAAGGCCTGCCAGTTGAGGACGTCGGCCTCGGTCCCACGTTCGACGACGCCGAGCTGGGTGTAGGCCAGGGTGAATGTTTGGGTCGTGTCGGCGGTGGGGGGCAGATGCCATTCGACCCTGATGGGGTCGCGGCCGCTGATTTCCACCTCGCCCGGTCCCGTGCCCTGGGGCCAGGTCACGCCATCCACCCCGGCCGTGATGCCGGTGATGCCGTCGGTGTGGTCGGTGGGCAATTCGCGAAAGACGAAGGAGAACGGTCCGCCGCTGAAACGAAAAGCGACCGTTTCCTCGATATTAAGTGATCCGTCCGGCTGTACGGCGACTTCGACGTCGAACCGTTCAGCGCGGTAGCTTTTGCCCAGTTGGGCGCCCATTGTGAAGAATAAAGCGCAACACAAAAGACCGAAAAACAATTTTCTGGTCATCGATAACCTCCATGTTACCTTCATTTCAACTCATAATCCTTTACGATTGAATGAGGTATCGGTTGCGCAGGGATGGGGAGGCGACGGGCCGGGGCAAGGCACACAACCCGTCGCCATAGGCGGACTATCGTGAGTGCAGAACTGTTCGTGCGGCGTTGTAGCCGGGCGCGCCGGTGACCCCGCCGCCGGGGTGAGCGCCCGCGCCGCATAGATAGAGATTCCTGATCGGGGTTTCGTAGCGGCTCCAGCCGGAGATCGGCCGCATGACGAGCATCTGCTCCAGCCCCATCTGGCCGTGGTAGATGCTGCCCTCGGTCAGATGATAGGTCTGTTCCAGATCGAGCGGCGTGGCGACGTGGCAGTGGACGACTTGCCGGCCGATGCCCGGCGCGACACTCTCCAGTGTATCCATGACGGTTTCCACCAGCATCTCCCGCTTTTCCGCCCAATCGCCATCCCGCAGCCCGTAGGGCGCGTATTGGGCGGTGATGTTCAGGATGTGATGTCCTTTGGGGGCCAACGCCGGATCGTGAACGGTGGGGATGAACATCTCAAGGTAGGGATGCTCCGATATTTGGCCGTATTTCGCCGCGTCATAGGCTCGTTCCAGATAGTTGAGGCTGGGGCTGAAGCGGATGCGACCGCCCAGTTGGGTCTCGTCCGTCAGTCCGGCGAAGGCCGGCAAGCCGTCGAGCGCCAGATTAAGGCGGGCGACACTGCCGCGATAGATAATGTTGCGGACGTGGCGCATTACTTCCGGCTCGAGCTGTTGCGGCCCGGCCAGATCAAACAGCGTCCGTCGCGGGTCGGCATTGGAGAGCACGGCCGCGGCGCGTATCTCTTCGCCAGTAGTCAGCCTGACGCCAACGGCCGCCGGCTCCAGATCGCCCTCGATCAGGATTCGCTCGACGTCGGCCCCGACGCGAACGGCCGCGCCACCGGCCCGGGCCGCGGCCGCCAGCGCCTCCGACAGACGGCCGATACCGCCCCCGACGAAGCGATGATTCAACAACCCGCCCAGGTTCTGATAGAGAAACATCAGGGTTGTGCCCCCACTGCGCGGCCCCAGCGTGGAGCCGATGACGGCCGATCCGCCCAACGCGCCCTTCAGGGCATCGCTCTCGAACCATTCGTCAATGTAACCCTGAAAGGCCATCGGTAGCACGCGAAACAGCTCCATCATGTCCGCGCCGCCCAGCTGCCGCAGGCGAAGGGCCAGCGGGGCCCAAGCCATCGCGTCCCCGCGCAGCCGGCCGAGGTCCGGCGGGGTCAGCGCCAGCATACCCCGCAACAGGCCGCCCATGCGCTCGACCTGCCGCCGGAAATCGGGCCAGCGGGCGGCGTCGCGCTCGCTGAAGCGGGCGATCTCGGCGACGGTTCGGGCTTCGTCGCGCCAGATGGTCAACCCGCGGCCGTCGGGCTGGGGGGCGAAGAGCAGAGCGGGGTTTTCGTGAAATTTCAGGCCGTGGTGGGGCAGATCGAGCTTGCGGGTGATCTCGTCCAGGAAGAGGGCCGCGTCGTTGCCGCCGGTGTCCATGCGATAGCCGGGGAACAGTTCTTCCGTCGCCGCCGCGCCGCCCAGATTGTCGCGTCGCTCCAGCACCAGCACGCGCTTGCCGGCCCCGGCCAGTGTCGCCGCGGCCACCAGGCCGTTATGGCCGCCGCCGATGATGATTGCATCGTAGTTGTTGTTCATAGGTAGTCTCTCCTGTCAATGCGGGGAAGCAGGGGTGCAGGGG
>JAGOZU010000076.1 GCA_018058545.1 Promineifilum sp. | reverse complement strand
CCCAAGTGCCGGCGGACAACAATCTGGCCGAACGCGCCTTGCGTCCCCTGGTGGTGCAACGCAAGGTCAGCGGTGGAAGTCGCAGCCGGGCGGGGAGCGAGACGCGATTGGGTCTGGCCAGCCTGTTTGGTACCTGGCAAGCGCGGAACCTGAATCCCTTTTATGAATTCCTGGCGCTGCTCGTTCGACCTATGGCTGCCTCTCCATGAGATTCTTTTCTGTTAACGTGAACAGTTACCATTTGACGGATATTTGACAGCAAGTGCCACCGGTCGGCTACTTGTAATGCCTCTGGCGCTCCCTCGCGTGCGCCACGAGCATACTCTGTCGAGCGATCCCGGGCGATGACGGCAACGCCGGGATGGGTTCGAAGCCATTCAGCGAGGGTAGCCGCTGTTCGGTCGGCTAATAAATCGACTACCTGATGCCGATCTAGGTCTACCAATATTGTGCCGTATGTATGACTTTTTCGCTGCGCCCAGTCATCGATACCTAATACGCGTGGTGTATCCAGCAACGGCAGTAATTCTCGACGGAGCAGTCGCAGCAACGTATCGCCACTAACTTGCATTCTTAGCCTCGCCAACAGGCGCGAGCCAGCCTCCCCGCTCACGAAACAAGCGGTGTTGTGGTGCGCTTCGGCCAGACGGCGTGTCCTTTGGGCATGTGACGCTACCAATTCGGGAAGTTGTTCAGTAAAAGTCTGTCTCGGACACCTTCCATTCTCGCAGCGGAAGCGTCGCACTCGTAGTTTCAAACAGACGGAATACTCGCTGACGGGTAAGTCGTGAATGGTTCTTGTGTAGTAGCTGTGGATGCGAGCCGAACAGCGTAAGCATAGCGGGCAAGCACCGTCTGGCGTCTTTATATGAGCTCGGATTATTACCATGCTATTGCCTATATCGACGTCATCAATCTCGCATACCGACGGAACCACCAAATCGTCAAGTGCTGCCATCGACCTCCTCGAACTCCTTTGATATAGAAATTGATGGAGGTCATTTTCCTTCCGCAATCATCTGTTAGCACGAAAAGTTGCGGAAGAACCCCATAACTAGACCACATCGAGTGTGAGACGAGCCTGGTCCACAAACACAGCCGGGGGCAGGTAGCCCAGATTGCTGTGTGGACGACGATGATTATACTCCTGACGCCATTGTTCGATAATGGCTTGTGCCTCTCGGTCGTCGGCAAATAGCCAACGGTTCAGGCATTCACCGCGAAACGTACCGTTGAAGCTCTCGATGAAGGGGTTCTCCCAGGGACTGCCCGGCGAAATGTATAAGGTGTTGCAGCGACGATCCCGCAGCCATTCCCGAGGGCAGGTTTTTGCGCCTCATTGGCCCGCTACCCATTTCATCACAAATAAGGCACAATAACCCACATGATGACCGACACATTCTCTTTCGGCGGGGAGATCGTCTGGCGGCCGACGCCGGACACCATCGAGCGCAGCCATCTGACGCGCTTCATGCGGCGGCACGCCATCGGCTCCTGGGACGAGCTGATGGCCCGCTCCACGACCGACGTGGCCTGGTTCACCGACGCTGTCCTCACCTACCTCGACATCCGCTTTCGCGTGCCGTATTCGCAGGTGGTCGACCTGTCCGACGGCATCGAGTGGCCTCACTGGTGCGTGGGCGGGCGGATGAACATCATCGACAACTGCGTCGACAAATGGGCGGCCGGCCCAGCGACCCGCGACCGCCCGGCGCTCATCTGGGAAGGGGAAGAGGGCGCGACCCGCACGCTGACCTACGGCGAACTGGCGGCCGAGGTCAACCGCTGCGCCAACGGCTTGCGCTCGCTCGGCCTGGGCAAAGGCGACGCCGTGGGGTTGTTCATGCCCATGACGCCGGAGATCGCCGTCGCCCTGCTGGCTATCGCCAAGATCGGCGGGGTCATCCTGCCGCTGTTCTCCGGCTATGGCGCGGGGGCGGTGGCCACGCGGCTGGCCGACGCGGGCGCGAAGGCGCTCTTCACCGCCGACGGCTTCTACCGCCGGGGCGCGGTCGTGCCCCTGAAACCAACGGCCGACGAGGCGCTGGCCCACGCTCCCACTGTCGAGCATCTCATTGTGCTGCGCCGGACGGGCAACGATGTGACGATGCAGCCCGACCGCGACCACTGGTGGCACGAGCTGGTCACGCCGCAATCGCCGCTGGCCGAGACGGCCGACACCGCCGCCGAAGACCGGCTGATGATCATCTACACCTCCGGCACAACCGGGCGGCCCAAGGGAGCCGTGCACACCCACTGCGGCTTTCCGGTGAAGGCGGCGCAGGATGTGGCCTTCGGGATGGACACCCATCCCGAAGATACCATCTACTGGATGACCGATATGGGCTGGATGATGGGGCCGTGGCTGGTGTTCGGGGCTACGCTGCTGGGGGCGACGTTCCTTATTTATGACGGCGCGCCCGACTACCCCGACGTCGATCGCCTGTGGGCGCTGGCCGAGCGCCACCGGCTGACCCAGGTGGGCGTGTCGCCGACGCTCATCCGCGCTCTGGCTCCCCACGGCGAGGAACCAGTGCGGCGGCACGACCTGTCGAGCGTGCGCAGCTTCGGCAGCACCGGCGAGCCGTGGAACCCCGACCCGTGGCTGTGGTTGTTCAACGTGGTGGGCGAGGGGCGGCGGCCGATCATCAACTACTCCGGCGGCACGGAGATCAGCGGCGGCATCGTCATGGGCAACCCCATCCTGCCGCTCAAGCCGGCGGCCTTCGCTGCGCCCTGTCCGGGCATGGCCGCCGACGTGGTCGACGCCGAGGGCCACTCGATCCGCAATCAGGTCGGCGAGCTGGTCATCCGCGCGCCATGGATCGGCATGACCCGCGGCTTCTGGGGCGACCGGCAGCGCTATCTGGACACCTACTGGTCGCGCTGGCCCGGCGTGTGGGCGCATGGCGACTGGGCGGCCGTCGACGAGGACGGCATGTGGTACATCCTCGGCCGCTCCGACGACACGATCAAGATCGCCGGCAAGCGGCTCGGCCCGGCCGAGGTCGAGTCGGTGCTGGTGGCCCACCCGGCGGTCAGTGAGGCGGCGGCCGTCGGCGTGCCCGACCCGATGAAGGGCAGCGCGCTGGTGTGCTTTTGCGTCCTCGCGCCGGGGGTGGCGGCGTCGGTTGCGCTGGCCGCCGAATTGCGCGAGCGCGTGACCGACGAACTGGGCAAGCCCTTGCGACCCAAGGAGATCGTCTTTGTCAGCGACCTGCCCAAGACGCGCAACGCCAAGGTCATGCGCCGCATCATCCGCAGCGCCTGGCTGGGCGAGGACCCCGGCGATACGTCGAGCCTCGTCAACCCCGGCGTCATCGCCGAGATGCAGCGGAAACAGTCCACATGAGCGAGTCGATGAACTTCCCGCGCCAGTTCTATCTTGAGGATATCCCGCTTGATGAGGCCTGGGCCGTCTTTCGCGCCGCGCTGGACGAGGCCGGGCTATGGCGGCCGCTGGGCGCCGAGACCGTGCCCCTCAGCGAGGCCAACGGCCGGGTGACGGCCGCGGCCGTCTGGGCGCGTCTCTCCTCCCCTCACTACCACGCCGCGGCCATGGACGGCTACGCCGTTCGCGCCGAGGACACCGTGGGGGCGACGGAGGGCGGGCCGATTATATTTGTCGTCGAGACAGAGGGGCGGGGGAGCGGAGGAGCAGAGGAGCAGAGGGGAAGAGGAGCAGAGGAGCAGAGGAGCAGGGGAGCGGGGGAGTCTCCCCATCACCCCAGCACCTCTGCACCCCTGCACCCTATCACCTCTGCACCCCACCTTCCCCACTCCCAGCCAATCAACACCGGCCATCCGCTTCCCGCCTGGGCCAACGCCGTCATCATGATCGAGCACGTCCAGCACGTGACGCTGCCCGACGGCCGGGCGGGGATCGAGGTTCGCGCCCCTGTGCCGCCCTGGCAATACGTCCGGCCGATGGGCGAGGATATGGTGGCCACCGAACTGGTGCTGCCCGCCAACCACCGGTTGCGGCCGGTCGATTTGGGCGCGCTGGCCGGGTCGGGCCATGCCTTGGCCGGCGTCTACCGGCGGCCGCGCGTGGCCATCATCCCCACCGGCTCCGAACTGGTGCCCGCCGGGACCGAGGAGCCGGAGCCGGGGCGCGTCGTCGAAAGCAATTCGCTGGTGCTGGCGGCGCAGGTGGAGACGTGGGGTGGCATCGCCACCCGCCTGCCCATCGTGCCCGATAACTTCGAAGCCATCCGCGCGGCCGTCGCCACAGCCGCCACCGACCATGACCTCGTCCTGCTCAACGCCGGATCGTCGGCCGGCAGCGAGGATTACACCGTCCACGTCGTCGATGCGCTCGGCCGCGTCCTCGTCCACGGCGTCGCCGTCCGGCCGGGGCATCCGGTTGTGCTGGGGATGATCGATGGCGAATCGAGCGCCCGCGTCACGCCCATCATTGGCGTGCCCGGCTATCCCGTCAGCGCGGCCCTGACCGGCGAGATCTTCGTCGAGCCGCTGCTGGCCCATTGGCAGGGGCGCGCCCCCCACCGGCCGGCCACCCTGCAAGGCACGCTGACCCGCAAGGTCGTCTCCCACACCGGCGACGACGACTTCGTGCGCGTCATCGTCGGCCGGGTGGACGACCGCACCACCGTCACGCCCATCAGTCGCGGCGCGGGCGTCATCACCTCGCTCGTCCGGGCCGACGGCATCCTGCGCGTGCCCCGCTTCAGCGAGGGCGCGGATGCGGGCGCGGCCGTCACGGTGCATCTCTATCGCGATCCGGCCGAGATCGAACAGACCATCGTCGTCATCGGCAGCCACGATCTGTCGCTCGACCTCATGGCCCAATTTCTGGCCGTCCGCCAGGAGGGGGTCCGGCTGGTCTCGGCCAACGTCGGCAGCCTGAGCGGGCTGATGGCCCTGCGGCGCGGCGAAGCCCATCTGGGCGGCTCGCACCTGCTGGACCCCGAGACGGGCGAGTATAACCTCAGCTACATCCGTCGCTACCTGCCGGGGACGGATGTGGCCCTGGTCAAGCTGGCCGACCGCGAGCAGGGGTGGATGGTGCCGCCGGGCAACCCCAAGGGATTGAGCGGCTGGGCCGACGCCGCCCGGCCCGACATCACGCTGGTCAATCGGCAGCGCGGCGCGGGCACGCGGGTATTACTCGATTACGAACTGGGCGTGCTGGGGATCGATCCCGCGGCCGTGCGCGGCTACGATCACGAGGAATACACCCATCTGGCTGTGGCCGCGGCCGTTTCGTCCGGCGCGGCCGATGCCGGGTTGGGCATTCAGGCGGCGGCGCGCGCGCTCAAGCTCGACTTCGTGCCGCTGGCTCACGAAGCCTACGAGCTGGTGATTCCCCGCCGGCATTACGAGAGCGACCGGCTGCGGCCGCTGCTCGACCTGCTGCACGACGCCGAGTTCCGGGCCACCGTGGCGGCCATGCCCGGCTATGACGTCGCCGACATGGGCCGGGTCAGGATGATCAGCGGCGGTTGATCGGCGCGGCTTAAGGCGGGTTGACAGGTGGCCGACCCATCCTGTTGCAGGTATACAAATTAATGCGGTAGAAGGGTCGTATAGAGGCAGGGGCGAGGCAGCGGCGAAATCATCGCCGTTTTGCAGAACCACCCTCATTCGCCGCTGCCCCGCCCTCTTGGCACAAGGGCCAGGCAACCGGGAAGGGCCGCGCGTTTCCATGGAGATGGTTGCCCGGTTGCCGGACCCCTACTTGATTAATTTGTAAATATAAAAGGACACCGGCGAATCGGATGAACCCGGACACAGGAGATCGAGGACAATTGACTCTATCGTTTATCGCAGATTTACATAATCATACCACCGCCTCGGATGGCGAGTATACCCCCACCGAACTGGTGAACAAGGCGGCCGAATTGGGCTTGCAGGCCGTCGGCGTCAGCGACCACGACACGATCGAAGGACTGGATGAGGCACTGGCCGCCGGTGAAGCGGCCGGCATTCGCGTGGTGCCCGGCGTCGAGGTGTCGCTGCGCTTCAGGCGGCCGTATTTCACCGGCACGCTCCACTACCTGCTCTATATCCCCCGGCATTTGCTGGCTGACGCCGGGTTTCGCCGCCGAGCTGAGGCCGTATTCAGTCAGGGGCGCGGCGGTGGGCTGGTGCGGGCGCGGGTGGCAGCCATCAACGTCGAGTTTGGCCCCGGCGGGGCGACGCCGCTACTGGAGCGCGACCTGACGGCCGAGGAGATCGAGGCGCTGGCCCCTAATGTGACCCGCCGCCACTTCGCCCTGGCGCTGGCGAACAATCACGGGCTGGACAAGGGGCAGGTCAATATGCTGATCGGCAACGACAGTCGCGCCTACATCCCGTCGGGCATCGAACCGGCGACGCTGACGCCACTGCTCAAGGCCTGGCCGCAACTGGTGCGCGTCTTCGCCCACCCGGCGGCCGGCTCCTATCCCGGCGAGAGCCTCTACAACGAAGTGCTGCCGCCCATCGAGGTAGTCGAAATCCTGCTGCCGGAGTTTCTTGACGACGATCTGCTGGGGCTGGACGGCCTGGAGGTGCAGTATCCCGGCCACGTGGCCGAGCACCGGGCGCTGATGGCCGAGTGGGCCGAGAAGCACGGCCTCATCCAGACCGGCGGGTCGGATTGCCATGACCGGGTGAATCGGCCGTTGGGCGTGGCTGGAATCGATGAGGTGGGGCTGGACGCCCTGCTGACCCTTCTGCGATGAGGGCAAGGCAGTGGCGAATGAGAGCGATCCTGCAAAACGGTGATAATTTCGCTGCTGCCTTGCCCCTACCCCTGCCTATACCGCATTAATTTGTCTACCTGCCATAGACGTCTGCACCTTATGCAGGGGCCTGGAAGCCGTCGCTTTGCCTAGCCGGAGGGATTGGGCACAAATGCCCCATCCAGCCAGGCGGAGAGATCTCGATCGATCAGCGTCTCCAGCCGTTTAATGTCATCTTTATAATAGTCAGACAACTGAAGAACGATCGCCGGCGGAAGCGGGGGAGCTTTCTCCATGTTCCGCTGGCGCATGTCCTTAAACGCGGCTCGGATCGATTTCGGTACCAGCGGGTTGATGGTCTTGCGGAGCGGATGAGATTTTACCTTTTCCAGGAACAAGTCAAGACGTTGATTCTTTACCCTGCCGCCCTTGTTTTGTACGGATAAATCAGGTGTAAATGAATCGTCGATATCCAGAAAGCGGCAAACATCGGCAAATACATGGAGACCGTTTTTAACGAAATCATCAAAAATAATAATCTTCGTCTGTTTTGAATCGATCGTCGCAAACCATGTTTCCAGTTTCTCGGCATAGCAACCAAGGCTAATGCGACTTTCCGTCACGGCCAAGCCTTCCTCTACCGGTCGATTCTCAGCTCCTATTCGAACGGCATGCAGATAATGGGAATAGGCACGATCAATTGGATTACGAAGCATAAAAATTATCTTGACATCGAGGAGGGTGTCCTTAATTTTCGGGGCGATCGCGGGCCAGTTAAAATAATGAGCAGATGCTTCCCCTATCGCCTTAAAACCGGCCGAACCCTCAAAAAGGGCGGCGTATTCCTCGAGCGTCCTGGCAGGGAAGTTTAGGGCGCGCTTATCAGATTGCTCGGCTTGAGCAATCTCATAGAGGAAATAGCGCGGCTCTTTGGGTTCGCACATGAAGACTTCCGGATGTTGGTCAAGCTGGTAGAATAATGAGGTCGTGCCGCATTTGAGCGCACCCCCAATGATGAAATTTGGAAGTTGCATATAATTTCTTTCCTCTTTGGGTTGGAATTTAATCCGATAGTCATTGATTGGCAAAAAGCCCATAGGCCAAGTTTAATTAAAGGACAGATCGCTTACATTAAGACTTACATCAGGCTATCGACAAGGTATTATGAAAATCCCTTCCTTTTCCACCGAACATTACTTCGCTTTGTATGAGTTTTCGACGCCCCACCTGCTGTGCGCTTCCGATTGCGAATCGATGAGCGTCGGCGAATTGATCGCCCTGGCCGGGGCGGAGGCGGCCGACCTCCTCGACCTGCGCCTGGGCTACACCGAGTCGATGGGCGCGCCGCCGTTGCGTGCCGCCGTCGCCGCCCTCTATGATCACGTCGATCCGCAGGAGGTCGTCGTGCTGGGCGCGCCGGAAGAGGGCATCTACCTGACCATGCGCGCGCTGCTGGAGCCGGGCGACCCCGTCGTCGTTCTGACGCCGGCCTACGATTCTCTGCTCAACCTGGCCGAGCACGTCAGCGGCAACGTTACCCGCTGGGCGATGCGGCCGGAGTCGGGCGGATGGAGCCTCGATCTGGCCGAACTCGACCGCCTCGTCACCCCGACCACCCGGCTCGTGGTGGTCAACTTTCCCCACAACCCGACCGGCTTCCTGCCCGACGCGGCCGAATTCGACGCCCTGCTGGACATCGTTGGCCGGAGCGGGGCCTGGCTCCTGTGCGACGAGATGTATCGCGGGCTGGAGCGCGACCCGGCGGCCCGGCTGCCCTCGGCCGTCGACCGGTATGAGCGCGCCATCGTCCTGTCGGGCCTGTCCAAAACCCACGGCTTGCCGGGGCTGCGGACCGGCTGGCTGGTCATCCGCGACCCCGACCTGCGGGCCGAGATCGTCAACTGGAAGCATTACACCACCATCTGCGCCGCCGCGCCCGGCGAAGCCCTGGCGACGATGGCCTTGGGCATCCATGCGCGGCTGGCCGAACGCAACCGACAGATCATCGCCCACAACCTGGCGGCGGCCGAGGCGTTCTTCGGCCGTTGGCCGGGGATGTTCGACTGGCGGCCGCCGCGGGCCGGGTCGGTGGCGCTGGTGGGACTGGACGCGCCCTCGGCCACCGCCTATTGCCACGCGCTGGCTCGCGACGCCGGGGTATTGCTCCTGCCGGGACCGTGCCTGGGGGCCGATGACCATAGCGTGCGCTTCGGCTTCGGCCGCCTGGGATTCGACGCCGCTCTGGCCGCCTGTGAGCGTCATTTGGAATCGGAGGCGGACAGACGATGAGCCAACTCGATTTTCGCAATGACGACGAATTGCGGGCCTGGCTGGAGCGCGCGGGCATTGACCTGTCGCCCTGGGGGCGGGGAAGCGCCAAGCAGGTGGCCGACTTGTGGGCGGAGTATCGCAACGGAGAGTCCCGCTTTATCAGCGACCCGCCCTCCCGACTGGTGGAGGTGGTTCAGGTCAATATCCGACGCGGCGATGATGTGCTGATCGAGGTGGAGCAGGAGTTCAAGGATGGCCGTCGCCGCATCCGCACGCTGCCGCCGGCCGAAAAACTGAAACAGGGCGAAACCCCCCACGAAGCGGCCGTCCGATGCCTGCAGGAGGAGTTGGGACTGGCCGAGGGCGAGGTGTCCCTGTTGAGAGAGGCAACGGAGGCCGAGGAGGACATCATCTCGACGTCCTACCCCGGTTTGCCGACCCATTACCTGCTCCATATCTTCGAGGCCGCGACCGACGCGCTGCCGGATGAGGATTTCTATCGCCGCAACATCCCCGGCGAGCCGATCTATCGCCACCTGTGGGGGTGGCGGCCGAACACGGCGACGAGCGAAGAGGGCGAGGCCGCGGCGAATGAGGGAGGTTCTGCCAAACGATGATGATTTCGCCGCCGCCTCTCCTCTACTCCTGTACCCCCGTACTGCATTGATTTGTTTACCCGCAATATACCTCGCGCGGTAGAATACGGACATGCAACCCCGATATAACCTGTGGCTGGAAGTCGACGGCGAGGTCACATTCTCGCTCTGGCGGGCGGAACTCCTGCGGGCAGTGGCCGCCACCGGATCCATCAGCGCCGCGGCCGTGCAACTCGGGGTTCCCTATCGCACCGCCTGGCAGAAGATCCACGAGATGGAGACCCGGCTCGGCTGCAAGCTGGTGGAGACGCAGACCGGCGGCCGCCACGGCGGCGGGGCGCGCCTGACCCCCATCGCCGAGGAGTATCTCGACCGCTTCACGCGCTTCGCCGCCGACATGGAGCGCTTCGTGGCCGACGCCTTCGAGGCCAATTTCGACCCCTCCTGACCCTCGCGTTTTATTGCTCCCTCCCCCGGATTGGTTATACTTCCGCCACTCGTTATGAAAACTGATCATAACGGCCGAAACTGCCGGGAGGCTTCACATGCGTAAATTGAGTTGGCTCAGTTTGACTATCGTTTTATTGATGCTGCTTGCGGCCTGTGGCGGCGGCGAGCCGCAAGTGCTGCGCCTGGCGACGACGACCAGCACGGCCGATTCCGGCCTGCTCGACGCCATCCTGCCCGGGTTCGAGAAGGCGAATAACGCTCGCGTCGATGTGGTGGCCGTGGGCACGGGGCAAGCCATCGCCCTGGGCGAGGCGGGCGACGCCGACGTCATCCTCGTCCATGCCCGCGCCCGCGAGGACGCCTTTGTCGAGGCGGGCCACGGCATCAACCGCCGCGACGTGATGTACAACGACTTCGTCCTCGTCGGTCCGACGGACGATCCGGCGGGGGTGAGCGGCATGACCACGGCCGCCGAAGCGCTGGCGGCCATCGCCGCGGCCGGGGCGCCCTTTGCCTCGCGCGGCGATGACAGCGGCACCCACACCAAGGAGTTGAGCTTGTGGAAAGGCGCGGGCATCACCCCCGACCCGGCTTCGGGCTGGTACAACTCGCTGGGCCAGGGCATGGGCGATACCTTGACGTTCGCCAACGAAGCCGGGGCCTACACGCTGACCGACCGCGGCACCTTCCTGTCCATGCGCGACAACCTGCCCAATCTCAGCGTGATGGTCGGCGGCCAGACCATCGCCGAAAACGCCGATCCGGCCATGCTCAACCCCTATGGCGTCATCCCGGTCAATCCGGCCAAGTCGGATGCCATCAACGGGGAGTTGGCCGAGAAATTCGCCCAATGGCTCACTTCGGCCGATGTTCAGAAGCAGATCGGCGAGTTCGGCGTCGAGAAGTTCGGCCAGCCCCTCTTTTATCCCGACGCGAAATAGGCGAGCGGAAGCGAGCGGGAGCAGAGGCGAGAGGGGGCGGAGGCGAGACCTCCGTCCCCTCATTGACTTGATCGACTGATGGAAACGCTGCTGGATGCGCTGCGCGAGGCCTTGCGCCTGCTGACCGGGTTCGATCCGGCGCTGGTCGAGGTCGTCGGCATGACCCTGCGGGTGACGGGCGGGGCGCTGGTGCTGGCGACCCTCATCGGTCTGCCGCTGGGGGCGCTGCTGGGGCTGCGCGACAAAATTCCCGCCGGTGGCTGCCTGATGCCCGTCATCTACACCGGCATGGGCTTGCCGCCGGTCGTCGTGGGCCTCTTTGTCTACCTGATGCTCTCCAATCAGGGGCCGTTCGGCTCGCTCCGGTGGCTCTTCACGCCGCGGGCGATGATCGTCGCCCAGACCATCATCGCCCTGCCGCTCATCGTGGGGCTGACGCTGACCGCCTTGCGCAGCATCGACCCGACGGTCAAGCTCCAGATGCGCTCGCTGGGGGCCACGCGATGGCAACTGGCCTGGACGCTGATGCTGGAGGCGCGGCTGGGGGTGCTGGCGGCCATCATCGCCGCGTTTGGCGGCATCATCTCCGAGGTCGGCGCGGTGATGCTGGTCGGCGGCAACATCGAGGGACAAACCCGCGTGCTGACGACGGCCATCGTGCTGGAGACGCGCCGCGGCAACTTCGCCCTGGCCTTGGCGCTGGGCATCCTGCTGCTGGCGCTGGCCTTCGCCGCCAACTATTTGTTTCATAAGCTGAGTGATGAGTAGGATGTTGATTATTTACGAATTAATCAAGGGTATCGTAGGGGTCAGGCAACCGGGCGACCATCTCCATGGAAACGTGCGGCATACCTTCCCGGTTGCCTGACCCTGCGCATTCATTTGTTCGCTTGCCACATCCGACCGAAAACAGATGATCTGCGAATCATATTGACATAATGAATGATCCTTCGACCCCCATCTACCGCCTGACCGACCTGCAGCAGGTCTATAACGGCCGCCAGGTGCTGGCCGTCGACCGGCTCGACATCGGCCGGGGGGAGCTGCTGGCGCTGGTCGGGCCGAGTGGGGCGGGCAAGAGCACGCTGCTGCGGCTGCTCAACTTCCTGGAGCGGCCGACCGGCGGCACGCTGGAGTTCGACGGCGTGGCGGTCGATGATCGCCTGCCGCTGGAGCAACGTCGCCGGGTGACGACCGTCTTCCAGAGGCCGGCGCTGCTCAAGCGCAGCGTGGCGGACAATATCGGCTACGGGCTGCGGCTGCGCGGGGACAGGCTGCCCGCGGCCGGACTGGCCGACTGGCTCGAGCGGCTGGGGTTGACCCATCTGGAGCGACAGGCGGCCCCGCGGCTCTCGGCCGGGGAGCAACAGCGCGTCGCCCTGGCCCGGGCGCTGGTGCTGCGGCCCGACGTCCTGCTGCTGGACGAGCCGACGGCCAATCTCGACCCCTACAACATCGGCCTGATCGAGCGAATCGTGGCCGACGCCCGCCAGGGGGATGGCCGTCACGGGGACGATCGGGCGGCCGCGGGGATGAGCGTCGTCTGGGTGACCCACGACATTTTCCAGGCGCGGCGCGTGGCCGACCGGGTGGCCTTTCTGCTGGACGGCCGCCTGATCGAGGTGTCCGCGGCGGAGCGTTTCTTCACCCAACCGGCCACGGCGCAGGCGGCCGCCTTTCTGCGCGGGGAACTGGTTTACGGCTGACCCTTCTGGCACAGGGGATTCCAAACTGTTAAAATGAAGCGTTATGCTGCAACACCACGAACTCTCGGCCGCCGTTCGCGCGGCCATCGGCGCCGCCCAGGAAGCGGGGGCGCTGCCCGCCTTTGACATTCCCGACATCCTCGTCGAGCGGCCGCGCGAGGCGACTTTCGGCGACTACAGCACGGCCGTCGCCCTGCAACTGGCCCGCCCGGCTCGGATGGCTCCGTTCGCCATCGCCGAGGTCGTCGCCGCCCATCTGCAACCCCCCGCCTACGTGGGCGAGGTCAACGTCGTCAAGCCGGGCTTCATCAACTTCAGCCTGTCGGCCGAGTGGCTGCAAACCTTCCCCGATCGCATCCTGGCCGCCGATAGCGACTATGGTCGCGTCGATGTGGGGCAAGGCCGCAAGGCACAGGTGGAATGCGTCAGCGCCAACCCCACCGGGCCGATCACCCTCGGCCGCACGCGGGGCGGTGTCATCGGCGACACGCTCCATCGTGTGCTGGAGGCCGCCGGCTATGACGTGACCCTCGAATACTACTACAACGACGCCGGGCGACAGATCACCCTGCTGGGCGAATCGGTCAAGGTTCGCTACCTGCAGGAACTGGGGCAGGCGGCCGAACTGGCCGAGGATCATTATCAGGGCGACTATATCATCGAGCTGGCCCGGGAGCTGATCGCCATCCACGGCGACGCGCTGGCCGAGATGCCCGGCGACACCTTCGGCGAGTACGCCCGCGGCCGCATCGCCCAACAGCAGAAGGACACGCTGGCCCGCATCGGCATCGTGTTCGACGTCTACTTCCGCGAGCAGAGCCTCTACGAGACGGGCGCGGTGTGGCAGACGCTGGAGCTTCTGCGCGAGAAGGGCTACATCTACGAGCAGGACGGCGCGCAATGGTTCCGCACGACTGAATTCGGCGACGACAAGGACCGCGTGGTCGTCAAGGCCGGCGGCGAGCCGACCTACCGGCTGCCCGACATCGCCTATCATTGGGACAAGGCCCAGCGTGGCTTCGATCTGGTCGTCGATATCTTTGGCCCCGACCACCACGCCACCGCGCCGCAGGTGCTGATGGGCGTGCGCGCCCTCGGCTATGATTCGCGCTTTGTCCATACGTTGCTGCACCAGATCGTCAACCTGGTGCGCGGCGGCCGTCCGGTCAAGATGAGCACCCGCCGCGGCCTGTTTGTCACCCTCGACGAACTGGTGGACGAAGTCGGTGCGGATCCCATTCGCTACTTCATGATCTCGCGCTCGGCCAACACCCC
Organism: Promineifilum sp.; assembly: GCA_018058545.1. GTDB lineage: Bacteria > Chloroflexota > Anaerolineae > Promineifilales > Promineifilaceae > Promineifilum. The sequence continues at coordinate 2,795 of JAGOZU010000076.1, read as the reverse complement.
GGTCGATTTCGACCTTGACCTGGCTGTGGAACATTCCGACAAGAACCCGGTCTATTACATCCAGAACGCCCACGTGCGCTGCGCGGGCATCTTCCGCAAGTGGGCCGAGGCCGGCCTGCCGGAGGACGCCGACGCCGCGGCCGATCTGAGCCTGCTGACCCACGAGCGCGAGCTGGCTTTCCTGGGCAAGGCGCTGGAACTGGGCGACGTGCTGGAGATGGTGGCCACAACCTATGAGCCGCACCGGCTGGCGTTCTATGCCCGCGACCTGGCGGCGCTGTTCCACCGGACGTATGAGGAGTGCCGCGTGCTCCATTCCGATGTGCCTGAACCGCTGCGCCTGGCCCGCCTGCGCTTCTATCGGTCGGCCAAGGTCGTTTTGGCTCAGGTGCTCGATCTGATGGGCATGAGCGCGCCGGATGTGATGTAGGGCGGCTGCCGGAACCCGACAACATGAGGAGAGACCATGAGCGATAGCGGCCCCGGAGGCAACGGCGCGAACGATCTCGCCGCAGGCACCACGTTCACCAACAAATCCAACTACTCCATTGTCGTCTATGACGCCCAGTCGATCCGCTCGTTCGACTGCCAGAATGTGGAGGAGCTGCTGGCGCAGGCCGACCCGGCGTGCGTCAACTGGGTGACGGTGCGTGACGTGCACGACGAGGTCGAACTAAACCGGTTGCTGAGATTTTTCGACATTACCAGCGACCTGCTGCCGGCGCTGCTCGATGAGGTGCAGACGGAGTTCGATGTCGAGTACGACGACTGCCTCTACCTGGAATACATGCTGCCCTTTTTGGATGAGAAGCAGGGCCATCTGATCCAGAGCCGCGGCTCATTCATCCTGACGACCCAGACCCTCATCGTCTATGAGCACCAGTTGCATGGCCTTTTCTCCCGCACGCGCCGTCGCGCCCTCAACAAGCTGACCCATATCATGGAGCACGGCCCCGATTATCTGCTCTATCTGCTGATCCGGGGGGTCATCGTGGAACATTTCCAGCGCGGCTTCAAGCATCTGGCCGGCGAGCTGGAGGATCTGGAAGACCGGGTGCTGGTGGGCGGCGGCCGCGATGAGGTCTATCGCACCATCCTCGTCGCCCGCGAGCGCATCAAACCCTGGAACGATCCCTTGCTGGAGATGGAGAATTTCCTGGAGTATGTGGGAGACGCCGAATCGAAGTTCATCACCGGCAAGGTCGGCAAATATTTCACCAAGTCGCTGTTGCGCGAGATCGAGATGCTCCTGGCCAACCACGACCGGCTGCGGATCATGCTGAAGGAAGTCATGGACCTGCACATGGGCAATGTGGAGCGCAACACCAGCCGCGTCAACCAGTTGCTGACCGTGATCGCCACCATCTTCCTGCCCATCACCTTCATCGCCAGCATCTACGGCATGAACTTCAAATATATGCCCGAACTGGAGCAACCGTGGGGCTATCCGGCGGTGCTGCTGCTGATGCTGACCGTGGCCCTCAGCCTGATCGCCTTCATGAAGCGGCGCAGGTGGTTCTGATCGGCCCGCGCCGCGTCCCATCGACCCCATGAAAAAAGGGCGACCGACCGGCCGCCCTTTACTTCAGATGTTCTATCGTCCCTCGTCAGCCCGTCATCTGGGGCTTTTAATGACGTAGCGCAAGATCTCCTGGCCCGCGGCGTTGCGAATGATCAGCTGGGAGGACATCCCCGGAATCTCATACGTGGTCGCGGCGCGCAAGGCGTTGAAATAGGCCCCTTCCTGCTCCATCACGCCCGCCGGAGTGGGGCAAAGCATGTTGGTCTGATTCATCTCGCTGATGGTGATCTGCCCGTTGTTGGCCGTGTAGCGGCCGCTGTAATTGTTGCAGCCGCCGTAACCGTTCAGCGTGCCGTCCTCATTGAAGGTGATGGTAATGTTCGAGCCGGCCAGGATCGGCGCGCCGTTCAGCGAGTCCAGGCCGAACGTCTGGTTGGCCAGCGGGTTCGTCGGCGGGGTCTGGGTGACGAGCACGGATTGGTCGCGCGAGGTCGATTGGCCGCTGACCGTGCTGGCCACCAGCTGATAGGTGTAGTTGCCGGGATAGGACAGACAATCCTGGGCCGAGCCGGTGGCGGCGGCGTTGTCCAGCACCAGCACGTTGTTGCGCAACAGCCGCACCAGCCAGGTCGCGCCGCTCGTGCTCCAGTTGATCTGCACGCACTGGCCGGTTTGAATCTGCGACGGGGTGATGATGAACGAGTCAATGACCGGCAGGCTCGGCGGCGCGGTGGGCGCGGGCGTGGCGGTGGCCGGGCTGACGACGCTGACGTACTTGAGCGCCTGGCTGGTGCCGCCGGGGCCGGTGGCTTGCAGCTTGTATTCGATGGTCGTCGGCTGGCCGCCGGTGCAGTCCTGGGTGTTGCCACGCGACGGGGCGTTGTCCCAGATCACGCGGAACTGGTTGCTGATGGTGACCCGGTTGACGCTGCCCTGGACGTCCCATTGCAGCTGGACGCATTGGCCGGCCGTCACTTGCGACGGCGAGGCGGCGAATTGGGCGATGTTCGGCGCGTTGACGTTCGGCCGCACGGTGATGGCGATCTGCCGTTCCTCGACCGTGCCGTTGGGGTTCAGCACGCGCAGGAAGTAGGTGGTAGTCGTCGCGGGACAAGCCACGCGATTGCCGACCGGCTGCACCTGATTGTTCTGCCAGGCCTCGCCCTGGGCGTAGAAGTAGACGGCCGTCGCGTTCTGCACATTCCAGGCGAAGGTGACGCACTCGCCCTGGAGGATGTCGGTGCGATTGACATTGAACTGGATGCTGGGCGAC